>CATJIF010000161.1 GCA_949740445.1 uncultured Peptostreptococcaceae bacterium | reverse complement strand
TTTGTCCATGCTGCATCCCACTTGTGTGTATGGCTGGGCGGCTGCGGTGTTTCTTCTGTGGGCGGCACTTCTTCTCCTGTGGCAGGAATTGTCTCTCTTACCATCTCATAGCTGCAAACCGTGCAGGACTTGTGCTTGCTTCCCGGCTGCGTTGCCGTTGCTTCCTGATCTACTATCCAGTCGCCGGATGTGTGCTCTCCATAGCCTTCTTTTTTGCTATTGTCGCTCAGATCGCAATCCGCTGCTGTGCATTCGTGCCAGTGGTACGCTTCGTCGTTTGTCCACGCTGCATCCCATTTGTGCGTATGTCTGGGCGGCTGCGTACCTTCTAAAATCAGCTTCGCCGATCTTGTAATCGGCTTTTTGCTCTGCGTGTAATTCGCAGAAACCGTCACGCTGATCTCATATGGGCTCTCCTCTTTTCCATATTCGGCATCTGGAGTGATATAAAGAACGTTTTCGATCATTTCGATTCGCTCTAAATACCCAAACGGATCTTTATATACATAGTATATATCACCGTCATATGTCTCCTCTTGCCTCTGGGCTTGCCGGCCATTTATCTGGATTGTCAGAGGAAGGTAGTCCAGCAGAAAAAAATTCCCGTCAACACTCTCTACAACCAGCGGCATTTCTGCCTCTACGCCGCTGGCGACAGTTACCGTATCGCTTTCAAACCTGAAATCCTGGATGAGATTTTGCTCTCCCTCCCCAGTGCCGTTGGAAGCGGTCCAGTTGCCCGCGTCATCCAAAACAAGAGTTGTCTGGGGCTGGGTACTGTAAGGTAACAGCCGAAAGGATGCTGGCTTAGAATTTGGAGCCTGAATATATGTATGGCCTATCTGCGGAATCCCTATGGACTCTGTATTGTCATAATTAAGACTGTTGATTGCAACCGCTGTCTCTCCTGTTACCTCTCCGGAAATCTTCAGTACTTGGTTCTGTTGTAAAATCAGAAATCCGCCGCCGTCAAAATTCTGAATCGAGGCATTGACCAGGGCTTTGATATCCAGCTTTGCTCCGGAAGCAACGGACAGATTTTCAATGCTGCTGCTGTCTGTCAGCACAAGGTTTCCCGATGCGACGCGAAGTCTGGAAATGTTTTCCATAATCCGAACTGCTTCGTTACCGCCGGCATCGGTATAAGTCACCTGCGTTTGGTTCGCTCCTGCACCGTCAACATTGGGGACGCTGCCGCTGATAGTTACGCTGCCTTCGACGGTGTATGCTTCGGCATTCGGTGTTGTCTGCTTGCCTTTCTGCGCTCCTTCTGGCGTCCTCTGCTGGGCGCCACAGGCATAGATTTTCCCCAAGGCATTGCTTTTGGGGTTTCCTTCAATAGAAATCACTGCATTGCCGGAAAAGCTGTTTTGCGGCCCGTCATCGCCTGTACCATCGCCGCCCATATAGCCCATGCAGAGATTCCCCGCATAGATATTACCGGAGCCACAGGTATCGCTGTTCTTCTGGAGATTTGTGGTTCCCTTGATGATAATCGTTCCCTTTCCGCCAGGAGCAGGAACTTCAAAATTCTCACCGCTTCCTTTTTCCAATCCGCCGCAGAACAGATTGAAAGAGTAATTTCCCGCCGCTACATTTTCCAGCGTCAGCGTATGCCCATTGGCTATGACCGCATTGCGGATGCTGGATTCAAAAGACAGCGTTACATCGCGGAAAGTCACATCTGCGCCCAGCAAAATACCACCAGCACGAAGCATCAGAGTTCCGCCCTCGAGGGTTACGTTCTTAGAAATTACCCAGGGGGCATCATTTGATTCAGGGTCATTGATGGTGATGTCTCCCGTTATCACAATGGTATCGCCATCGCCAGCAGCAGAGATGGCATTCAGCAATTCGGTTTCATCGCTCACCACGATCCGGGCGGGCCCGGCGGCAAAGCCTGAGCAGGGCGATAGAACGGTCATGCAAAAGGCTAACAGAATCGCGGTCAGGCGATTTCTTTTTTTCATATAAGGAAGTCCTCCTTTTCTTTATCAAAAAACCGCTTCACACTTCGGATTGCGCCAAAATCCGAAAGTGGAAGCGGCCTAAATACAACGATCATCCCCTCCAGGGGTACCTGTGATTTTGTCAGCTGAAGATGACAGGCCCGCCAGCGCCGGCCCTGATAACGAAAATTTTTTCTACGGCCTCTGATACAGGAGCCACAGCAGTATTCCGGCCACAGCCCCGTTGAGAAAAACCGACAGCGGAACAAAGATCCGAAAGCGCAGATGCTTCGTCTTATGATGAAACACCGCCATGCCAAGCGCAATCCCCAGGCCGCCGAAGCAGAGCGCCCAGAGAAGCAGGCGCCGTTCTGCAATCCTCTGTCCCTGCCGCTGTGCCTGCCGTTTATCCCAGCCCATAGCGCAAAAAGCGGCCAGGTTCCATACGATCAGTATTGCAAATATCCATGCCATCAGCTTCATTGTTTTTCTCCTGTTCCTGCACGCCCTGCCCCAACTGCTTCGATTCCGTTGACTACATTGACCGGCGCCCCGCCGACAAATGCCTGCAGGTTTTCTACCGCGATATCCATCAGACGCTTTCGGCTCTCCCTCGATGCCCACGCAATGTGCGGGGTAACGATGCAGTTCCTTGCCGCAAGCAGCGGGTTGTCGCTTCTGGCCGGTTCTTCCGCAAGTACATCGAGGCCTGCGGCGTACACCTTGCCGCTGTTCAGGGCTTCCGCCAGGTCGTGTTCCCGGATCAGCTGCCCCCGTGCTGTGTTGATGATGATTACGCCATCTTTCATCGCCGCAATGGTCTTGCGATTGATTAGCCCCTCCGTCTGTGCAGACAGCGGGCAGTGCAGCGAAATCACATCGGACTGCCGCAGCACTTCCTCCAATGGTTCCATGCGAACACCGTTTACCGTCGGCTCTGTCTCTGGACGCCTATGGACACTGCAGGCGAGAACTTCCATGCCCAGAGCCTGTGCCAGCCGGCCTGTTACCTGCCCGATGCGCCCATAGCCCACGATGCCCATGGTTTTCCCCGCAAGCTCCATCAGCGGATAGTCCCAAAAGCAAAAGTCCTGACTTTCCTGCCAGCGTCCGGCCTTCACTGCCTGATCGTGATGCCCGATGCGATTGCAGATTTCCAGCAGAAGTGCGACAGCAAACTGGCCTACGGCCTGAGTTCCGTAGTTGGGGATATTGGTAACAGGGATGCCGTGTTCCGCTGCCGCAGAACAGTCCACCACGTTATAGCCGGTGGCCAGCACGCCAATGTACCGCAGGGATGGGCACGATTCGATCACCGCACGGCTCAGGGGTGTTTTATTGGTAATCACTGCCCGGGCATCTCCGATACGCCGGATGATTTCCCCTTCGTTTGTGCGGTCAGTCCGGTCGTATACAGTCAGTTCTCCCAACCCGCGAAAGCCATCCCAGCTGAGATCGCCGGGATTTTCCGCATAGCCGTCCAGCACCGTGATTTTCATACCGCAGTCTCCTTTCCTCAGGCATCTTTGGCCCGCACTTTCCTGCACAGGGCTTTGGCATTTCCCTGCGCAGCTCTGCCTTGCGCCAGAACGTGCACGATAAGCGCCTGTTTTCCTGCCGCCTACAGCAGCCGCTTCTCCAGTGCCTCTCTTCTCTCCTCGTAGCCAGGCTTGCCCAGCAGCGCAAACATGTTCTTCTTGTAGCTTTCCACGCCCGGCTGGTCGAACGGATTTACATTTAACAGATATCCGCTTACGCCACAGGCTTTTTCGAAGAAATATACCAGGTATCCGAAATGATAGGCGTCGGCCTGGGGAATTTCCAGCACGACATTGGGGACATTGCCGTCCACGTGGGCCAGCAATGTGCCTTCAAAGGCCTTCTTATTGATAAATTGCATGGGCTTTCCCGTCAGGAAATTCAAACCGTCGATGTTTTCCTCATCTTCTTCGATGCAGATGTCCTTGCGGGAATTCGCTACCCACAGCACGGTTTCGAACAGAATATCCGCACCATCCTGAATGTACTGGCCGATGGAGTGCAGGTCGGTGGAGAAATTGGCGCTCACCGGAAACAGCCCCTTGCCATCCTTTCCGTGGCTTTCGGCAAACAGCTGCTTGTACCATTCGCCGAACATCACCAGCGCAGGCTCGTAGTTTACTAAAATCTCTACATCCCGGCGCTTATTTGCCAGGCAGTGGCGGATGGCCGCATAGCGCAGGCAGTCGTTATCCTCCACCGTGCCGCCATCGTAGTGCTCTCTGGCATCTGCCGCGCCCTGCATCACCGCGTCGATGTCGATCCCCGCCACAGCCATAGGCAGCAAGCCTACCGCTGTGAGCACGGAAAACCGCCCGCCGATGTCGTCGGCAATGACAAAGGTTTCGTATCCTTGCTGGTTGCACAGCTGCTTCAGCGTTCCCCGTTCCCTGTCAGTGGTAGCAAAGATGCGCTCTCTGGCGCCTTCCTTTCCATAGCGCTTTTCCAGCTCTTTTTTCAAAAAACGAAAGGCGATGGCCGACTCTGTTGTGGTTCCAGACTTGGAAATCACATTGACCGAAAAGTCCCTGCCTTCGATCAGGGAGAGGATTTCGTCCAGATAGCGCGAGCTGATGTTATTTCCGACAAAGTAGATGTCCGGCGTATCCTTTTTCAGATTGTTATAGAATGGGGACTGGATAAAGTCCAGTGCTGCTCTAGCGCCCAGATACGAACCGCCGATACCGATGACCAGAAACACTTCGCTGTGCTTTTGAATTTTCTCCGCTGCCGCCTTGATGCGGGCGTATTCCTCCCGGTCGTATTCCGCCGGCAGATCTACCCAGCCCAAAAAGTCACTTCCTGCTGCTTCTTTCGTATGCAGCCACCGGGCACACTGCTGCGTCTGCGCATCCTGCTTTTTGATTTCTTCCGCCGTAACAAACTCTTTTAAACCGTTCTCTTTCAATGTAATTCCCATAAAAACACCTCCTGATTCTGATTTTAAAAGAAAGCCACCGCAAAAGCGATGGCTCTTAAATTTCTACTGTGTCTACTTCTTTCGTGCCAGTCAGCCTTTTCTATGCGTCGATCTTCGATACGACTCCAGAAGCTACTGTTCTTCCACCTTCTCTGATGGCAAAGCGCAGTCCCTCTTCGATAGCAATCGGCGTAATCAGCTCGATTTCCATCCGGATGTTATCTCCCGGCATGCACATCTCTACGCCTTCCGGCAGCTTGATCGTTCCCGTT
>CATJIF010000160.1 GCA_949740445.1 uncultured Peptostreptococcaceae bacterium | reverse complement strand
CTTTGCTGCTGCCTTTGTTTTTTTGCTGGATTGCGCCGATACCGCGATGTCCTGCACAGCGCCCGCTATTTCAGCGAAGTCCTGACCGCCTCCCAGAGCCCGTCCTTTTCCACGACACCGCTGTGAAGCACCTTCCGGCCTTCCAGGTTGGAAAGCCCCTTGGGAACGCGAACCCCGGTCGCCGCGTTCAGCGCGCTGATGGCGTCGAAGCCGTTGCGGAATTCCGGCAGGCCGATGGCGGCAGTGACCGCCTCCGCAAATTTATAGGCGCTGGCTGTGGAGGCGATTACAGCAGGCGTTTCGTCCTTTGTCGCTTCCCTATACTCCTGATATACCTTATAAGCGACTGCCGTGTGGGTATCCATCAGATAGCCCTCCCCGCGGTACAGCTGGCCGATGGCCTCCTTAGTCTGCGCTTCGCTGGCAAAGCCGCCGTAAAAGTCCTTCAGGCCCTCTTTGATTTTGTCGCTCACCTGATATTTCTTATCCTTCTCGAGGCCTTCCATCAGCGCTTTCACCTGCGCGCCGTCGTTTCCGGACAGGTGGTACAGCAAGCGCTCCAGGTTGGAAGAAATCAGGATATCCATCGAAGGCGAATTGGTTACGTGGAACTGCCGCCCGCTGATGTCGTAAACGCCGGTATTGATGAAATCCGTCAGTACCTTGTTCTCGTTGGATGCACAGATAAACTTCGCGATGGGAATGCCCATCTGCTTGGCGTAATACGCTGCTAAAATATTTCCGAAATTCCCTGTGGGCACTACCACATTCATGGGCTGTCCGGCCTTCAGCACGCCCTGCTTCAGCAGCTGCACATACGCCCATACGTAGTACGCCACCTGGGGCACCAGCCGCCCGATGTTGATGGAGTTGGCCGAAGAAAGCTTGCAGTTCATCTTTAAAAGCTCCGCCGCACAGGCTTCATCCCCGAAAATCCGCTTTACGCCTGTCTGCGCATCGTCGAAGTTTCCGCGGATGCCAAATACGTGGGTGTTGGCCCCTTCCTGCGTTACCATCTGACGTTCCTGCACCTGGCTGACGCCGCCGGCCGGATAAAAGACGACGATCTCCGTTCCGGCAACATCGGCAAACCCTTCCAGCGCCGCCTTGCCCGTATCGCCCGAAGTGGCGGTCAGGATAACGATTTTGCTCTCTTCCTTCTCTTTTTTCATCGCCGTTGTCAGAAGATAGGGCAGGATGGACAGGGCCATGTCCTTAAATGCCGCCGTCTTTCCGTGGTAGAGCTCCAAAAACCAGGCATTGCCCGCCTTTACCACCGGAACGACCTCCGGCGCCTCGAATTTGCTGTCGTAGGCGCTCTCGATGCAGGCTCTGAGCTCTTCTTGCGTATAATCGGAAAGGAACGCCGGAAGTACAGCTGCCGCTACCTGCCGGTAGTCGCAGTCCAGCATATCCTCAGGTGCCTTCGAAAGCGCCGGAAAGGCATCCGGTACATACAGTCCCCGGTCCTCTGCAATTCCCCGGATAATCGCCTGCGCGCTGCTCTTGGCGTTTTGGCTTCCTCTTGTGCTTTTATATCGAATCATCGCTTTTCTCCTTTGCTCTTGCTTGTGTGTTTCGCTATCTGAAGCGGCACGCTCCGCCGTTGCAGCTGCCGTTTTTGCCGCCCCTGCCGTTGCCGGCGCTTTACGCCCTTAGGGCGTTTGTCTTATCTTAACAAAAAAAAGGGGAAAGTTCAACGCTTCGCACAAGTTTTTCGCAGGAAGAATATACTGAAAGCAAACGCTGGGCGTTGATTCTTGCCAGTGCATTTTATGCCAGCGGTATTTTATGCTGGCGGTATAAAATGCCGGTGGTATTTTTTCCCGTGGAGGTTTTCTCATGCATTGCCCTGTATCCCTGGAACCGGCGGCGCTGCAGTTAGCCGCGCGCACCGCACGTTCGCCGATGATCTTTTCCCTTCCGCCAGAAGCCGGCCGCGCCGTCTTGTCGCAGGCGCAGGCTTCCCCTGTTTTTATGTATCCCGCCCGCCTGTGCCGGCTGAACGCCGATACCAGCGGTTTTGGCCGCATCCCAGTCTACATAGTTGCCGCAGAGGACATTCCCCTGCGCCCCCTGGCAAAAAGCGCGGCAAAAAATAATAGCGCGACAGAGCCCGCCTCCGCCGCACAAAATCTTATCCTTTACATACACGGCGGCGGCTGGGTGTTCGGCGGCTTTGACACCCACGAAGCGCTGATCCGCGAGCTCGCTGCCCGCACCCGCAGCGTCGTCGTCTTTCCCGAATATTCCCGTTCGCCCGAAGCCCGCTACCCCGTGGCTCTCGAGCAGTGCTACTCCCTGCTCTGCCAGCTGCCCGCCATAGCGGAGGCCCTGGGTATTTCCCTCTGCAGCGAAACAGTAACCATTGCCGGCGACAGTGCCGGCGGCAACCTCGCGGCCGCCCTGGCACTGCTTGCCAAGCAGCGCGGCGGCCCTTTCATCCACAAGCAGCTGCTGTACTACCCCGTTACTGACGCCTGCTTCGATACTTCTTCGTACCGCGACTTTGCCTGCGGGTATTACCTCTACTGCGAAGGCATGCGGTGGTTCTGGGAACAGTACCTCCCTTCGGAAGCGCAGCGCTTCCGCATTACCGCCTCGCCGCTAAAAGCCTCGCTTTCGGAGCTTGCAGGGCTTCCGCAGGCGATGATTGTCAACGGCGAAGCCGATGTGCTGCGCGATGAAGGCCTTGCGTTTGGCCGCAGGCTGCGCCGCGCGGGCGTTCCTGTCGCCCCGCTTCTAATTCCCGGCGCGCTTCACGATTTCGTCATGCTTCACGCCTTGCGTCAAACGGAAGGTTGCCGCTGCGCCATGGATTCCTGCGTCGCCTGGATCAACCGAAAAAACGATGAGGCGCTCGCCTTCCGGCAGCCCTGATAATTGCGCCGATTTTACCCCATTCAGATTTCAAAGCAGGAAAAGATTTCGTCCGCCCGATATCCCCTGGGGCTTTTCTTTGTCAGAAATTCATCGTACTGCCGGTATACGGCGCTCTGCCGGCGCTGTCCTACGGGGATTAGCGCTCCGTCTGCCATGTGGAAGCCGTTGCTGTCCAAAGAGATTACTTTTTGCAAATTTACCACATAGCTTTTATGGCAGTGGCAAAAGCCGCAGTGCAGTTGCGACAGTACCTCCTCCATGCGGCTGTAAAAGCTGACCGACTCTTGCTGTTCCCGGACAGCGATTACCTTGCGCAGCTGCTTTTCCAGATATAAAATCTGCGAAAGCGCCAGCATCCGCCTGCGCCTTCCGGCGTGCACGCAAATGCATTTCTCCTCCTGCGGCAGCGCTGTTATGCGCAAGCGCTGCTGCTGCGCCTCCATGCCCAGTTCCTGCCGCAGGCGGTTTTCCAAACGCCAGAGCTTTCCCCGCTCGTTGCCGCTGCAAATAATTAAAATCCCTTTCATCGTTTTCCTTTCTTCCCGCCGCGGTAACTCCTCCGCAGCGTCCAATCCTGCTTCTCAACACACAAACTCTATCTATGCACTCTTCCTCTCTGCATCCGACTGGCAAAGCCGCACACGGATTTGAAAGACGTGTGCGCCTGCCTGCCGAAGGTATAAAAGTGCATAAAAAAAGAAGCCGTAAAACGACTTCTCCTTTAATTATATCATATTTTCCAAAAAATACAATCTCTTTTTAGAATAGAAGGGAAATTTGTATTGGTAAGATTGCAATACATGTGCTGCAACTGAATCATGGAAAAGCGGCAATCGCCTCTTTGTGTTATATTGGAATCACCGCAAAACAAAAAACATAAGGAACTTCCTTTCATGGCAAGTATAACACAAGCTACGAGGTATCGTTTATCACTTATGACATGCGCACAGAACTGCGGCGTTGCCATGCCACCATCAAATCATCAAATGCAAAATCCGCAGGCTGTATATTGTTGCGTGTATTTGCCGTTGGAGACGCCAGCAGGATGGTTCTATCCAGTCTTTGCTTTGCATAGCCTCCCTTGATCTTGCTCTTGGCAAAGACCTCTGCCGTTTTTACGTTCTTCAGCAGTGCCCCGCCTCCTGCATGACTTTTTTCTCTAAGCGAAGCAACGATTCTTTCATATCCAGGCCGCTTCCATAGCCCAGCAACTTCCCATTGGCGCCGATGACGCGATGGCAGGGAACGGCAATCAAGATAGGATTCTGATGATTCGCCATACCCACGGCCCGATACGCTTTGGGGCTTCCCACTGCGGCAGCGATTTCCCCATAGGTGCGCGTCTGGCCGTAAGGAATAGCGCACAGCGCCCGCCACACCTTGCGTTGAAATTCAGTGCCCTGAAGAATATAAGGAAAATCAAACGCCCAGCGCTGGCCGTTCAAATACTCCATAACCTGCCGGAATACCATGTCGGTCAAAGCTGTCCGTCCCTCGCTACAAACAGGTTCGCTCGTCCGCACGAGACATGTAACAGCATCGCCCTGGTATGCGATTTTGAGCTGGTCAAATGGAAACGGATACACCGCATAACTACTCATATTTCATATTCTCCTTTCGACGCGCGCCGGATATGGCCCTGGTGTTCTTTTTTTAAGATGCTGTAAAACGCTATCGGCCCGCCAAACCCAGCCTGTGATAGACAAATTGTTAATCCCCTTTGCATCGGCGTTCTGTAAAAGCTGCCAGGCTTCTTTGCAGGCAAAGTGAATCGGCATACACGTTGAACGTTATTCCCACTCCTGCATCTCCTGCCCCGTCATTTTCTTGCCTTCTTTGGCATCGGATCGCTCCATTCTGCAATGGCACCGCCAGCGATGGCCCACAAATAGAGGCTTGCTACTGTTCCATAAGGGGAGTATCGCCTGCGGTATCGTTCAAATTTCGCCCTGTCAATTGTCCTGTGCCGGTAGAGCATACGCATGCCCCGGTGAATGGCCAGATCACCAAAGCTGACCACATCGGGCCGCTGCATGCAGAATGTCAGAATCATTTCCGCCGTCCAAACGCCGATGCCATTTACGGCAGAAAGTTTCTTTATCACTTCTTCATCGGTCAGCTCGTCAAGACCTGCGATGTCAAAATCCCCATTCCGAACCTTTTCAGCAAAATCCAAAATGTAATCGACCTTTTTGAAGGTCATTCCCACCGCCTGCAACTCCTCCCGGCTAAGAGAAAGAATCGCATCTGCTGTAACGCTTCCCAGCCGTTCATTTAAGCGCTTCCAAAGCGTAGCCTGGGCTGCTGTGGAAATCTGCTGTCCGATCATATGATGCACAACAGAAGAGAACAGGTCGCTGTCCACGGCCCGGTCGATATGCCCGATTCTATCAATAGCCTCGCCCAGTCGCTTGTCTTTTGCCTTCAAATAGGATATTTCTTTTTCTCCATATATAAAGAACATCTCAAACACCTCACATTGGGATTATAGCATACTTTGATTGCAGTGTTCTTTTCGATTTTGGAAATTCAATTTTGTCGAAAGGGAAAAGGGAAATTGGTTGAGATGGAAATTTATTTAACATATGATGGGCTTTGCTGGCTTGCTTATCGAAGCGAAAAATGAGCTTTTTTAAGGCCCTACCGACGATTTGATATCCCGCTGGTTCTGTTAAGTAAATTCTGTGTGCGTTTTGTTTGTCTAAAGCAGATCTATGCATTGGTTCGCTTGCTGCCATTCAAGAACGCAATCGCAGTGTCGGGCTTTCTGCTATGATTTGTAACCATCCCGGCTAT
>CATJIF010000159.1 GCA_949740445.1 uncultured Peptostreptococcaceae bacterium | reverse complement strand
GTTAAAGATGACGCAGTACGAAGGAAGGAAATGCCTATGAATAAAACAAAAATCGAATGGTGCGACAGCACATGGAATCCGGTTACTGGGTGTCTGCATGCCTGCGAATATTGTTATGCGCGAAGGATTGCGGAGCGGTTCGGCGGCTGGAGCACCGGAGGCGTAAAAACCAAAGAGAACTTCGTAAAACAGGAACCGCCTGAATTGGACAAGCCGCTTTTAGTCCAGAGAAAGAACGGGAAGGCTGTAAACGCGCCATTCCCCTTTGGCTTCAGTCCGACATTGCATCGTTACCGGATGGGGGAGCCTATCGCGAAGAAAACAGGACAGACCATCTTTGTCTGCTCTATGGCGGATTTGTTTGGCTCATGGGTGCCGGATAGTTGGATTGAGGAAGTCTTTGCAGCGTGTATGAGCGCCCCGCAGAACAGGTACCTGTTTCTTACGAAAAACCATCAAAGATATCTCGACCTTGCGGCGGCTGAAAAGCTTCCGTTTAACGACAATATGTGGTATGGAACGACCGTAACCAGCCTGAACGATATGTTCTTTTTTAGCGAAGCACACCATACTTTTATCAGCATTGAACCAATGACGGAACGGTTATTTGCAGGGGCAGACATCACGAAGCTGGTGGACTGGGTTATCATTGGAGCAATGACCGGCCCGGGAAGTGCCGAGTACCAGCCAAAACGTGAATGGATCCAGGAGGTTGTTTCTTCGGCGGATGACGCGGGCGTTCCGGTATTCATGAAGGACAGCTTAATCCCTATTGTTGGCGATGAAAATATGAGGCGTGAATTTCCGTGGGAGGTGAAGGAGAATTGTACAAAGAGCTGGTAAAAGAACTCCGAACTTATGGATTATCGAACGGCAGCTGCATAGGCCGCCATATGGGTATCATGGATGAAGCGGCTGATGCAATAGAAACTCTGCTTTCTGAGAATGAGAGAATCGGAAAAGTAGAAGCGGAGAGGGAGGCAGCTATTTCAGATATGGAAAAGATGATGGCCATTAGCCCGGCATCGGTTTGTGTATATTGCATGGCGACAGAATGTTATGGACGGGGAGGATACCGTTTCTGCGAGCCAATATGGCGGGGCAGGGAAAGAAAGGCGGAGAGTGGCAATGAGTAAAAAGAGAAATTGTAGGAGAACGCCAGAAGAACAGGCAATTCATGATAAGGCTGTGAGACTTCGGAAAATGACAGATCAGCAATTGGTTTTCGAGTTCCGCAGGGCGGCAATTAGAGAAGAAAGAAGCGTTTGCACATCGGAAGATGCTGATAACATATCCGGAGTACAAATGTTAATTCACGCGCTTGCAGACGGTAAGTGCAATGGAATTAAGAATGGTATAGCTTGTAGGGTGGCACAGTTTGCCGCAGAACTGGGATTGCTATAAGGATTTGAAATAATCTGGTTACAATGGCTATGACATAAGCCTATGAGGAACGGAGGAACTGAAATGAGTGTTGTAGCAGCGAGAGTACATGATAGGAAAATTGTAGTCGCTTCAGACTCGATTATAATGAGAGGCATCTCTAAACGGAATAATCTGACCAAGCTCGAATCCATAAATGGAATGATCGTCGGTGGAACCGGAACGGCTGAAGAGCTTACATATATGTGGCAGTATATGAATACGCACCAGCCTGCATCATCATCCGAGAGGGATATTTTGGATTTTGTGATAGAGTTTTCCAGATGGAAGAACGATATGGTCGGCAGCCCTGTAGTAGAGAATGAATATGTGATGGCGTATCAAGGCCGCCTATTTATGATTTCACTAATGTATGTTAAAGAAATCAGAGATTTTGTCGCTATAGGCGCAGGAGAGGATTTTGCGAATGCGGCGTTATACCTTGGACACACACCGGAGGAGGCTGTTGAGGTAGCGTGTTCCCTATCTTGTTATGTATCTGGGCCGGTTGTTAGATACGAAATGGAAAGTCAGCTTTGTTATGAATCCAAACAGTGCGAGGTGAAAATATGAAAGTTAAAATCAATACACATGGAGGACCCCTTCCAGTCAAACACGGAGAGTGGGTTGACTTATACGCAGGTGAAGATATCTCTATGAAGAAGGACGAGTTTAGGATTATTTCTTTGGGAGTGTCTATGGAACTCCCAGAAGGGTACTATGCCCAAATTGTGCCAAGATCCTCAACGTGCAAGAATTATGGAATATTTATGGCTAATAGCATTGGCATCATTGAAAATAATTATTGTGGAGATGATGACATCTGGGGCTTTCCGGCAGTTGCTATACGGGATACCGAGATAAAAAAGGGCACTAGAATTTGCCAATTTCGGCTTGTGAAACAAGAGGTGGTAGTTGAGTTTGAACAGGTAGACCATCTTGGAAAAGCAAATCGGGGTGGTTTTGGGAGTACAGGGTCAGAATAATTTCTTTATAGCATTTTGGCATTTGCGCATATTCCAAAAACTCAATGATGAAAGTAACGCGAAAAGAGGTGAATCGGCTTTCCGATATGAACGAGAAACGATATGATGTAGCTACTGTAAAAGAAAGGCTGAAGTTATACCGCGACGCAGAACGGGATATTGATAACCAGATCGAGCGACTTGAAAGGCTTGTTGCTAAAATGACAAGCGCGGGGACAAAAATTATCACAGATATGCCAAAAGCTCCCAGTGCTGCCGATGATAGAATGGCAGAATTAGTTGGATTGAAGGAGGAGCTTGAACTATCCATCAAAAAAGCTATTAAGTCTCAGTCCGAGAAGCGAGATAAAATTGAAAGCATTTTGGGCTATGTTCAACATCCGGACGAGAGAGCCGTTATTCGTATTAGGTACATTGATCGAGAAAATTGGAGAACTGTTGCGAAGATGATGTTTGGGATGAACGATGATTTCGATTACAGGGAGGATACATATGTCCGCAGAGTACATAAGATACATGGTTCTGCGTTACTCGATATGGCGAGAATAATGGATGAACTTTGCGGCATGAAGGCAGATTCCCAAACAAATGAATAGAATTTTTGAATAGCGAAGTCGCAGCAATTTACGGCATCGCTATTTTTATTTCTCCATTCGGAATTTTTGGGTGTAGATATACTGAGCTAGGAACCAATTCCCCGCAAAAATCAATCCACAAAATACACAAAAATTAAAGCCCAAATTTGACAAAATGTTCCCTCGGCGTGCTACGGCCAAACAGGAACAATTCTACATGGAAAAATAAACCCTGCCAAACAGGCTCCTACGGCCTCACAATGGCAATGATTCCAAAAAGAATGATTTATAAAAATATTTGAAAAAATATCGAAAAACAAAGAAAAAACACTTGACATTTCCGGTCGGAAAGTTATAGTAAAGTCAAAGATAACAAAAACAACCAAAACCAAAATGATGATAGAAAGGACGAACGATATGAAGAAGGATGTTTTAAGAACTATTAAGAACGATATGCACGAAGTTCATTATTGCAAGAAGGACGTTCAGCATCAAATCAAAGTTGAGCTTGCTGAGCTGGAGTTTTGCCGAAAAAAGGCACTTGCTGAGAACAATGACGTTGCTGATTTGGAAATGCGTAGCTGGCTTAACCGACAGATTAACGAAAGCTATCGTCATAATTGCAGTAAAATCATTATGGACTTATATGACGACTGGCATAATAACCAGACCTATTACCTGATCTACAACGATGGTAGCGAGGTTGTCATTTCTGCTGAAGAAATTCTCAAAGGTGAGCCGTTCCCCAAAATGTCAGATATTGTATATGCCGAAATGTACAGTGCTGACGAACACATTGACACTGAAGTCGGCAACCTCGATTGGTACTCTGATGAGCGTATGAAAGCGTGTGATTGGAACTACGATGACGAGGATGAGCGCAAGTGGCAGTATGAAACGGCTATCCAGTTCAAGTTCGGGACTGAGTGGAGCGCACGATGGCACCAAAATCATCCTGAGTTTGTTCCGATGTCGATTTGATTTTGATGGAAAAATGATGAGATGCATACCCCCTGCACATGCGAAAACCGCTGGCACGAAGAAGCTCTTGAAGTTATGTAATCTGACAGAGAACATGAAACAGTTGTAGGAGTATGCGGCTTGCTGATGGAAGAATTGGAAACTTGTGATGATGAAAGAATTTGTTAAGGTATTCGATGAAGTCTTTTGGAGTACTAAGCCAAAACGTCAGTGAGGACGTCCGTCGGGGTTCGCCTCCCGACGCTGACGATGGCAGGCGAGAAAGGGATAACGATGAATAAGATGAAAGCTGAGTGGATTCCATATATGAAAGCTTATCGTCTGTATGATGTGTGTTGTCCGCAGCAGACGATAGCCTACGAAGAGGATGAGACCGTGGCGATACAAAGGGCACTGGAGGAGGGATACTCCGGTTTGGTGATTTGCGATGCCGATACGATGCACATCGAGCAGTTTGATTGAGCCAAGAGGAGGAATGAGATATGAGTGTTTTTACAGATAATCAAAAGAAGCGGCATAGAAAGTTGACAGAGGTGAAAATCGGCGAATATTTTTCATATGGAGGTATTGAATGGATTAAACTGGATCAGAATGGAGATAGAACGGTTGTTATTTCGACCGGACCCATATTTGAACGGTCTTTCGATGAAAAAAACTGCAACGATTGGAGAGAGTCATCTTTACGCAGGGAACTGAACGGAGTGTTCCTTAATGCTTTGATTGCAAAGGGCGCAGACCTAGCGGCGTTTATGGGGTTTGAAAGCGACCTGACCGCCGACGACGGAATGACAGACTACGGAACCGCGCGGGACAAAATCGCTTTGATTTCTTGCGGCCTTTACCGCAAATATCGAACTTTACTTCCGAAAATCAAGTGTTGTTGGTGGACGCTGACACCGTGGACGTGTTACCCTGAATACTCTTACAGCGTCCGCCACGTATCTTCTATCGGCGCGATGCACTGGGGCAACGCGTCCAATGGCAGCAGGGGCGTTTGCCCGCTTTGTCATTTGAAATCTTCAATCTTTGTATCTGTTCCCGATGAAGATAGAATGCAGATGAACAGGGGCGAAGCTATTGAGAAAGCCCGCGGCGCAGTGCTTGAAGTTTTGAACGATTGCCCGGAAAGTCTTTTGAGAGACGCTATTGAAACTGTAGTGAAAGCTCTCTTTGAACGCAAGTTGCCGGAAGAAATGGCAGTGATAAAAAACTGCAAATTTTCATCTGTTTGGGATGACGGGATCGAAATAATCACTAACTGTCGTGTGAATACTGACACAAAAGAGGTATTCGATATTGATGCGGTAGATACAAATGGGCTAGAAGCACTATATGGAGAATATGTAATCATTGATGGGAAAGGTTTTCCGGTATCAAGACGGAGCGAAGGATGTACTGAATATTGGTACGAATAAACCATATTATCTTTGAGCCAACGAAAGGAGACCGGCTATGATGCGATTTGGAATAAAAGTTGAGGAAATTTTGAGCAGAACGGTTATCGTTGAAGCCGAAGACTTGGACAAAGCGATGGAAAAAGTTCGAGAAGCAGTTAAAAGCAGCGAAATAATACTTGACGCTGACGATTATGTAGCTCGGGAAATTGAACCATGCGATAATTTTGTAGGAGGGATTGTTCCTAGCGAGGCAGACGTAAGTTTTTACTGGCATCTGAGGGCAGATAGAACGTTATGATAATTTGAATAGCTGAAGCGTCTTAGATGTTGGAGAAAACAGAAAGAGCTGCGCAGAAAAGCACTAAAAGTCATGTAATGCCATTGCTTGTCATGTTTGCTATGTGATATTTTGTATCATGGATAGTTTATTAAATGATTTGTATGTATCCGTGTACCTTGGTATTTCCAAACGGAAATAAATATTTCCTGAAAAATGGAGGAGAACTTATGGAAAAAATCACTTTAGTACCCTGCGATATATCTGGGATAGAAGGCGGAGTTGAAACAATAACCGAATGTGTGACTAGCGTATTTGAAGTCAATTCCGATGGCGAACCTGTAAAAACGAAAGG
>CATJIF010000158.1 GCA_949740445.1 uncultured Peptostreptococcaceae bacterium | reverse complement strand
GTTTGCGTAATCTGTCAGTAATTGCGTTAGAGCATACAGAAAATGTGCAGGCTGTCGGGCAGTCCGATGGTTTGCGCAAATTTTTGGCAACCATGTAAGTGGAGGACGGGCAGCCGTCCTCTTTTGTTGCCGAAACCTCTTACCATAAATTTGACCGTTTTGACAGCTGAAAATCTTAAAAATGTGTTTTCGGAAAAGAAAATAGAGCATCTGCATACGCCTTATGTACTGCACACCGGAGATATAAAGGAAGAAGACGGCATCACCTATCTGCCCCTGTACATGACGCCGCTATTGTAAAATCCCTGCCGCAGCATTATAATGTCCGCAAGGACATTTTACGATGCCTTACCCGGCGGCAGTGCAGCTGCCGCAGCCAGCGAAAGGATACAGCAGGATAGATGAATACAGAAACGATCATAGCCGCCGGTCAGGATGGGCGCGTGTATTTTATAGGAGAAGAAGCGCTGAAATACGTGCGGGCGGGATGGAGCACTCCCTTTGCCTATCCGCCGGGAAGGCTGGAAAAGGGAGATATTCTCATCTACCTTGCACAGCAGAGCGCGCAGGGCCAAAGCGTGTGCGAAGCGCTGGGCATTCTACCACAAGAGGGCGATTGGCAGAAGCATAGCCCACAGGGCAGTATCGAGCAGAAAAGTGGCTTGCAGGATATCGGCCCAGATCAGGGCTTTCTGATTATTTCGGGCATAGACAGCGAAGGCGCAAGGCCATTGATTAAGCCGTTTTCCAATGATGATGTCAAAGTAATCGATACGATTTATGAGCGCAAATCCATTGTTGTAACGAAAACAAAGACGCAGCTGGTCGTTTCGGTAGACGGGCAGAGATGCAGCTGGCACTGTGGGAATTTTGCAGAAGCGGCTTTGCTGGCAGACGATGACGGCATAAAATTCTTTACGCCGGAAAGAACTGCGAAGATTTCTACAGCGCAATCTGTGGCAGCACCGTTTGCAGATATTTTAAAGCGCAGGTATTTTCCTGGATACTGCGACGCTTCCAAAATCCGGACGTTTTCGCTGAACGAGGTGCTGGCGCCAGAAATAGGCGAAGCCGTTGCCAAAGGGAAAAGCGTTGTGCAGTACCGGGGCGCGGGGGTCTGGCTCGAATCGCAAGAAACAGAAGTCCAAGGGCGGCGCGTTTTCATCCTTTCTCTAAAAGAAGAAGAGGCGCTGATAAAAACCATTGCAGACGAAAATGCCAGGTACGCCAGGCTGAAGGCTGAAGCGCTCAACAACAGCGGCCGCCAAATGCAGTACGGCAGCTTCCGGTTGTGGGGTGCGGGCGAAAAAATGAAGACGCTGCAGCGACTGCTGCAAAAGGGCAGCGCAACCAATGCTACCATACTTCTGACAGGGGAAAGCGGTACGGGCAAGACGTTTTTAGCCAGGGAAATCCACAACTGCAGCAAGCGCAGGGGCAAGCCTTTCGTCCATATCAACTGTGCTGCCATTCCCTATCAGTTGCTGGAAAGCGAGCTGTTTGGCTACGAGGAAGGTGCGTTTTCCGGAGCCAGGCGGGGAGGAAAGGCAGGACTTTTGGACATGGCCTTCGGCGGAACGCTGTTTCTGGATGAAATCGGTGAACTTTCTCTCAGCCTGCAGGGAAAGCTGCTGGAGGTGATGCAGAGCAGGACATACTATCAGGTGGGCGGCACGAAAAAGCACACCGCCGATGTGCGGTTTATCGCGGCGACCAATCGCAACCTGCTGCAGTTGGTGAAAGAAAAGCGGTTCCGCAAGGATTTATATTATCGCATCAATGTGTTTCCTGTGGAAATACCGCCGCTGCGGGAACGGGCAGAAACCATCCGTGCCATCGTTTCGGATATTCTGCCGGAAATCTGCGCACGGCTGGAAATCGAACCGTTGATGATCGACTATCAGGCGCTGGAGAAAATGAAAACCTATCCGTGGCCGGGAAATATCCGCGAGCTGGAAAATATATTGGAAAAGGCGGCGATCTTGTGCGATAAAAAAGTAATCCTTGCCGAGGACCTGCTTCTGCCGGAAGACGAAGAGGCAACTGTCGTAAAGGAGATAGAGCCGCGCACGCTCAGGGAGCGGCGCGAGGCCTGCGAAAAGCAGGCGATCATCGAGGCGCTGGCCCTGTTTTGCGGCGACAAGCAGAAAGCAGCCAGCTATCTGGATATCGGCAGGACTGCCATTTTCGATAAAGTAAAAAAGTATGGCATCGCAGACGAAAGGAAAATCGACGATGATTTTAGATAACATCAGGGATCGAATTGGAAATTTCAGAGGAAAAATTGGAATTTACTACATTGATCTCAACAGCGGGGAAAGCTGCTCTGCGGGCAACTGCGATGTTTTTTTAGCCTCCGGCACGGTAAAGATTGTAACGTTGCTTGCCGCATATAAAGAGATGGAAGAAGGGAAGCTGCAAAAGGACAGTCGGTATGTCCTGAAGCAAAGCGATTACATCGGCGGGCAGAAGGTAAACGAAAAGAGCTTTGGTGCGCTGGAGTATTTGCACGAAGGAACAGAACTGACGGTGGAGGATCTCTACCGGCTGAGCATTGCGGTTAGCGACAACGTAGCATTTAACATTTTATACCGCATGCTGGGGGAAGAGACGATCAACCAGACGCTGGATGCGCTGGGGTTTACGAAAACCCGGCTTCACCGGGGGATTTACGACCGGCAGCAGCAGAATCGCCGGATCGAAAATTTTGTTTCGGTGGAGGAGATGGCGAACCTGTTTTATCGGATGGATAAAGGGCAGGTGATTTCCGGGCAGGCCAGCCGCGAGATGCTGGAGCTTTTCAAACAGCACCAGCAAAACAGCATTATGCCTTACTATTTCGATGAGGATTTGGAAATTGCACATCAGACCGGGCTCGACAACATGCTGATTCTGGATATGGGAATCGTCTACGGCGCCAATCCCTTTGTACTTTCCATGGCCGCAGAGGATGCCAACACGCGCAATGCGGAAAGCATGATGCGCGACATTACCTTGATGTGCTATCGAAATTCCAACCGGTCGGTATAGAAGAAATTGCGCATAAATGCAGTTTGCACAAGCGGACGCAGGCTGTATAGCCGGGCACAGCCCAAAAGGTCAAATACAAATCAAATAAAATCTGCATAATCGAACGAAGTCCGAAAAAACGGACAAGAACCTCCTGAAAAAATAAGCACCACGCGGCAAAAAGCGATAAATTGTCGTTTGTCAGCGGAATTAAGGGGAACTGCCGCCTGCAATGGAACAAAATACGGCGTGGCATGGTTTTTGCTTAAATTAAGCCTGTGAAATTTGCATCTTACTTTGTACGAAGATAGCTATGATCGGCATTGCGGTAGCAATCGGATATTAAATTCAGAGGGGGAATGGCAGCTTCGCTTTTCCGCCAGGAAGGAGCGAAACAAAAAACACATGAATAATACAGATCGGGGAAATTTAGTAAAGCTCAAAGAAATTGACGCTGATTTTATTATAGATTTACGATATGCGACACCGAATAACTTTACCGGACAACAAATTTATACTTCAGGAGAGTGCTGGCTGGATAAGCATACTGCGGAAATTCTGATTAAAGCGAGAAATATATTCAAAAAAGAAGGCTGCCGGGTAAAGATATGGGATGCCTACCGCCCCATCAGCGCACAGGAAAAATTCTGGGAGGTCATGCCCAACGATGATTTTGTGGCGCGCCCGCCGGATATGTCGAAGCTGAAAACCTTCCGACCTACGCACATGAACGGAATGTGCGTGGATGTAACGCTGACCGATATGAAGGGTAAGGACCTTGAAATGCCCTGCCCGTTTGACGAGATGACGCAACGGGCATCGCTGGCCTGCAAGAGCATTTCAAAAGAAGGCAGGAGGAATGCAACATATCTGAAAGAGGTAATGGAGAGCGTGGGATTTTTGTCCTACAAAAATGAATGGTGGCACTTCTATGATATCAGCACAGAGCCGACTCCTTTTATGAATTTTCAAATTTAATACATTCCATAATCACAATTCATTTCCGCTCATTTCCGCGCTTTGGAACGCTGGTGTCCAAAGCAGAAATTTACACACAAATGACAGGGCCGCGCATAAATTTTCAGCGCGGTCTTGTGTTTTTTTAAGCGGATATGCTAAGATGAAAGTACTGCGGCTGGCGCAGGCGCATGCGTTTTCGCCAGAAAAGGGCGCAGAATATAAGAAAAAGGGGGCGAACGTATTGAAACGGGAAAAACGCATAAAAATAGCAGAAGAGACAGTAGCGATATCGAAACGGGGAGAATATACTTCGGAAAGCGGAACGAAAGTTACCTTCGATCCAAAACCGGCAACGCAATTTTTCAGCGCAGCGCAGCTGGAGGCGCTTGCAGAGAATGCTCCGGTAACGCAGGGCTCTCAGGGGCCAGCCGTACAGGTCGAGTGCGTGGACGAAGGGGTGGTGGACACGGTATTTCGCCTGCGGGCAGAAGGTGTGGACATGAGCCGCGTGGGCGTTTTGAATTTTGCCTCCGCCTACCATCCTGGTGGTGGGTTTCTCAACGGCTCCATGGCGCAGGAGGAGGCGATTGCCTATTGCTCTAACCTGTATCTCAATCAGGTCGATACGCCGTTTTACGAAGAGAACCGAAAAATACGCAGTAAGATGTATGGCGATCACATGCTGTTCAGCCGCACGGTTTTTTTCCGCACATCGGAGTATCGCCTGATAGACCAGCCAGTAAGCGCTGGGGTGATAACTTCGCCTGCGGTCAATATGGGGCAGGT
>CATJIF010000157.1 GCA_949740445.1 uncultured Peptostreptococcaceae bacterium | reverse complement strand
TTCATCCGCAAAAATCTGTACCAGTTCCCACTCAGGATTCCGGTTAATATATTCACGGAAATATTTTTGCTGGCTCTCAAATGAGTTTGCCTGATCGTCCTTGTCTGTGGAAACGCGGCAGTAAGCACCTACCTTCAACATAAAATCAACTCCTTTTCAAAAAATCATGTTTATCGGGTGTTGATCTTATTCTATTTGTAATGCTTGAATCTGGCAATGATACGGATTTTAAGAGAAACGGGCTGAATATTTTTGAACTACTTTATCCATACAAGCCTCAAATTGAGCCTGCGTCAATTTGCGGCTTTCCAAAAGAGAAAGTAAGATCGCCCGCTGAAAATTGATTTTAAAATCCTTACAATCCAGTTTGTCAATACCCGGCTGCTCCGAAGTTCCAAGAACATATTCCTCGTTTTTCATAGGCAACACCTCCCTAAAGGAATGTATGCAAATAGGTTTGTACGATATTATATTTTTCTACTTACTAAAAACGGCCACTTCACAGATTTCTGCATATTTATCTTTCATTCCTTCCATTTCGATTGTTAAGTTTCTTATATACCGCTTTTGAATTGATCCAAGCCGTTCCTTTGGAACACGCCCTATTCGATTAGCGACAGGCTCTTTGCTTTCCTGTCGACTTTGTTGAACGGTATCATTAATCCAGGTACAGCTTTTCAGCCGCGCCTTGAGGAATCAGTTTTTTGTCAGATAGTCTCGAAACGATTTGTGCGCTTCGCTACAGGGGGCTGTGGCAGAAGCAACCAGATTTGTTGTAACTGTATGCGAGAATAATTCAGGATTATGTTCGCGGAGGCTGTAATATTGACCCTGCCCTATCCAAACAAAAGTGGAGACGCCATTCACGTCTCCACTTTGTGTTAATTAAAAATACCGATGCAGCTGGTAGTAATTCTCCCAGGTATCCACGATTACTTTGACATCGTGCGTTTTTGTCGCACCGCCGGAATAGGTGGCAATAAAGCGGAAGGTCAGTTCTTTTGGCGTTTCCCGCCCCCACTGGTTGATCATGTCCTGGTGCCAGATCGACCCCGTATAAATCGTCTCGCCAGCGGCATTTTTACTGCCATCGGTGCGCATGGTCGTCTTGTAGGATGTCCCTGTGATCTGACAGACCACGGAGGTGGGGGTTCCCCTAACGCCGGCCTGCAGCATAAAATGTTCGCCGCTCCAAAATACATTGGTGCCGCGCTTTCTGGGCGCACTTTGCGCTGCGTAAACTGTATGTGTGACTGTCTGGTTGTATTCGGTTCCCCATTTGCTCAGGTTATATTTCTTCCGGTTTGCCTCCCAGATGTCGGTATGGTACACCTGACCTATGATCTTCCCCTCGGATACCACGCGGAAACGGTAATCGCCAATGCCCACGCCACTCCAGTCGCGCACGGTGCAGACCACATCGTAGGTGCCGGGCTTTGCCAGTTCCGGAATGGTGCCCGTGGTAATGACAGGATACTTCCGGGTCGTTGGATCGGCATCAATCCCAGTTTTGCGATGCGTATAAATCTTGCGTCCCTCAAAATAGACCTCCGTCGTCAAACTTAACGTATCCTTCTCCGCATCGTCAATACTCACGCGGATTTTGTACGCGTTACCTTCCTTCACTGGCATCGGTGTCGTAGCGATAGACGTAACCCACGGCGCATTGCCTCCACCGGATGCGATGTAGAACGTCAGTGTTTCAATGTTGCTCTGCTTGTCGTACACCGGCTGGCCGGAGCTTTGCTCCCCTCGGGTGGTGTTGTCCTCCTGCCAGTGCTCTACGGTATACTTTCCGTCGATGTAGAAGCGCTGGATGGGAGCGGACACTATCTGACCTGTAGAAGAAATCACAGTTTCCGCTTCGTCCAAAACAAACGCGGCATCCGGATGAGGCCCATCGTTAAAGGGCGTATGGGTATAGCGCCAATACTGCTTTTTGCTGGGGTCGTTTTCGTAATCGAAGTAATGGATGCCGTAGCTGATGAGCTCGCCCTTCTGGTAGACCAGCTGCTGGGTTTCTTCCTCCGGCTTTCCGTTGCTCTGTACGATGCTCATCTTTAGATTGGTATCTGCTACCCAGCCAGATGCCGCCGAAGGGCAGGCTTCCTCTGTCACGTACACCTTAACGCCATTGCGGATGGAATACAGCCGGAAGTTGCGCAGCTGGAAATCGCCGGCCCCTGGCGTAAGAATCACATCAGCCGCATTGCCAAACATCTGATGTTTGCCCAGTACCTGTCCCTCATGCAGTAACCACTCCTGAGTGGATAACGGCGCCGCATACTGCTGCGTATTGGTATATACCAGCTGTGCGCTGTCAATGGAGCCTTGCGCCCCTTGCCGGCTGTTATAGTTCACTGCAATTGTCTGGTCTTTGGCTTTCTCTGTCAAAATCAGTGCATAATCCCTGGGCAGATTATACATGACATCCTCGGTATACCGCTCAATGCTGCAAGACCAGCTCCATTCTCCCTGATTGAGTGCATAAGATACGTTATAGCGGTTTTTCCCAGACTGGTAGGGCCTGGATGCCGTCTGCAGCGCCGACCAGATCAAGGTGCTGCCTTCCGGCACTGCCACGGTGCAGGTATCTTCTTCTTTTGTGATCTGCGATAGCATATCCAGTTCTCCCTGCACATAAACCACGTCTTTTAGCGCTGCATAGTCATATGTCGCATGAGGCGTGGTAAATGCACCGCGAATCTGGTTCCAGCCATCGGCGATTGTTACAGAAGATGAGGTGTCCGCCTGGGCAAATCCTTCAGAAAGCGCACTTTGCTGCTTCACCAACTCTACGCACAGGTTGTCGATGGTGCAATGGCTTTCGATATAGCGCCCATCGTAATCGCTGGCGATAAATTTCAGCGTATGTTCGCCTTCCGCCAGCAGTTGCGGATGGGTATAGTGCCCCGAGGTTTGATATGGCAGCTGTGAAGATACCGACCACCAGACGCCGTCGATCCAGATGCCAGCAGACATCAAAGCCCCATTGCTATCCGCATAGCGGTCATAATCAAAGGACAGCACTGCCTGTCTGCCGGCAGGCACCGTAAAGTGCAGTTCAGATGTGTCGCTGTAATAGCGGTTTTTTGCGTCTTTGCTCCGGGTTTCGTAGCACCAGCCACCCCGATAGACGCCATCCGCTATGCGTTCGGCAACCAATGTAAAGAAGGCGTTGGTTTCCGCGTCATTGAAATCTTCTTTGTAAACAGCTTGCACCACATAGGGATTGGTAGGATTCGCCGAAGCTTGTGCGGTATAGTCGTATTGAATTTGCAGCACATCTTGTGCCTTTGTCTGCCCCTTGATCTCGTATTCATAAAAATACTGTGTATCTGGGTCTAACACATAGCGGTTTTGCAGACGGGCCTGCGCATTTTGCGGTTGTAATCGAAGTACCCGGTTGCCCTGCTGCTGGGTGGTATCTGACAGCACGTAGCGGCGGATGCCTTCCATCAGGTTGGCCTCTTCTGCTGACAGCGCCGCGCTCTGCGGATAGGCTGACAAGAGGTCTGCCCCATAAGAATCTGTCCGCTGGGATGCGAACAGCAGGTGCACGTTGCGTAGGGACAGTGTTCTTGCCAGCGTCGTCAGCTCCTCCGACTCCATGAACTCCTTGTTCGTGTTATCGTAAATGGCCGCTATGGTCAGGTCGCTTTTGCCATCCAACTGGCGCTGCAGATAACGAGAGAGAATCCCCTCCATGGTCTGCGCCCATGTGGTTACGGTAGTGGTATGGTAAGCCTCTTCCTGCCTTTGATGATTGCCGCCCACGGACAGGGCCGCATACGCATCGCTGCGCTTAGCATACTCCGTCTGTGTGGAGAGTCCGGTAAATACGCCACCACTCAGGTTGGTAACCTCGGCCTTGTTAGCGGCAATATCAAAGCGAAACGCTATCGCTTTCTGCGGATATCCATGCAGTCCTCCGGTGTTCCACCCAGAACCGTAGATATATGTGCGGTATCCTCCAGTGACGATATAGCAGTTGCCATCCTCGTGCTCGATGCCGTAGATAGGCTGATCGTATTCGGTGGGATAGCCGTCTTTGTCTCGAGCACTGGTTTCCTGCATATAGTCGCTATCTATCCCCCACAGGGTGGCATGGACGTAATCGTAGTTGCTGCCTCGCCTCTCCTGCGTGCACCCTACGTAGTGCATACGGTTGGCACTGTCATAAATGGGCACCACACAGAGATTGCCCGTGCTGCCGGCGATCATCTCCTTTTTCAGGTGGTTGTCCGGTTCATATATGCGCAGTGTTACCTTTTTCTCTGGCACCGCAGCACTGAGCAACAACCGTCCATCGGCGTCGATCCCACACAACGTATAGCGCGTAGCGTAGGCGTCGTGTTCGCTGCCAGGCAGGCGATGCAGTTCCACCCGCTCCGTTTGTGGGTTAAACACACCTCGAGACAGCTGGATGGCGCTCTGCACCACGACAAAGTGGTCTTTACCGCCAATGCGTCGCACGTTGTCCACACACAGCGTTCCGCTGTAGAGCTTGGATCCACTGCCATCGGCCATGGATATGCGGTAAATGCCATCGGTCTTGAAGGTATAGATATTGTGATTGGCCACCGTGTTGTATGGCCCTACTGACAGCGGCAGGATGGCCACCTGCTGCCCGGTAGCTTTGTCAATGAGGATGGTATGATCGGCAATGACCCAATACAGGTACTGCCCCTCTGCGTCATGGGCAAAGTATGCGCTTTTCGTATCTGGTGCGGTAAGGATGTCTTCCGAAAGTGTATACGTCCAGACTGGCGCGTTTTCCACTTCCGCAGTTCCCTTGATCGACGCGTCGTAGGCGTAGAGGGTATAGGGCTGGTGGGGATAACAAGTCAGTGAGTCCTGTTGCGGATCGTCGGCATACCAGGTGGCTTCTGCCTTATATAAGCGATAATTATCTATGGCCCAGGATTCTTCTTCCCAGAACGGTTCCCAGCTGCCCTGATAGCCATAGGGGGCGGTAATACTGAAGCGTTGCCCATAGGTGATGCTGCCTCCCGCTTTTGGGCTCATTTTCTCTACGGTGATCGTAGCGTCGATGGCCTGTTCCAAGAGTGCACTGTTCAGCTGGCTGGCACCCTTCTTCAGCACCTGGTATTCTGCTTCTCCGCCGGCCAGCAGCAATACATCGGCCTTGCGGCTTTGGATGGCCTTCAGGCTTACCTGCGGCGCAATGTTGACAACCTCCGTAATGGCCGTGGTCTCTGCGCGCAGATAATCAGCGTCGGTGATGTATTCTTCTAAGGTTTCCTCCGTCCAGACATCTTTGACCTGCAATTTGACCTGCAGTTTTCCCACGCCAGCGCGGTCAAACTGGATAGATTGTTTTGTACCAAAGCTGTGATCGGCAAAGCCGGACAGGCTTTCTGCCACCCGGTACTGCGGATTGGCAAAGGGGTTGACCGCTGCAGGCGTTACGTACCGGTCGTAGGCACCGTTATATGTGTCCGCCCAGGTCACCGACCAGGTACGCTGCAGCTGATCGCCGTCGGATGTGGACCTGTCCCTTGCCTGGATTTTGGCGATATTGCTGCCTGCTTCACGCACATGGGTCGGTGCCAGTTCCATCGCAGCCACCGGCGCTTTATCCGGCACGACTCGAAACTCCATTCGGACTTCGTCCCACAACCCTTTGCTGTCTCTGGCATAAACATGGTATTCCATAGAAATTTCTTCGGTGTTTTTCGTCAGAAATTCCAGCTTGCAGTTGGTAAAGTATTCATTGGATGGCAACCCTTCGATGGGCCGTGTTTTGATGAGGCCGCTGTTTTGCAGTGTGTTTTCTGTGCCGTCCAGGTGATGGATCAGTTTCACTACCTCGCCACTGTCCGGCTGGTGCAGCTCCACGTAGAGCTCCTTTAACGGATTGTCTGGATTGGTGGCGACGCTGACATTTAAAATCTGTTTGCGGTTCTGTTTTTGCGTACCCAGAAGCTGTACGATAACCGTAGGCGTTTTCAACACCTCAATGGGCTTCACGTCGTAAAGGTCGGTACTGCTGCCCTTGGGCGTTACCCGCAGGCGCACGTTGTAGGTTCCTTTCTCCCGAAACACGGCCTGCGCTGTAAGGTTCGTTTTTTTACTGATGGAGCCTGCGCCGGATTCTACGATAGAAAAGCGGTTGGTTGCGATCTTTTCCTGATAGGCACGCACCGCCGAATAGAATTCCCCGTCCACGGTAAAGGTGGACTGATCGGTAGCTGTCACCGGATGGCCGATGTATGTGGTCGGTGGCAGCGACAACACCGCGGTCGCGTCGATGTCCGGCGGTACATAGCAACCGCAGTTCTCGGTATCCCAACGCGAGCAGGTTTCGCTGCCGCATACGCCCTCTTCGGTCAGCTCACATTCTCCGCATTTCTGGCAGAGGGGGTTTGCCGGTGCCGGAGGTTCCGGTTCCGATGGTTCTGGCGGCGTAGGCGGCACATAACAGCCGCAATCCTCGGTATCCCAATAGGGGCAGGTATCTGGTCCGCACTGAGTACCGGAGGTCAGACCATCGCCGCATTTATTGCAGGTATGATCCGCTTTCACATAAAAGGTAAATTTGACAGGATACTCAAAGCACAGCCCCAAGGCGCCCGCGTTGGAAAAGGTGCCCTGACCTACGGTAAAGCCGTCGGATGGCATGTATTTGCTGTTGACTACCAGCTCCAGGCCGGGTTTTAAGGTGCCTTTGGTATCTGCGATCATGGAAGGGTGAATCCAGCCACGGGGCCGCTGGGTGATGTCCCTGGGATTGGCGCGGTTGATCCAGCCGTTGATCTGCACGGCGCTATAGCCATTGCCGAACACTGAATACATATTGTAGCCGTATTTCCTCTCTATGAAAGGAACTTTAATTTTGATGTTCAATCCAAACGATTCTTGATAGGACAACTCTTTTGTAGGGATTAAGTTAAACTTAGGCTTTGCTGTAAAGGTCAGTTCGCCATCTGACATAAAAAAAGAGCGACCCGTTTCTACAAATAGATCGCTCAGTTTTGCCCCAGAACCCGATTGAATGACAGGAACGACGGTCTTTCCTTCGGCGATAGCTTCCTTAACCTTTGCAGGAAGCTTTAAGGTAAATGAGGCAGGGTTCGCAGGAATAACCTGCTCCAATCCTTTCCCCATAACTTCGTCCTCTACGCGAATGGCTTCTGATCCGGGATTCGTTACCTTCCAGTATCCGCCGGAGTA
>CATJIF010000156.1 GCA_949740445.1 uncultured Peptostreptococcaceae bacterium | reverse complement strand
TCCGTATCGTCGTTTAAGCAGACACGCACATCTAAAATGCCCAGCTTATCGCCTTTGTGCAGCTTATTGAGATGGGGATCTACTATCTGCGTTTCGCGGATGTCCTCCGGCGGCAGCTTAAGCACTGCCGACAGGAAGCCGACGCGGGCCCGCTGATTCTGCATAATCTGCTTGAAGGCGAAATCCACCTTGGGCCGCATTAAAAATTCACTCATACTCTCTGTTTCCCTTTCAGTATATCATATATGTCTGCCATTGTCACCGCCTGCCCCGGCTTTTTGGCGGGGTTGCTTTGCACTGCCTCTCTGGTGCAGCGGCAATACAGGAGGGCACTGTTATACTACCACAATTTTCCAACATAAACAAGATAATTTTTCTTTTATTTACATAAATTTCTATATCAAAATGTATCTGTTTCCTTTATGCTACACAAAAAAGACGGGCCGCCTTATTTTGCTGCACCGTCCACTGTTGTACTGCCCATTTTACTGCCCGCTTTCTTGCTTACTTTACCGTTCACTCAGCCACGCTGGCCATCCGACCTGTGTAAACCCGCTCTCCTGCGCTTTGGTAACGACTACCGTATTCTGTCCACTGGCACAGTGGCAGACCCAGATATCGCCCTCTTCGCTGCAGCCGACGACGATTCCCACATGGGAAGCATCGTCATAAAACGCAAGGTCTCCGGGCTTTGCCTGCTCCATCTCAATTTCCCGGCAGGCTTCTCTCTGCTGCGCTGCTGTGCTTTCCGCAAGCCCGAATACCCACGCGGTAAAACCGGAGCAATCCATTCCTTCCTGCGGCGTTTTTCCTCCCCAGCGATATTCAACCTCCCCCACAAGAGAAAGCGCCGCCTCCACAAACTGCCTGCGCTGCGCAGACAGCTCTTTGGGCAGCGCTTCTAAAATCGCGGCGGTCTGCTCCTGTGCCGCCTGCCTGATTTTCCCCGTTTCGGACAGTGTCTGTCTGCGTTCCATGCGGGGATCGAAGCGACAGGCGCTCTTTGCCGTTTCTGCACCCACCTGTACATCCTGCGCCTCTTTGCGCTGCGCATCTTCTGTTTCTTCCACATCCGGCGTGGGTTTCTCCGCAGATGTCAGCTGCCCGTCCCCCCACAGCCTTGCCCACAGAAGCGTCCATCGGCCGTTATCAAACTCCTCTTGCGGCAGTTCCTTTGGAAGCGCCTGCAAAAAACGCCCTGCCATCAGTGCCGTGAGAACCGCTATCGCCACTGCTGCCAATACAACGCTCATTGCCCTCGCTCGTTTCGGATCGCGCCTTGAAATGCGCCTGGAAAACCGTTTTCCTGCACGAGACCGCCTGCGGCGGATATTCAGCTTTATCCTCTTGCCTCCCACCCGCACATTCGCCTGTGCGCTTGCCGGCGACGTGCCGGTACGTCTGCTGCGCGGCGAAACAATCAGCGCACCGGCTTTTTTCAACGTCTGAAGCCACCGCCTGTATGTTTTCCTTCGCTTCCGCCCTGCCATATGCCGCTTCCCTCCTGCGATTGCCCTCTTGTGCTGTTTTTACTGCACACAGCGCCTCTCTTTTATCCTATGCGCGGAAACAATGCTTCATGCCTATGCTGCCATGCCTGATGGCTATATCCTCCAATCAGAGAAAGACATTTGCCGCTGCTGTTTTCTTTCGATATAATAAACACGCACAAAAAGACCGCCGCAAAACGACTGGCGATATGCTTCCCTTGTTATCAGGAATCATATCCGACGCTTCTACGGCGGTTTTCTTTTTAAAATTTATTATCCTACAGCTCTTTCTACGGGCTTTATCCCTGCTATCCCCAGCGACCTGCCATTGGATCGCGCAGCGGCTGATGCAGTGTTCGAGCCGCGCAACCACAGGTATAGGCAATTCACGCTGCACAGCGGCAGCCAGTGGGCCGGGAATTACAGTTTTTCTACGGAAATCCCGGTTTTGTGACCGTTCAGGTCGTAGGTTTCCGGCGCAGCCTCCGGGCCTGCAAAGGTCAGCGCATCGGCCAGCGTTTCGCTGGTGATATAGTCGCGATAATCGGCTGCCGCCTCCTGCACCGCCTCGTCAGCAGAAATCACAATCGCAATGCGGTCCATCATCTCGAAATCCTTCTGCTTGCGCAGCTGCTGGACCTTGGATACCAGCTCGCGGGCCAGGCCTTCCTTTAAGAGCTCCGGCGTCAGCTTTGTCTCTAAGATGGTGAACACGTTGTTTTCCATGGCGACGGTAAAGCCCTCCTTGGCAGAAATTTTCATGTCCACAAAATCTTTTGCAATCTGCACGGTCTCGCCGTCCATTTCCAGCGTGCAGGTTCCTTCGTTTTCCAGCGCAGCTACCACCGCCCTGGGGTCGGCCTTGGCTAAAGCGCCGCCGAAGGCCTTGATCTTCGCGCCCAGTGCAGGCCCCGCCACCTTGAAGTTGGGCTTCAACGCGTAGTTCATAAAGTCGTCCAGCTTGGATTCGAAGACCACGCGCTTGACGTTCAGCTCCTCCTTAATCAGGTCGGTCATGTCGCCGATCTTCGCCTCGTAAGCACCGTCCACCATGATTTCTGAAAGCGGCTGACGCACCTTGATGCGCTCCTTTTCTCTCGTGCCGCGGCCCAGGGTTACGATGGTACGCACCAGCTCCATCTTCTGCTCCAGCTCCTCGTCCATCAGCGATGCATCCGCCTTGGGGAAGAAGGCCAGGTGAACCGACTCCTCATCCGTCAGCTTTGTGTAGATTTCGTCGGAGATAAACGGTGCAAAGGGGGCGATCAGGCGGGCGACGCCCGTCAGCACCTCGTAGGTGGTGGCGTAAACCGACTTCTTGTCCTCCGTCATCTCCTCTGCATAGAACCGGCGCCTTGCGCGGCGAATGTACCAGTTGGAAAGGTCCTCTGCTACAAATTCCTGCAGCTTGCGCACGCTCTTCATGTGGTCGTAGCGGTCCATTTCCAGCGTAACCTCTTCGATCAGCCGGTGGTATCTGGATAAGATCCAGCGATCCAGCTCCGGACGCTTCGCATAGTCTACAAAGCACTGCGCCGGGTCGATATCGTCCATATTGGAATACAGCACGAAGAAGTTATATACGTTTTTCAGAGTGCCGAAGAATTTGCTCTGGGTGTCGATCAGGTCGTCCTCGTTAAAGCGCGTAGGCGACCAGGCGGGCGATGTAGACAGCAAATACCAGCGCGTGGCGTCGGCACCGTACTTGTCGAACAGTGCAAAGGGATCGACGGTATTTCCCTTGGACTTGGACATCTTCTTGCCTTCTTTGTCCAGAATCAGGTCGTTGACCAGCACGTTTTTATACGGCGCTCTCCCTTTGATAAACGTGGAAATCGCCATCAGCGAATAGAACCATCCGCGGGTCTGGTCGATGCCTTCGCAGATGAAATCCGCCGGAAACAGCGTGCCGTTATCCACCGCTTCCTTGTTTTCAAACGGATAGTGCCACTGGGCATAGGGCATGGCGCCGCTGTCGAACCAGCAGTCCATTACCTCGGGGATGCGGCTCATGGTCTTGCCGCAGACCGGGCACTTGATGTGCACCTCATCCACATACGGGCGATGCAGCTCAATGTCCTCGCTGATATCCTCGATGGCTTTTTCCGCCAGCTCCTTGCGCGAACCGATGGATTCCAGGTGGCCGCATTCACAGCGCCAGATGTTGATGGGCGTGCCCCAGTAGCGGTTTCTGGAAATCGCCCAGTCCTTCACTTCCGCCAGCCAGTTGCCGAAGCGCCCTTCTCCTACAAATTCGGGGAACCAGTTGACCGTATCGTTGTTTGCCACCAGCTGGTCCTTCAGCTTCGTCATCTCGATGTACCACGACGGCTTGGCGTAGTAGATCAGCGGCGTTCCGCAGCGCCAGCAATGGGGATAATTGTGCTCCATCTTCTCTTTGGCATAAATCTTTCCCTCGGCAGCCAGCCACTTGATGATTTCTACTTCTAAGCCATCTTCCATAACGAAGCGGCCCTTCCACGGGGTTTCGGTGTACTTTCCTTCTTCGTCCACCGGATTGACCACCGGCAGGTCGTAGCGGCGCCCGGTCTGGTAGTCGTCTTCACCAAAAGCCGGTGCTGTGTGGACGATTCCCGTACCGTCCTCGATGGTAACGTAGTCGGCGCAAGTGACGAAAAACGCCTTTTTATCCGGCGATATAAAGGGCATCAGCTGTTCGTATTCCAAATATTCCAGGTCGCGGCCCTTCATTTCCTTGACAACGGTATAGCCTTCCTCGCCGCCTTCGTGCGCTTTGCCCAGAACGCGATCTGCCAGAGCCTTTGCTACATAGTAATACTCGCCGTCTTTTTTCGCTTTGATGTAATCCACATCCGGGCCCACCGTCAGCGCTACGTTGGAAGCAAGCGTCCAGGGCGTGGTCGTCCAGGCCAGGAAATATTCGTTGTCTGCGCCCTTTTTCTTAAACTTCGCCGTGATAGTTGTTACCTTAACCTCTTTATAGCCCTGCGCCACCTCGTGAGATGCAAGCCCTGTGCCGCAGCGGGGGCAGTAGGGCAGAATTTTGTGACCCTCGTAGATTAAGCCGGCCTTGAAAAATTCCTTCAGAATCCACCAGCCGCTTTCGATGTAGTTATTATCCAGCGTAATGTACGGGTTGTCCATGTCGATGAGATACCCCATGCGCTTGGACATTTCGCGCCACATTTTTTCGTAGGTGAATACAGATTCTTTGCACTTCTCGTTGAAGGGCCGGATGCCGTAGGTTTCGATATCTTTTTTGCCCGACATCTTCAGCTGCTTTTCCACCTCGATCTCTACGGGCAGGCCGTGGGTATCCCAGCCGGCCTTGCGGTTGACCGCATATCCCTGCATGGTTTTATAGCGGCAGACCGAATCTTTTAATGTCCTGGCAATGACGTGATGGATGCCAGGCTTGCCGTTGGCCGTAGGCGGCCCCTCGTAGAAAATAAACGACGGCATCCCCTCTCTCGTCGTTACGCACTTTTTTAACAATTCGTTTTCGACCCACCGGTCGGCCTGCTCGTTTTGCAGCTGCGCGATGGGCTGCTCTGACAGCTTCTTAAACATATTCCTTTTCTTCCTCCTTAAAAAAATCCCCGGATCGAAAACGATCCAGGGACGATGATTTACCGTGGTACCACCCTGCTGGCCGGCAAGAACACTTGCTTTGCCGGTCGCTCTTTGCCACATAACGCATGGCCTGCGGGTTTTATTACTGAGAACATCCTGCCTTTGCAAATGCACGCTGACTGCGCCGCACCGCTTGCACACATAGGAACGCTCCGTTGACAAAACCGGCTCCGAAGTGATGTTCCCCCGATCTCAAACCGCCGTTCTTTCACCGCCAAACAGCTCTCTGCAGGTCTTTGAAAGGAGTACTGTCTTCATCTCCGCCTTTTTCTTTTGAGGCGCCGCTATCTTTTGCCGCGCCTTGCTGCACATTGCGCTTGCGCGCTCTCGCCGTGCAATTTCAATGCAAACAGTTTATTCGATTTGCGGCGGTTTGTCAAGCCGCAGGCTGAGAAATTCTCGCGCTTATGGACAAAGAAATTTCTCCCTTTGCCGGAATCTTTCTGCAGATGCCGCCCTGCCAGCGCAGGCCCAAACGCCTGCGCGCAGCCGCACACCGTGCGTTTTCTATCCGGCGATTCATATCACATTCAGGTCGTAGTATTCATACAGCTCCTGCATCAGCTGGTCGATGCGCAGCTGCGATGCCTCGCTGTCGTCCAGCACCACCTGGCGGTCGTATAAAAGCTCCCAGTGGTCTTCATCCCAATCGTATACCTGCCCGGAAAGCGAGCGTTCATTGGGCGCACCGTAAGAAATCCGCCGCACTGCAAGCAATTCGCCTTCCGTCCAGCGGTAAAATTCGACGCTGCCCGTTGTGTCGTTTTCATGGTACTTTGCTGTAATGATTTCAGTTTCGGCATCCGCTTTCGGCGAACACAGCTGCGACAGCGCATCGCATTCGACAAAGCACATTTCCTGCGCATCCCATAAAAATACGCTGAACCAGACGTTTGCAGAACTTCTCTGCCGCCCCACCAGCAGATCTGTATAGCCGTCGAAATTCACATCCGACAGGCTGACAATCGTCAGGGCATCCACCTGCACGTCTTTTATCTCAAACTGCTGAAAGGGCTGGCTTTTCTTTTTCGGCAGTCCCTCTCGCAGATCGTAAATGCAGACCTGCGCTGTCTTTTCTCCACCGATGGAATCCCCGTCGCCTCCCACGCGCTCCGAAGCGTCGATCTCCATAGCTGCACTGACCTCGAATAACTGCTCTTCGCCCTCCTGCAGCCGGAGAAACCACACCGCATCCGCGCTTAAAAGCTCCGCCTGCTTTGCTTCCAGCTCTCTTTGCTGCTGTGTTGCCTCAGGCGAGTCGCTGTTGACGATCCACTCGAATTCTTGCAGCTGCCGCACCGCCTTCTGCCCGTTGCAGCCGGAAAGGCCGCAGGCCAATGCAACTATAAATGCTGCCGCAAGCGCTGCACCCCGCTTCGCTGCAATTCCCCAATCCCTTGTTCGTTTCATCTTTCTCTATCCCCTTTTTCGTCCCATTCGATATTTATGACCGTTCTGCTTTCCGCACGGCTAATCGCCGGGTGCAGACATTTCATCGGCTCCGCCTTTTTGCCCGAAGAAGCGAGTGCAACGCACGAAGCTGATTCGCCCGGCAAAACGGACAGCGTAGTGAGCGCCAGCGAACGTAGAAGCGAAGCGTTGCTAAGCTCTGTCTTCGCGCCACTTTGTGTCGCTCGCCAATCGCCAAGCTACGCGATATCTGTTGCACCGCGGCTCTACCTTCGTGCTACGCACTCGGCAATCGCCGGGTGCAGACATTATATCACAATTTTTTTGCTTTGAAAACCGTTCAAAGCGCATTGTATCAGCCGGCATCCCATGGTAAAATCAGGATGTAAATTAAAGGTGCAAGCTGTGCCGCGAATGGCATTTTACCCAACAAAAAAGCAGAACGTACTTTGCAACGCAAAGCGGCTCTGCCCTCTGTTTATGGAAAAGAAAGGTGCAAATGCAGCGATGGAACGATTAAAAAAATACTGCTTACCCATGTGCGATATCAACGGCCTGGATACGTATGTGATTTCTCCTGCGCAGCAGGATTCCCTGCTTGCAAATCAGGAGTTTCTGAACGAACTGAACGGTAGTTCCCCGATAATCGCAACGATTCTTCTGCATTTTATCCAGATCGCAAAGAACATCGGCGCTGGTATGCTGTATCCCGCTTTTGTTCATCATAAAAACAGAAAACGATTTGCATGGGAACCCGTCCTCTGTTATGAAAACGAGGGAGCGTTCTATCACGTCTTTTATCGCGATTCGTGGATGTGCAGGGAATGCGGCTACAAACTGTTTGCGCCGATACTCATGCCATCCTGCGAAGCGGATTCCATTTTTTACAGTGGAACCGAAAACAGATTTCCCGCTACTCTGCCGTTTTTTCGAAAAATCCCCTGCCCCGCATGTGGAAAACTGCTGCAAAATCACTTGCTGATTCTCGATTGCTGAAGCGCTCCGCGCTTTCCGGCTGGTGAAAAGCCGCACGTTTTAACAAGGTATCTGTACGCCGTCTTTTTCCGCACGACTTTACACGAAAAGGCGCTTGAAGAAACCCCATGCGACAGCAAGCGCTGCTCCTGATGAACGTGCGTTTCTAAAAACGCCTCATCCCTCCATGCGCCGCAGCAGCATTTTCATCTGCATTATGCCCTGCTCCTGCGAAGTGATTATCGCCTGCAACATCGGTTTCAGCTCCGGGCAGATGTCATATTGCAGCGCATTTTCCGCCATGGCGATAGCGCCTATGTGATGCGGTATCATCTCCCGGATAAAATCCGCATTGATCTGATTGTCGGCGCGAGCATCTTCCATCGCTGAAAACATCGCATGCATAATCTGATTTACCCTGGCCTGATACAAATATAAATCCTGCTGGCAGTTTTCCAGCCGGCTGCACGTCTGCAACACCGCCTGCATGTCCTCGATGCTCTGCGTCTGTTCGTCTACAATCTGCAAAGCGATTTCCTGCAGCGGGATATTCGTTGTGTACCGTAAAATATTGTTTGACATTTCGATTGCTGCCTGATGATGCGGTATCATCTGCACGATAAAATTGTGCGAAATGCTGTCTGTCAGTTCCGCTGTAGTCATATAGCAGCGCATCTCGTCTAAAATGCACCGGAACCGGGCCAGATATTCCTTGGTTACGTTGCTCAATCTGTAATCTCTGCTCATAGGAACCTCCTTTTGGGGCCAGTATATGCGCAAACTGCCGCAAATGGGATTCGTCAGAGAAAAAATGAATTTCCGCTTCAGGCAAATCAGGTCGGAGCCCACTGGCTGGCACTACGAATTCGCTGCCGGCCGGTTTGTCTTGATGGACGCTGCATAAGCGCTGTTGCACAGCCCTAAAATGGCCGATAATACAAACAGCGTTTCGATGCCCAGCGTCTGCCAGATCCACCCGCCAAACAGGGCGATCAGAATGGTAATCATGTGGTTGACCGAAAGCCCGGTGGAAATCGTAGCCCGGACCTCATCGGAATTATCCGATAAATCCTGTACATAGACATTGGAAGCCATAGAGGCCAGCGAAATTACAGAATCCAATATGTAATTGATGCAACAGATGATAAATGCCGTCTGCATGGAAAAAATATGGTGGGCAAACCCGTAGAAAAAGCATACGATTACTAAAAGAAGCGTATCGGAAACCATGACGATTTTATACCCCAGGCGGTCGATGATTCTTCCCACTACAGGGGCGGCAAAGAAACAGCAAACCGCTGAAATGGAAAACAGCAGGCTGATGGTCATGGTATCTGCTTTGTAGAATAAAACCAGCACATAGGGGCCGAAGGTAAAGAAAATTTGCTTCCGCGCGCCGTAAAACACCTCTAACATATAGTATTTCTTATATTTCTTCTTAAAGCAGAACCGGCTTTTCGTCTGATCTGTTTCGCTGTGCCCGGTCATCTGCAGGCAGCCTAAAAATCCGATGCCGATAATGGCTGCAGCGATGCCAAACACCAGGCGAAATAAATACAGGGAGCTCGCCATAAGAAAAAATGCGATAGCGATTACAATATATCCTGCCAGCGTTCCGATTTGATAGACCGAATTCTGAAGTCCCAGGGCCGCACCGCCGTGCCCCTCTTTGGAGTATTCCAAAGACAGCGTGCTTCGCATGCCAAGCTGCATGTGCTCTCCGAGAGAATACATGCAGATGGAAGCCGTAGCAAGTACCTGCGTGGCCGGAACCACCGCGTGCATCACCATGCCCGCAAGCATAATCAATGCACCGATTTTATAAATGCTTTCTGCTGACATAGTGTACAGTGCCGCCAGGATAAACACCAGCGCAAGCCCCGGAAGCTCCCTGAAAAACTCCGATACGCCGCGGCCCAGCTCCGACATCTCGACGATTTCCGCAAGGTAATTGTCCAAAACACCCTTGTACAGCCCATAGGCCAGCCCAAAAGCGATCATCGAAAGAAAGAAGGGCTTGTATTTGGATTCCGGCCTGAAAATTTCTTCGATTTTTCCCATAATTGTCTCTCACCTTTCTTTGGCAACGCTCTCCGCTCGAACCGGTCTGCTGCCTATCATCAGATAACTGCCGCCGCCTATGCGGTTTGTGGCACTCGCCTGGCAGCTCCCTTCCCTATGATATGCTTCCTTTCGCCCATTGCCGACATTACAATTTTATCATATTCCCTTCCGGCTTGCAAAGGAAGTTGCATCCGCAACCTCTGCCTGGTTTCCTGCTGTCCTGCTCCATATCCTCGCTTCCATTTCCATACAATGCGACCGAAAATTCAAAAAATATATATTTGAAAATTTCTCTTGCTTTTTGTCCGCAAATGCGATATTCTATTATAGGTTCGCTAATGCAATCGCATAACGACTTGGAGAGTTGACCGAGTGGCTAAGGAGCTCGCCTGGAAAGCGAGTAAGGTGTAACAGCCCCGTGGGTTCGAGTCCCATGCTCTCCGCCACAAAAAAACCGCTGAAATTCAGCGGTTTTTTGTTGCCTGCCAGAAAACCACGCGCGTGACTGCCTGCGTTTTGATGCACGCTCCTTCCATCGGACATGCCAAACGCAAGGTGCGCACTGCAGTGCTATTATCTCTCCTCTATCACAACGTGGATGGTATCTCCATCCTGTTTCCCCAGCTTTATCCGGATCGCCTTTAATACCCCGATGATATAACAGATAGAGCCATCGGCATTCTTTAAGCCCATATTAACAACGCTTCCATTGTAAGGGATGCCGTCAAATTCTGCATATACCTTCCCCCGGCCTTTGCCCCATTCTTTTCGAATATCCCAAGGAAAGATAACATAAGCGCCACCGGTATCCGGCAGCTCGTGAAGGATTGCATCGTATTCGTATTTTTTCCACTCATTTTCTTGTTTCATTGCAGTAGTTTCTCCATAATCCCGGAATTTATGTTGAATCAATGGAGTTACATCGCCAGCAGCGAAGAGCGTTCTATATAGATGGCGACTGCTTCTCCTTAGTACTCAGTCTGCGAAGCAATGAACACAGCTATGTCTTACCATCCGCTGAACTACATGGAAATAAATACACACCAGATGACAATCTCACCTGTATCGCAGAAGTGTACTGACTTAAATCAATCATACGGGACTCCTCCATTATATGCTCGGCAAACTCATTCAAAGACGAGCAGTGCCTCCCCTTACACAACGTCATTTGCAGTGTAGCACAATCCAACCGGGTTCACCAGAGCAATTTCTCTGCCGCTTCCAAAAACGGAAAACGCCAGGACTTGCTTATCAATTCCTTTTTGTGAAAACACAATGTTCTCTGCGCCTTGTCAGCGATTGCTGTCAATGATATAATAAAAGTAATCTGCCAAAGTTCGACGAAACGGCACACAAGCGGGCAGCTGTCAGAACACGGGCTTTCCCGCTTCCCATAACAGGAGAATTTTTATGCACCCTTTCAAGCCTTACGCTATTTTTGATA
>CATJIF010000155.1 GCA_949740445.1 uncultured Peptostreptococcaceae bacterium | reverse complement strand
TCATCATCAATCGCCCGTTTCGGCGTAGTGACATCGGCGGCGAAAATCATTCCGCAGGTAGAAAGAAGCATACAGATAGCAAGTGCGACAGCGAACGCGATTTTTGTTGTGTTTGGTTTCATGAAAATCCTCCTTGGTAATGGGTGAAATAAATAGATAATTATTGAGGCCGCTTTTGCGACCTTTTATATAATAGACGAAGAATGCGATTGTATTTTTGCATTCTTTTTTATTTTTAGATTATTTGCTCGATTGCGACATGCTGTTTAAGGGAAAATGGAAATTAATTTCAAATATTTATGCGAGGAATGTGCTTGATTTGACGCTGCCGCAGGAGAAGATGGACTTTAATCACAAAACCTATTGACAAAATAGGTTTATAGAGGTATTCTGTAACCATTGCGATGACAAGATGGACAACTGGCTCAGGGAGACATCTGCACAGTTATATAGCACCATTACAGCAGGGGTTCAAAATATATTTTTTTCAAAGAAGTTGTAAGCAGGCGCTTTCATATGCCATATGCATTGCAGTGTAGAAATAGAAAGACAAAGGAAATAATGTAAAAAAAGGAAAAAGAGAGGATAGCGTTGTGAGCGAGTACAGATTTGAAACCCTTCAGCTGCACGCAGGGCAGGAGCATCCCGATCCGGCGACAGATGCCAGAGCGGTACCGATTTACCAGACAACTTCATATGTGTTCCGAAATTCGGCCCACGCAGCGGCCCGCTTTGGACTGGCGGATGCAGGTAATATTTATGGTCGCCTGACAAATTCCACACAGGAGGTGCTGGAAAAAAGAATTGCGGCATTGGAAGGCGGAATAGAAGCGTTAGCGCTGGCTTCCGGTGCGGCGGCGATTACCTATGCCATCGAGGCTTTGGCATCCGGCGGCGGGCACGTGGTGGCGCAGAAAACCATCTATGGCGGTACATACAACTTGTTAGCACATACGCTTCCGCAATACGGAATTACTGCGACATTTGTCGATGTACACAACCTGAAAGAAATAGAGAACGCCATTGAAAAAAATACGCGGGCCATATACCTGGAAACCTTAGGCAACCCCAACAGCGATATTCCCGATATCGAAGCGATTGCAGCGGTTGCGCATAAACACGGACTGCCGCTGATTATAGATAATACCTTTGGCACGCCGTATCTGATTCGCCCCATCGAATACGGCGCGGATATCGTCGTACATTCAGCCACCAAATTTATCGGCGGTCACGGCACGACGCTGGGTGGCGTGATTGTGGATTCCGGCAAATTTGACTGGAAGCGCAGCGGAAAGTACCCCGCGATTGCAAAACCCAATGCCAGCTATCACGGCGTTTCTTTTGCGGATGCAGCAGGCTCTGCGGCGTTTGTAACCTATATTCGCGCTATATTGCTGCGCGATACCGGTGCCTGCATCTCGCCGTTTAATGCATTTTTGCTGCTGCAAGGCGTAGAGACTTTATCACTGCGCCTGGAACGCCATGCAGAAAACACAAAAAAGGTGGTCGAGTACTTGGCCAATCATCCGCTGGTGGAGAAGGTTAAGCATCCATCGCTTTTAGATCATCCGGATCACGCGCTATATAGGCGCTATTTTCCCAACGGTGGTGCTTCTATTTTTACGTTTGATATCAAAGGCGGACAGAAAGAAGCATATACTTTTATTGATAATTTGAGGATATTTTCTCTGCTTGCCAATGTGGCAGATGTCAAAAGCCTTGTAATTCATCCTGCGACAACGACGCATTCGCAGTTGACTACTGAGGAATTGGAGGAGCAGGGAATCGGAGAAAACACCATTCGCCTTTCCATTGGCACAGAACATTCTGCCGACATCATCGCCGACCTGAAGCGGGGCTTCGATGCTGTAGAAAAGGAGCAAGGAAAGAAATAAGATGAAAATCAAACGAGAGAAAGCGTTGCTCAAAAGGCTGCGCTTTTTTTGTATAAAAAATTTTGTGCTTGTGCAGCAAGCTGCATACTTTTACAAAAAAGACAAGCAGAAGGCCTCACCGTTTTCGGGATGCCACATATTATAAAACCATAGAAATTCAGCCGGAGTTGCATTCGGCAGAATCGAGAGGTGATCTGATGTCCTACGATACGCGGGAATTATTAGCGCGTCTGATTCAGTGCGAAGCCGGTGGGGAAGGCGAGGATGGCATGCGCGCCGTAGCGACGGTTATCATGAACCGGGCGACCATTCCTTATGGAGAATTTTTTCGAGTCAGCCGTGGCGGCGATGTTCGGGCCATAATTTTGCAGCAGGGTCAATTTGTCTGCACCCGAACGTCGGTAGGGGGCGCTTACAATGCGCAGAACATATATAATATGATACCCACCCAGGAGCATTATGCAATCGCGGACTGGGCATTGGGAGGAGGCCGACTGTCTGCTGTAGGAGACGCGCTGTTCTTTTATAACCCGTACAGTACCGAATGTGCGCCGTATTTTCCCACCAATGTGGGAGTTATTTACAATCGCATCGGCGATCACTGTTTTTATGTTCCCACATCGTATTACGCTTCCACATGAGTTATCAGAATAGCAAAATAAATATAGAAAGGAATCTGTGATTATGAATATGAAATGTGCCGGCTCACCAGTGCAGCTGCGAAGAGTGGAGCACAGGCATCCAACTACAAGCCAGCTTCCGGATACGGCAATGCCCAACTGGCCGATCAGTCAACCAGAACAGATTGCGACGCCTACCGCACCGGTTGCGCCGAACGTTCCTGGAACAAGTCCCTTATTGCCGCAGATTTTTCCCGAGGAACCCATGTTCAATGTTCCCAACAATCCGTTGCTGCCGCCGGAGTTTCAGGAAGTGCTCAGCTACAGCAGCATACAGTACCTGAACGGTTTTCTGCGGACGCAGATCGGTAATTACTGCGAGGTTACGCTCCTTGTGGGAAGCAACGATACCGAAACCCGCAGCGGAGAGCTGCTCGCCGTGGGAATTAACTACATCCTTCTTTTGGATACAAAGAGCGGAGACATCCTTGCCTGTGATTTTTACAATATCAAATTTGTTCGTTTTACACACCAATAGCAGCCATCTTTCTTGTTTCTATCCTCCTTGCGAGCCGCCACAGGCACTGCGCCAGGCGGCTCCATAAAAAATCTGCTGCATCGCATGGAATTCTGCGATGCAGCAGATAACAGCAAATAAGGCAACTCATAGGACAAACTGCTGACCGTAAAGGGGGTTTACTTTTGTTTCTCCACTAACTCTTGTAGCAGAGATAAAGCTTCTTCGTACATTTCTTCTATGCTGCTTTTCAGCGGATCTGAAAATTGATCATTAGTGCTCTTGATACGGGAGCCTTTATAAATCAATTGAAGAATCCGGTTATCGACATGAACATTTTGGAGCGTTTTTATCATTGTGTTGGAGAACACAGATTTTTTACAGTGCGCAGTAGTCATAATGCGTCTTTGGAGCGCTTCCAGCAATCCAAGTGTTTGAACCAGAGCAAAAGCCTCGATATCAGCCTTTTCTCTTATGCGAATATCTAAAACATCCAAGCACTTTCGATCATTAAAGCAATTTTGTTGTTGGCCCATCGTAATGTCCTTTCCGTTGTACATGTGAGGAAAACCTTCCTTTAAGCACTTTCTTACTTTAAAATCGAACATAAATACTAAGCTATCTATCGGCCACAGTTCGAACTGCTATGAAATGCGGTTGCCTTTGCTGTTGTGCGCTCTCTGCCAAGGGGCAACTTTATCCGGAGATCTTTTTTGTAAAGCTGACTCTCAGAGAACGGTGTATCGCCTGAAATTCCCTCCTTTCTATCCGATTCGATGGTCATAAAAAAGAGACTCATCTTACGGATGCGCTTGTCGTTCTATATATAGTAGACGGCGGCTTTCACAATTTTTTTGCATATTCCACTCGTATTTTTCGAAAAAATTATTTTATTTAGATATTTTAATCCAATTATTTTGAATTTATGATAAAATATGATTAAATTTCATTTTTATAGGAGAATAACGAGGCTAATGAGAGTAAAACGGAGAAAGCCGGGATAACCGCAAGACAGGCACAAGAGGGTAGATAGGAGCGGTGGCTTATGGTATAATACAGAAAACGAATGCGAAGCAGAATCTACGGAGAAGCTATGTTTGATATACGAGAAAACTTAAAAACCCTTCCCGACAAACCGGGCGTATACCTGCACAAAAACAGCGTAGGCCAGGTGATTTACGTGGGGAAGGCTGTATCCCTGCGCAACCGGGTGAGGCAGTATTTCCAGTCGCCGGACCGCTTGGCGCCCAAGGTGCGGGCCATGGTATCACACATAGAGGAATTCGAGTACATCACCACCGATACCGAGATGGAAGCGCTGATTTTGGAGTGCAACCTGATTAAAAAGTACATGCCCAAATATAATGTGCTGCTGCGGGATGATAAAACCTACCCCTATATTAAAGTTACGCTGAACGAGGAATGGCCCCGCGTCATTAAAACCCGGCGGGTAACGGGCGATGGCGGCAAGTATTTCGGCCCCTATGCCGATGCTGGTGCCGTCAATCAAATCGTAGACTTGTTATCGGCGGTGTACCGGCTGAAACGCTGCTCCGCGCAGCGGTTTCCCGAAAATCACCAGCCCTGCCTCAATTATCACATCCACCAGTGCCATGGCGTTTGCTGCGGCGGGTACAGCCGCGAAGCGTATATGGAAGCCATCAATTCCGCCATGGATTTCCTTCACGGAAGGGACAAGCGCATCGTCAATCACTTAAAGGGGCAGATGGAGGAAGCGGCGGAGGCGCTGGAATTCGAAAAAGCGGCGGAGTGCCGGGACTATCTGATGGCGGTAGAATCCATCCGCGAAAAGCAGAAGGTGGTGCTGTCGTCGGTAGGGGATATGGATGTGGTATTGACCGCAGCGGGGAGCGAAGGGTTTCACGTTATCCTGTTTTTCGTTCGCCAGGGAAAACTCTCCGGGCGCGAAAGCTTCTTTTTGGGAAGCGCGGTGGAGGAAGATCGCGGCGCTATCATTTCATCCTTTATCCAGCAGTATTACTCGGGAAACACGATGATTCCCAAAGAAATTTTAGTCGAGCAGGAACCTGCGGATGCGCAGCTGTTAGAGCAGTGGCTGACGCAGCTGAGAGGAAGCGGCGTTAAGATATTTACACCGCAGAAAGGCGATAAAAAGGCGATTCTGGATTTAACGCGGCGCGATGTGGTGGAGATGATGAAGGTGCTGGACGACCGCGCCAGAAACGAGCAGGAAAAAACCGATGCGCTGATCGCCTCGCTGAACCAGTTCTTCGGCGCAAAGAAAAGAAGCTGGCGGCTGGAAGCTTACGATATCTCCAACACGAACGGCGTAGATTCCGTAGGCGCCATGGTCGTGTTTCAGGATGGGAAGCCGCAGCGCAGGGACTATCGCCGGTTTAAGATCAAAACCGTAGAAGGCCCCAACGATTACGGCAGCTTGCAGGAGGTGCTGTACCGGCGCATGAAGCGGGCCCTGGCAGGCGACCCGGGATTTTCCCGGCTTCCGGATGCGATTATGATGGACGGCGGCAGTGCCCAGGTGTCGGCAGTGGAACAGGTGCTGAAAGCGATGAAAATCGACGTTCCGGTGGCTGGCATGGTGAAAGACGACCATCACCGCACCCGCGGGCTGGTCTTTGGCGGCGAAGAACTGGACTTAAAGCGCGACCCGGCGCTGTACAAGTGCCTGGGGAACATGCAGGAAGAAGTGCACCGCTTTGCCATCGAATACCACCGTGGACTGCGCAACAAAACCATGCGCAGATCCGTGCTGGACGATATTGAAGGCGTGGGTGAAAAGCGCAAGAAGCAGCTTCTTGCGCACTTCGGCAGCATAGAGGCGCTTTCCCGGGCAAGCGAAGAAGACATCGCCGCCCTGCCGGGCCTCAACCTGCCTGTGGCCCGGCGGATTTTAACCTATTTGCATAAATCCGTTGTGAAACAGTAAAAATGTATGATATAATGTCTACACCCGACGATTGCCGAGCCGCAGGCGAAGGCAGAGTCGCGGTGTAACAGACATCGAGCAGCTTAGCGACTGACGAGCGCGATAGCGCGAAGGCAGAGCTTAGCGGAGCCGATGAAATGTCTACACCCGGCGATTGCCACCTACGTTTGCCTGTGCCGGGACAATCAATATACCACGCGGAAAACACCAGGAGGATCATAGAATGACCGAAGAAAAAGACAAGTGCTGCCAGGAACACGAGCACGACTGCGAATGCGGCTGCAACGACGAAGCGGATTACATCACACTGCAATTTGACGATGGCGAAGATGTAGAATGCGAGATTTTAGGACTGTTTGACTACGAAGGCAAAGAATACATCGCCCTGCTGCCCGAAGATGGCACAGACGACGTATACATCTACGGCTACAAAGAAGTCAACGAAGACGAGTTTGAACTGATCGATATTGAAGATGACGCTGAATTTGAAAAGGTGGTTGCTGAATTCGAGAAGATTACGGAAGAAGAATAAGAAGTATCTGCGAGCCGCCTGCAATGTTGCAGGCGGTTTTTTACAGAAGCAGCGCAGCAAGGGGCGGTTTGCAGAACCAGGAGGAACCGATGTACATAAAAACAGTATGGGCAGCGTACTTCAGCGCAACACAGACGACAAAGAAAACGGTAGAGGCGATCGCAGGAGAAGCGGCACAAAGCTGTGGGGCTGCGATGAAGTGTTGGGACTGGACGCTTCCACAGGCGCGGACAGAAGGCAAGGCGTTTTCGGAGGAGGATGTAGTCATCTTTGGAACGCCGGTCTATGCGGGGCGGGTGCCCAATGTGCTGCTTGGCGATTTTGAGCGGATTTCCGGCGGTGGTGCCATGGCAGTAGCGGTTTGCTCCTACGGCAACCGTCACTACGACGATGCTCTGATTGAACTGCGGGATCTGTTGGAACGCCGCGGGTTTCGCGTGATAGCAGCTGCGGCTTTCATCGGCGAGCACTCGTTTTCACAAACCCTGGCTGCAGGGCGGCCCGATAAAGAAGATCTGCGCATAGCAAAACAGTTTGGAGCGCGTGCGGCCGCATTGGCAGCCTCGCTTGCACAGCGGCAGGACGGCATCGAGTCTCTTCCGAAGCTGTGCGTGCCGGGAACGGAAGCGCCCTATCGCGGATATTACCGACCGCAGGATCGCAGCGGCAACTTTATTGATATCCGCAGGGTAAAGCCGCTAACCTCAGAGGCATGCAATGCGTGTGGACTGTGCGCAAAGCTCTGTCCGATGGGCTCCATCGCTTTGCAGGATGTGCGGCAGTTTACAGGAATCTGCATTAAATGTGGCGCCTGCATAAAACGCTGTCCGCAAAAGGCCAGATATTACGACGATTCCGGATATCTGTATCACAAGGAGGAACTGGAAGAGGGACTGAAGCGCAGGGCAGAGCCGGAGCTGTTTTTCAGCAGCGCCTGCGGCATCGAAGGGGAGTAAAAACAGGTTCGGGCAAAAGAAAGGAACTTGCATATTTTGTGTATGAATCCTTCGCTGGCGGGACAGGATGCTTGTATAGAGAGCGACTGTTTTGGTCGCAGGCAGGCAAACATGCGACGGGAAGGAAACGAATAAAATGAAAAAGAAAGAACCGCAAGAGCGGCAGAATGAGGCTGCACAGTGCCGTGTGCAACGGCTGCGAAACGGTGGTGCTGTTCCGTACAGTAGAAAAGAAGGGAAGGTGATAGAGATGAAACAGTGGCAGGAGGAAAGGCAGGAAAAAACGTCAAAAAATCGCTGGCGCTTCTTCGCTGCTGCCGTTGCGGCACTGCTCTTGATAGGCGGTGCGGCAGCATATGCGCAGTCGAATGCGGTGGATTCCATCGTTGAGATTGATGTAAATCCGGGCATTCAGCTTTCGATCAACCGGAAGGAAAAGGTCTTAGCAGCAGAGGCCATGGATGAAGAGGCAAAGCTCGTTTTAGGTGATATGAAGCTTGCAGGAACAGATCTCGACGTGGCGGTCAATGCGCTGATCGGTTCGCTTCTGAAAAACGGATACATTACCGACCAGCAAAACTCCATTCTCATTTCCGTGGAACACGACGATGAACAGCGCGGCAAGGAGCTGGAAAACCGTCTGGTCAGCGAGGTAAACAGCCTGCTTTCGGCAAGCTCCATCGAAGCTGCGATTCTGAGCCAGCAACTGACAGAGGATCAGCAGGCGGCGCAGCTGGTGGAGGAATACGGCATTTCCGAGGGAAAAGCGGCGCTGATTCGGCAGCTGATGCAGACGAATGCGTTGCTATCTGCGGAAGAGCTGAAGGATTTAAATATCAACGAGTTGAATCTCCTGGCTTCGTCGCAGCATTTGGAGGGTTCAGCGCTGAGCTCGACAGGCAGAGTCAGCGACAAGGCGTATATCGGCGAAGGGCGGGCTAAAGCCATAACGCTTGAAGATGCGGGAATAAAGGAAAGCGATATCCGCAGCATGAAGATCGAGATGGACATCGAACATGGAGCCATGGTCTACGAGGTGGAATTTTCCGCAGGCGCTAAAGAGTATGACTATGAAATCGACGCCCTGACGGGAAGCATCGTAAAGCGCAGCAGCAAGGATGATGACAACTGGATTGCCCTGCACGGCAGCCAGGAGAGCAGTACAGTACAGGATGGCACTCCCCTGCAGGGCGGCACGTCTTCCGCAGAATCCGGCGGCGCAGGCAGCGCTTCTGCTGGAACTGGCAGAAATTATATCGGAACGGAGAAGGCAAAGGCCATTGCGCTTGCTCACGCAGGCGTTGCGGAGAGCGAAGCCCGGAAAATGCAAGTCGAGCTGGACGAAGACGATGGCCGCTGGGAATACGAAATCGAATTCGAAGCGGGCGTTATGGAATACGAGTATGAAATCGACGCGCTGACCGGCCAGATTTTAAAAGCGGAAAGCGACATCGACGACTAAAGCAGCAGAGCGGGGCTGCCGCAGCGACGGGAAAGAAACGTTAAGGCGGCGGCCTCTTTTATAAAGAGCAGAAATATAAAGGGCAGAAACGGCAATGAGCGAATACAGTGAGTTAATAAAAAAACTGAACCAGGTGCGCGACTGCATGCGGGATTTTTACATCTACGGGTTTCAGTCCCGGCAGCAGTTGCAGCGCCGCCTGAATACCAGCGGCAGGAGTTACGATACCTGCCGCCGCCGCATTGAAAGCTATCTGGCAGACTGCATGGCCTTCCGGCAGGATAAGGAAGGCAAGCGCGTTTTTTTGTCAGTAGACAGCGCATCCATCGCGGAAAATCCGCTATACCGGGCGTTTAAGGCCAAAACCTTTACGAGAAATGACCTGTTTTTGCACTTTGCTGTCATCAGCCTGCTGCAGGATGGGAACGCCCTGACAGCAGCACAGCTGCTTGAGAAAATCGACGCGCTGGCACTGGCAGAGGGCTCTCTGATCGACATTTCTACCCTGCGAAAAAAGCTGAAAGAATATGTAGCTTTAGGGCTGCTGGAGGAGCTGCGCCAGGGAAAGCAGATATTCTACCGCTTAACAGAAGACCCCGTCGATGCGCGGGAATTTCTCCGCTGCCAAAGCCTGCAGGAGGCGCTTCATTTCTTTGCGCAGACGACGCCGCTGGGCGTTGTTGGAAGCTACATACAAGACTGGCTGAAAGAAGGGAGCGAGGCAGACAGTTCTGCATCCGCACGTTTATCGGTGCAGGATATGTTCTGCTGGAAACATCGCTATATCGTTCATGCGCTGGAGAGCGAAATCGTATCCGCGCTTTTGGAAGCCATGCACGAAAAAAGGGCAGTGCAGGTGCAAAACTTCAGCGAAAAGACGCAGCACAGCACGACGCTTCTGCTTTTACCGCTGCGGCTGTTGAGCAGCGTGCAGAGCGGCCGGCGCTATCTGGCCGCCTACGACTACCGCTTTCGCCACTTCCGGGCCTATCGGCTGGATTACATAAAGGACGTAAAAACAGAAGAACCCGAGGTGCGATATGCCACATTTCAACAGCAACTGGACGAAATGCTTTTCGCAAGCTGGGGCGTGGCATTTTCCAGAAAAAAGAAGCTCGAGACGCTGTGCATGGTCGTGGAGGTACTTGCGCAGGAGACGCACATTTTACAGCGAATACAGAGGGAAGGGCGCGGTGGGAGTCTGACCCGCGTGGACGAGCGGCACTGGCGCTACGAAATCGAAGTGTGGGATGCCTTAGAAATGCTGCCGTGGCTGCGCACGTTTACTGGGCGCATCGCATCGCTGCACTGCACCAACGAGCAGGTTGTGCGGCGCTTTTTTCAGGATCTGGAACAAATGTACCAGATGTATGAAATCGAAGGGCCGCAGAGCGGCAAAGTCGGAGGTGCGCTATGATCTTCCACGAAGTGTACGGCAGCTATTACGCGGCGGTAGGGCGTCTGATCGCAGCGGCGCTGTCGTATCCGCTAAGCGAAAGAGACGCGGCACAGCTGATCGGGCAGTCGGCATTTTCCGAAAGTTTTCTGTATATCGCCGAGGCGGTAAAGAGCGGGCAGTGGCCCGTGCTGTATGCGCAGGATTCCTGCTGGGAAACGCCGCTTACCCGGCGTCCTCTGCGGCCGATGACGCTTTTGGAGCGGCGGTGGCTGGCTGCTGTGGCAGAGGATGCCCGGATGCGGCTTTTTTGCAGCGACGGGGAGCTGGCACAGCTGCGGCGGATGGTGGCAGGCGTGCCGCCGCTATATGCGGCGGGGGATTTTGCGGTAGTGGACAGGGTAGAGCAGGCCGACGATTACGAGGCACCGCAGTACCAGCAGCATTTCCGTACCATTATGACAGCGCTGAGAGAACATCGCTTATTGGCGATTGCCTTTCGCAGCCGCAAGGACCGCCTGTGCTGCGGCCGGTATGCGCCCATCCGGATGGAATATTCCGAAAAGGAAGATCGGTTTCGCCTGCTGGCCTGGAGGAACCGGCAGCGCTGGACCATCAATGTGGCGCGGATATTGGAGTGTTCGCTGTTTTCTTCGGAATCTTGCGTATCGGCGATTGACGATAATGCGCAAAAATCGGAGCTGCAGAGAAAGCCGGAGCAGAGCTGGCCGCAGCAGGCGAAAGAACAGAGCGGAATGCAAGGAGCAGAGACAAAGCGCTGCGTGGAGCTTTGGCTGTCCGACCAGCGCGGGGCACTGGAGCGGGCGATGCTTCACTTTGCGGATCTGAAAAAGGAGACGCGGCAGATACAGCCGCAGGAATATCGGGTAACGCTGTGGTACCGGCAGGAAGACGAGACGGAAATCCTGATACGGATTTTGTCCTTTGGGCCGATGCTGAAGGTGACGGGGCCGGAGAACTTCCTGGCACAGATCAGGCAGAGGCTTGCGCGGCAGAACGACAGACGCTTTTCGTAGCAAAAGATAGGGGTTCGCTTTTGCGCAAATTTCAATGAAAAAATTTTCAACTCCGAAACGGAAATGTGGTATGATAGAAGCTGACAACTCTGCGCCCCTTTGGCGCTGACGATGAAAGGAGACTTAACACATGAAAGACGAAACCAAATGCCTGCATTCAGGATACACCCCGGAAAACGGCGGCCCCCGCGTTATGCCTATCGTTCAGAGCACGACGTATCGCTTCGAATCCTCCGCCCAGATGGCGGCGCTGTTCGATATGCCGACGGCTCCCATGTATTCCCGCTTTGCCAATCCCACAGTCGATGCCGTAGAGCAGAAAATCGCCGACCTCGAAGGCGGCGTGGGCGCGATGTGCACCTCGTCGGGAATGGCTGCAGTCATGCTTTCTGTCCTGAATCTGTGCAGCGCTGGCGATAGCTTTATCAGCACCGGAACCGTGTACGGCGGCTCGGTCAACCTGTTTTCCGTTACGCTGAAAAAATACGGCATCGAGTGCATCTTTGTGGACTGCGATGCCGATGAAGATACCATCCGCCGGGCGGTAAAGCCCAACACCAGGCTGATATTCGGCGAAACGATAGCCAATCCTGCGCTGACGGTCTTGGATATCGAGCGGTTTGCCAGGGTGGCGCACGAAAATAACATTCCGCTGATCGTGGACAACACGTTCGCCACACCAGTGCTCTGTAAGCCCTTTGAGTTCGGTGCGGACATCGTAATCCACTCCACATCAAAATACATGGATGGCCACGCCCTGCAGTGCGGCGGCGTCATCGTGGACAGCGGCAGATTCGACTGGACCTGCGGCAAGTTTCCCGAATTTACCGAACCCGACGAATCGTACCACGGCATTGTTTACACGAAGGATTTCGGCAGCATGGCTTACATCATCAAGGCCAGAATGCAGCTGATGCGCGACATGGGATGCTATCCGTCGGCCAATTCTGCCTTTCTTTTAAATCTGGGGCTGGAAACCCTGTCCCTGCGCATGGAGCGCTACTGCGAAAACGGCCGCAAGGTAGCGGAATACCTGCAAAATTCGCCGAAAATCGAGGCCGTCCGGTATGCGGGGCTGCCCGGCGATAAGTATTATGCGCTGGCACAGAAGTATCTGCCCAAGGGAACCTGCGGCGTAATATCCGTGGATGTGAAGGGCGGAAGGGCGCCTGCCGGCAAATTTATCGACAGCCTGAAGCTGGCCTCCTGCGAGGTGCACGTTGCCGACATCCGCACCTGTGTGCTTCATCCCGCAAGCACCACCCATCGCCAGCTGACCGATGCGCAGCTGATTGCCGCTGGCGTCAACCCCGGCATGGTGCGCATTTCCGTCGGGCTGGAAAACATCGACGATATCCTGAGCGATATCGAACAAGCATTGGCACAGATTTAATTTCCTGCACAAAAAAGCGAAAAAAGCATTGCGGCTGTAGCTTCAGCTGCGATGCTTTTTTATTTGAGCACCCAATAAGGGGCTGCTACGCATTGGCTGCGTGCGAATCCGTCGTTACGGAGAAATGGCTTCGCAGCGAGGTTTTCTGCAGGGCTTCGGTTAGAACAAAGGCCAGGGCAATGCCGATCAGCGTCTGGCTGGCAACAAAGGGCAGTCGCGCCATGGCTACGGCAGTGCCGTAGAGGAATACGCGGGTAATTGTGTAGACCGCACACTGCGCCGCACCACCCAGCAGTGCGCCGAGAACCCAGCCCATCCGGCCGCGGGAATGCTTGATCATAGCGTTTAAAACGCTGCCCATGATGGCTGCCATCAGCACCTTGGCGATCAGCGTGGGAACGGCCCAGACGGCAAAACCGCCTGCAATATCGGCAAAAGCCGCACCGAGAGCGCCGGCACAGGCGCCGCAGCGAACGCCAAGCATCAGTACGGAGACGAAGATCAGGCAGTCTCCCAGGTGGGTATAGCCCACGGGCGTGGGGATTTTAAAAAGAAGTGTCGCTACAAAGATAAGAGCGGCAAAGACGGCAGTTTCGCAAAGCTGCAATACGCGATGATTCTGTTTCATGCGAGGCTCTCCTTTCATTTTGTCGATAGCACTATTATAGGAGAGCAACTGTTATTTTTAAATATACAATTATAAAAAAATAATCCAGTACAGTTTTCGGCTTTTCGAACACTGTACTGGATGTTGCTTCCATTGCCGCCGCAAGGGCTCTGCTTTTATTCGACGAGCAGAAGCCCGAAGAAATTCTGGGATTCGTCTCTGTCGAAACGCGTATGGATAGAAAACCCGCAGGCGCGGGCTGTGCCGAACACGTCGATGCCGCAGGCCTCCATCGAGGGGATGGCTTGCTCCGGAAAGCGGCAGCGCTGCAGGTCGCATTCGCTGCACAGGCGGCAGAAGCCGCTGCCGAAGGCCATCGCCTTGTGATAACCGTCGAAAAACAACTGACGCGCCGCCTTTTGGGCAATGCCTGTCAGATCGCCCATCTTCGTCCGGTGAAAGAGGATGGCGGTAGTATAGCAATCCAGAATAGAGCGCATTACCCTGTCGTCCGGCGTGTGGGGCGGACAGCACAGGCTCTTATTGTAATGGCCGCATCCGTACTGGCACTTGAGGCGGGGCCAGGGAGCGGTAATCACCTGCCGGGGGTCTATGATCGCCGCGTCGTCTGCGCCTAAAATCCGCAGAAGTGTCAGGCAGCAGGAAAGGCCGTTGGTATCGGCGGAAGGGAGAAGCGCAGGGTTCTGCGGGTCGATTTTCGCAAACCCAGGGCTGCCTAAAGCCGCAGGCTCGGCGGAGGCGACGACGCTGTCAGGGCCTGCCGCATTGTCAGAAGAAGCGCAGGGCGTTTCTTCCAGCTGCTTTCGATACATCTGATAGCGCCGTTTCTGCTCTGGGCGCGACAAAGGCAGGCCGTATTCGAAGCAGTCGATAACATCGGCATCTTTTACGATTTCGTCCAGCGCAGAGCCCACCAGGTCCTTATCGCTGTGGTGGGCGACAGCCTTAACAATTTGCAGGATTTCTTCGGAAGAAAACAGCTGCAGCTCGCTCAGAAGCTTCCGGGCAGGTTCTTCGCCTGCCGGCGCATGTCCGGCCTGCTTTCCGGTAATGATGCGGCCGATGTCGTGCAGCGAGCAGGCGATGGCGCAAAGCTCCGCGTCGACGCCGCGAGCGCGGGCCAGCTCCCGGGCGATGCGGGCGCTGCTTGCCAGATGAACCCGCTCCCAGTGCAGAGGATGGTCGCGCACAGGCGGATAGGGCTGCGCCCGCTCCACAGCTTCAATCGCATTGATTTTTGTCAAAAGCGCATACTGTACGGCCATCAGGCGGCTGTCCGTGCAGCGGGCCGCTTCCCCGGCAGAATGTGACATAGAAGAACTCCTTTCAATCAAATACAGTTGATTGGCGATATGCTATTGATTGCTATAAACAGTAATCTATGCTTCATTATAATCCGGCGCAGGCGAGAAAACAAGCTGGCGTTTTCTGCATAGAAGCCTGCGGCAGTTTCTGTACGCAAATCTCCAGGAGAGATGGCCCACTTTAAAATACAAAAAATTTCTCAGCCTGCTGGAAGTTGCGGAACAAGCTGTGATACACTATAGGAAAGGAGAGGGCGAAGTATGTCGAAAAAAGTAACGATAGCGCTGCTGCTGATTTTAGTAGCAGGAACCGTCGCTTTGGCGATGATGCCGCCGAAGGCGATACAGGCATCCGGCGGCGCGCAGGCGGAAGAAGACGGACGGTTGCAGGGCGATGGACCGGCAGAAAACAATGCTGCTCAGGCAGCAGGCAGTTCGGATGGGGGGTCGCCTGTACCGCCTGTCGCTGACCGCGTGAGCGTGGTGATCGACGGGGTAGAGGTCAGTTACAGCGATCACCTGGGCTGGCCCTACATCGACGAAAACCGCCGCACGCAGACGCCGGTCAATCAGACGATGACAAGCTTTGGCGCCGAAGTGAGCTGGGATGCAAAAACCAGGACCGCCCGCGTGGAAAAGGACGGATGCGTGGTAGAGGTTCCGGCGGGAAAGCGGTATCTGATCGTCAACGGCGAAAAGCAGGAAATGGACACCGCAGCTTCCATCCGCGGCGGGCGCATGTATCTGCCTGCAGCGCACGTGCTGAAGGCCTTCGGTGCCGAGGTGCGCTGGGATGCGCAAAGCCGCACAGTAATCGTTTCTTCCGGTGGACTGGGCGAAGGCACGGTTGCACAGGCTGCCGTGCATTTCATCGACGTAGGGCAGGGCGATGCCATACTGATCGACGTGGGCGAATTTGAAATTTTAGTGGATGGCGGCCCGCGTTCGGCAGCAGAGGATGTAGTAAGCTACATCGAGCCTTACATAGACGGCGCATTGGATATCATAATCGCAACCCATCAGCACGAAGACCACATCGGCGGCCTTCCTGCGGTTTTGGAGCGCTACGAGGTAGCCAGGGTGATTGATAACGGAAAGAGGGCATCCAGTCAGATTTATCAGCGATATTGGAATGATATCATAGAAGAAGGCTGCCTGTACGAAAACGCCAGCGGGCAGAATATCACAATTGTCATCGACGACAGGACGAAACTGCGCTTAATCGGCATGGAAGGGCGCTTTACCGATGCCAATAATAACAGCCTGGTAGCCTGTCTGGAAAGCGGCCAGGTAAAAGTACTGCTGACCGGGGACATGGAGGAAGCGCTGGAAAAAGCCAACCTGGATAAATTTTTCGATGTGGATGTGCTGAAGGCAGGGCACCATGGCAGCAGCACATCCTCCTGTCAGGCGTTTTTGGAGCAAACCAGGCCCGAAACGGTAATTATCAGCTGCGCCACCGGAAATAAATACCGGCATCCCAATTTGGCCGCCATGCAGCGGTTTGTCAAGCTGGGGGCGCACATGTACGGAACGCAGAAGTCCGGTTCGATCTTGCTGACCACCGATGGAACGGAGTATCAGCTGAGTACGGAGGATGAGCTGACGCTTTCCGATGCCGGCGACAGAGACGAATAGCGGCCGCTGGCGCTTTGACGGCAACGTTTTCACAAGGCACAAGATGCAGCTAGCTGAAAACGCGGTGGAACGAAGGAGATTATCATGCAGAGAATATTGGTAGTGGATGATGCAGAATTAAATCGCGAAATGCTCGCCGAAATGCTGAGCGGCGAATATCTGATCGAAATGGCAGAGGATGGCGAACAGGCACTGCAGCGGCTGGCGGAGCATCCGGCCGATACGGTGGCAGTTTTGTTAGACCTGCAAATGCCGAAAAAGGATGGCATTTCCGTCATCGCAGAGATGCGCGAGGGCGGTTTTATGCAGAGGATACCGGTGCTGATTATCAGCGGAGAGCAGGCAGTGGAGATAGAAAACCAGTGCTTTGAGCTGGGCGTTTCGGATTTTGTGCACAAGCCGTTTGTCGGCTCTATCGTAAAAAACCGGATTAGAAATGCCATAGAGCTGTTCGCTTACAAAAATCAGCTGGAACAAAAGGTAGAGGAGCAGGAAGAAACGCTGAAAAAGCAGTACCAGATCATCCGTCGGCAAGAAGAAAAGCAGCGAGAGGAAAAGCCATTCAACCGCCTGATGATGGAATACCGCGCAGCTATTATGGAGGTAGAAACAAGGCTTACGGTTCTGAATGCGGAATTTTCTCAGGAGTATAACAGAAACCCCTTCGAGGCCATCAAAAGCCGCCTGAAATCACCAGCGAGCATCTACGAAAAACTGGGCCGCAGAGGATTTCCTCTCACGGTGGAGAGCATTCGGGAAAACCTTACCGATGTGGCAGGCGTGCGCGTTATCTGTTCGTTTCCCGACGATATTTACCGCCTGGCAGAGCTTCTGGTCGGTCAGGATGACATCGGGCTGGTGAGAGAGAAGGATTATATCAAACATCCGAAGCCCAACGGCTATCGAAGCCTTCACCTCATCTTAAGCGTGCCGATTTTCCTGTCCAGAGAAAAGAAGCAAATGATGGTGGAGGTGCAGTTCCGCACCATTGCCATGGATTTTTGGGCAAGCCTCGAGCACAAGCTGAAGTACAAGAAAAACGTAGACGATACGGATGAGATCGTAGGACAGCTGAAGTCCTGTGCAGATTCCATAGAACAGCTGGATTATCAAATGCAGGAAATTCGGAATAAAATTGAAAGTAAAACCAGAGAATAATGCCGTCTGTTATCAACAGCATAGAAAAATATCGCAATTTTTTCTGCAAAAAAAGATCTGTTGCTATCATTTTTTACAAAACAAATTGAAACTATAGGAAAAAACATATATAATAAAACGACAAGGGTATAAAATAATAGAGATAGAACTTTTTTAGAAAGCAAAGGAGAAGAGCATTGGGATTTTCAAGTGAAGTTGGCATAGACTTGGGTACAGCAAATGTACTGGTTTATATAAAGGGAAAAGACGTTGTACTTAACGAGCCGTCGGTAGTGGCAATCAACAGAGATACCGGCCAGATTTTAGAAGTCGGCGAAGCGGCCAGAAAGATGCTTGGCCGGACGCCGAATAACATCGTAGCCGTTCGTCCGCTAAAGGATGGCGTAATTTCGAATTACGACATTACCGAGCGGATGCTGAAGCATTTTATTAAGAAGAGCTGTGGACAGGGACGGTTTTTCAAGCCTCGCGTTATGATCTGCGTTCCCAGCGGCGTTACTGAGGTGGAAAAGCGTGCCGTGCGCGAAGCGGCGACGCAGGCCGGAGGAAAATCCGTTTATTTGATGGAGGAACCGCTGGCTGCCGCCATCGGCGCAGGGCTGGATGTGGCCAAGCCGGAGGGCGTTATGGTAATCGACATCGGCGGAGGAACGACAGACATCGCTGTTATTTCTCTGGGCGGCATCGTTACCAGCGAATCGGTTAAGGTGGCAGGCGACAAGTTCGATGAGGCCATCGTAAAGTACATGCGCAAAGAGCATAAACTCTATATCGGCGAACGCACGGCCGAGGATATGAAAATGACCATCGGTACGGCCTTTCCCAGAGAAGAGATCGTTACGCAGGAATGCCGTGGGCGCGACCTGGTTACCGGTCTTCCCAAATCCATAGAAATCACGTCGACCGAGATGATGGAAGCGCTGGCAGAGCCGCTGCAAACCATTTGCGAAGCAGCGCACAATGTGCTGGAGCGGACGCCGCCGGAGCTGGCTGCGGACATTTCCAATTCCGGCATTTACCTGACGGGCGGCGGTGCGCTGATGTACGGCATTGACAAGCGCATTGAAGAGCGTACAGGCATTAACGTAATCATTGCCGACAATCCCGCTTCCTGCGTGGCTGTTGGTACGGGAAAGGCGCTGGATAACCTGGATAAGCTGGGTTCCAGCCGCTTAAATCAAAAGGATCAGCTGTTTTAAGAAAAAAGAATACGAGAAATACAAACGAGGCCGCAGGAACCGCCGCGCCGCTGAACGCGCAGACGCTTGCGGTTTTTTTCTTCCGTTCGGTAGGCGTGCGGAAGCTTGCGGTTTTCCCTGAACGCACAGACCTGCGGTTTTTCCTGCCTGCCGGGTGTGTCTGCCCCTTTGGCGACCGCTTTTGCAGGAGGGTGGCAGCACACAAAGAGAGAAAGAGAGGTTCAGTTTGGCTAAATTGGAATTGATCGCGACAGCAACCTTCGGCCTGGAGGCTATCGTAAAGCGCGAGATAGAAGCGCTGGGATACAGGATATTGCAGTCGGAGAACGGAAAAATCTCATTTTTGGGAGATGAGCGGGCCGTGGTTCGCGCCAACCTGTGGCTGCGGTGTGCCGACCGGGTGCAGATCAAACTGGCGGAGTTTCACGCCGATACCTTTACCCAGCTGTTCGAACAGACAAAGGCGCTTCCCTGGGAGCAATGGATTTGTATGGACGGGCAGATCAACGTCAGCGGGACTTCGGTCAAATCGCAGCTGCACAGCGTGCCCGCCTGCCAGGGTATGGTAAAAAAGGCCATCATCGAAAAGTTGAAAGAAACCTATTTGATCGAGGAATTTCCCGAAACGGGCCTGCCCTTTGGAATTAAAGTGGCGATTGTAAAGGACAGGGTAACGTTGAGCCTGGATACGACAGGCGAAGGGCTCCACAAGCGGGGCTATCGCAAGCATCCGGTGGCAGCGCCCATCAAGGAGACGATGGCAGCAGCCATGGTCAGCCTTTCTTTCTGGAAACCGGACCGGTTGCTGGTCGATCCCTTCTGCGGCTCCGGAACCATCGCGATAGAAGCGGCGCTGATGGAGAGAAACATCGCGCCGGGCCTGGGCCGCCGTTTCTGGGCAGAGGATTGGGAATACATTCCGCAGGCGCTCTGGAAGGAGGAGCGGCGCGCTGCCTACAGCGCGGTCGACTACGAGAAAGAGCTGCGCATTGTGGCGGGCGATATCGACACAAGTGCAGCGCAGGCTGCCATGGCCAACGCCGAAGAGGCTGGCGTAGACGACTGCATACAGGTAAAACTGGCCGATGCGTGCAAACTGGCAGCAAAAGAGCCCTATGGCGTGATCATCACCAATCCGCCCTACGGCCAGCGCATCGGGGAGCTGGCGCAGCTGCCGCCCCTGTACCGCCACCTGGCGGGGTTCTTAAAAGAAAACCCCACGTGGTCGCTGTACCTGATTACAGCAGACAAGGAGTTTGAACAGCACATGGGACGGCCGGCAGACCGGCGGCGCAAACTGTATAATGGACGCTTAGAAACCTGCCTCTATCAGTATTATGGAACGCGACCGCCCAGAGAATAGAAAACGCGCCCGATATTTGGTTTTTACACTCTTGACAAAGGTTTTCGAAAAACTTATAATGCAATTAGAAAAATGATATAAAGCTGACGATGTGTTCGCATCTTCGTCGTCAGCGCAGTAAAAAGCCGATAGGAGGAGTGTTTATGCGTTACGAAGAATTTATAAAGACAGCAGTGGAACAATACGTAAAAAACGGAAGCATTTCGCCCAGGGAGTTTCCCGATATGGATCTTTACATGGACCAGGCGGCGCTGTTTATGAACAAAAAACTGGAAATCTACCAAAAGAGCGACAAAGAACCGGTGATGACCAAGGCGATGATTTCCAATTACGTAAAGCACGATATGCTGCCCAAGCCCGTAAAGAAAAAATACACTAAAGACCATCTGGCAATGCTGACGCTGATCTTTTACCTGAAGGGCGTTTTGCAGGTGCAGGATATCGAAAGTCTGATGAAGCCGCTGATTGATAATTATAATTCGGAATTCGAAGAAAAGCACGATTTCCTCAAGCTCTACGGCGGCATCGAAGAGCTGTTCAGCAGGCAGAGAAAAACTATCGCAGGTGAAGTCAATCAAGATATCGACAGCATTAAGAAATTTCTCGGAAATTATGAAAACGCAGACGATGATACGGCAGAGCTGTTTATGCTGATTTGCCTTTTGTCCATGAAGGCGGATGTGCAGAGGTTTTTAGTGCAAAAACTGCTGGCAGAGTATTTTACATCTAAGGAATAGTACATTTAGAACCGCGTGTTCAAACCAATACCTGCAAAAGCGTGCTTGCACAATCGCGTTCGTAGAATGCCGGTTGCCATGCGGCATTTGCGAAGAGAACCGGCGGTGCAGAAACCGTGCGGAAAATAGAAGCGGTGCGGGATGCAAAGCAGGTACAACGGAGGGAGGTTCTATGTGGATTTCCGTAAATCAGCAGTGTAAAACACCGTATTTCCGGCAGATTGCCAATCAGCTGAAGGAGATGATTCTCAAGGGGGAAATTCCCGACAAAGCGATGCTGCCTTCGGAACGGACCATGGCGGAGCTGTGCGGCGTACATCGCAATACGGTGATCAGAGCCTATCACGAGCTGCAGGCCGACGGGTTGATTATATCAATGCAGGGTCGGGGATATATGGTGCTGTATCACAGCCAGGAAAATGGCGGAACATCGGAGCCGGCCAACTGGCTGGGTTTAATCCGCAGCGATGTTCAGGACATCGACACCACGTATAACTGGCTGTTTTCCCGTTCCTACCAGAAAAACGTCATATCGTTTGCAGGCGGTCTGGTATCGCCAGAAATCTATTCTGATCAAGTTATGCAGCAGATTTTGCAGCTGCTGTCGCGCCGCGAGGGGGAAACGCCGCTGTTTGAAGATGCCTACAGCTATACGCCGTATCAGGGTATGGTAGAGCTGCGCCAGCAGCTGGCGCTGTTTTTTAAAGGCAAGGGGATACAGGTCAACGCCAGACAGATTCAGGTGGTGGCCGATGCCAACCAGGGCGTGGACTTTTTGGCAGAGATGCTTTTGGAGCGCGGCGATGTGGTTTTAGTGGAAGATCCCATGTCGCCGGATCTGTATCGCATGCTTTTGCTGAAGGGCATTCAGATTTTAGCAGCGCCTACCGACGAAAACGGTATTCTCGTAGAGGCGCTGGAGCCTTTGTTGCAGAAAAACCGTCCCAAGCTGATGTATGTCAACTCCAGTTATCACGATCCCAGCGGGGTAATCACTTCGCTGCAGAGGCGGCAGGAGCTTTTGAAGCTGAGCTATCGCTATCGCATTCCCATCGTCGAAGAGGATGCCGCATCCGAGCTGTACTATGGGCTGAGACAGGTGCCATCCTACATGTCGCTGGACCGCAGCGGCATGGTCATCTACATCTATTCTTTTGCCTTGACCTTTGCGCCCGGCATTAAAATCGCCTGCGTGGCGGCGCCGAAGCCTGTCGTGGAAAACATGGGAAAAATCGTAGCCATGCGCCTGACCTGCTTTGACAGCATGTCGCAGCTCTTGCTGTGCGAATGTATGAAATCCGGCCTCTATCAGGAACTTTTGCAAAAGACGCGCGACCTGTACCGCAGGAAGCGCGATCTGATGTATCGGCTGTTAGAACCTGTGCGCCGCATGGGCGGACAATGCGAACTGCCGCGCGGCGGGGTCTACGTGTGGCTGCGACTGCCCGACGATACTGTGCGCGTGGAAAAACTGCGGCGCTGTGCAGAGAAAAAGGGCGTTTTGTTCGTACCCGGATTTCTGTTCTTTCCCTTTGGAACCGGCGGCCAGCAGTATATTCGGCTAAACTATTCCTTTGCTTCGGAGGAGCAGATCAAACGGGGCGTGCCCCTGCTGATTGAAGCCATCAACGAAACGCGGGAAGCATCGTGCGGCAGTGCGGAAGAAAAAGCGCTGCCTGGCAATGTAGAACCAGTGTGCGGCGAGG
>CATJIF010000154.1 GCA_949740445.1 uncultured Peptostreptococcaceae bacterium | reverse complement strand
TCCTGCTCCCCCACCGTCATCTTGTTATCACTCGGCAGGCACAGCCCTCGTCTGAAAATATCCGCTCCCACATCAACTACTTTCTGCTGCGTAATGTAGGCATTACTCCTTGCCCGGCCATTGCCTTCTCTTGTCACGAATGGGTTCATCCGGTACATCGGCTGCATATGCATCGGCTTCCAGATCGGACGGCCTTCTGCATTGAAAGCTGCCATTGCCTCCAGAATCTCCGTAGGGCAGGTTTTTCCCGGTTCACTGATATATAGTGCGTCGTTTTCTCCTCGAACTGTCTGGCACATGGATTCTTCATCAAGGAGCAGACCACTCAGCCAATAGTTCGGGTCCGAATTTTCAAAATCGATGGGATTCATCCTAACGGGCAAATCCTTGAGGCCATCTTTATATCGCTCAAAAATCGCCTTTTTCTGTGCGATATGTTCTTTCAGATACGGCATCTGTCCTCGCAGAATGCCAGCGATGATATTGCTCATCCGGTAGTTGTAGCCCAGCTCCTCGTGCTGATACCAAGCGGCATCTTCCCGGGACTGTGTCGACCATTTTCTCGCCCTGTTCGCATCTTCTACATCATCGGTCAGCAGAAATCCGCCCGAACTGCCAGTTATGATTTTATTGCCATTGCCAGACAGCACTCCCACATCTCCGAAGCTGCCAGTCTGCACACCTTTATATGCAGCTCCGAAGGATTCTGCCGCATCCTCTACAATCAGTGCGCTGTGGGCATCGGCAATCCTTTTGATTTCGTCTACGTTTCCGGGTGTGCCGTATAAATGTGCCACCACGATGAGCCGCACTTCCGGATAGATCTCGAACGCTTTCTCCAGCGCAACGGGGTCCATGTTCCACGTGTCGTACTCCGTGTCAATAAACACAGGAATACCGCCCTCGTAGCAGACGGGATTCACTGTCGCATCAAAGGTCATATCTGAGCAGAACACTCGCTTGCCTTCCAGCGCACCGTGTCCCACCTGCGGCTGACCATAGAGCTTCTCACCGCAGAGCTTCATCGCCAGATGCAGAGCAGCCGTGCCGGAGGACAACGCTACAGCGCATTTGCAGCCGACGATCTCCGCCACCTGCTTTTCCACTTCATTGATGTTCGCACCAACGGTACTCACCCAATTGGCCTGAATCGCCTCATCCACCCACCGCTGCTCGTCGCCGTGCATGGTGGGAGAGGACAGCCAGATTTTATTGGCAAAGGGTTCGATCCCGGCAAATCGTGGATCGCTCAAAAAATCGTTCATCATTGCTAACATCCTTTACTCCGACACTGCTGCTTTTACGCTTCCTGCTGGTTGCAGCTCAACCACCGTTCCTTCTTGTTCCGGCGAGCGCTCTGCCCGTTTCGGCGTCCGCTGCTCAGCTGCGGTGTTTCGAAAACGGCTCTTTTCTTTGAACCGCTGTCGCTCTTTGTGTTCTTTCGCACAATCGACTGCGGCTGCACTGCTTTGGCTTGGATACTCTGTGGCCGCTTCTGTTGAACGCTGCGAAGCAGCCTGTTCCTGCGCTGCACTGCCACTTCCTGATGGATGGAGCAATGCCCCTCGTTCAGAAAATGTTTGTTCTGCTTCCAACGCTTTCGTTTCCGCCGATTGATATATTTCCACCGATTGGCACGTTTCTGCCGGTTGATACGTCCCTGTAATCTCTGCGACCATAGCGGCAACCTCGCTCCCTTCTCCTTCGTAGCACAGTTTTGTCAGCTCTGACAGTTGCCGGAAGAATGTCTCTATGTTAAAGGGAATGGGCTTTGCGATGTGAATCAGCTCGTCGTCAGTGGTTTTCAGTCCTTCTTCTTCCATCAGCGTTTCTTCGTAAAGCTTTTCGCCGGGCCGCAGGCCGGTATAGACGATTTTAATATCCTCATCGGGTTTATAGCCCGACAGTTGAATCAAATTTCGAGCCAGCGTGTCGATCTTCACCGGCACGCCCATGTCCAGCACGAAGATTTCTCCGCCCCAGGCGTAGGTACCTGCCTGCAAAACCAGGCTGACGGCTTCCGGAATGGTCATAAAGTAGCGGATGACCTCCGGATGCGTTACCGTAACCGGTCCTCCGGCTTCGATCTGCTTGCGAAACAGCGGAATGACAGAACCGTTGCTGCCTAAAACGTTGCCGAACCGCACGGCGACAAACTGCGTGCCGCTGCGGTCTTTGTTTTTTACGCATTCCATCTCTATGCCGTTTTGCTTTTGCGCAGATATATATGCTGATACCGACAACTGTTCTGCCATCGTTTTCGCTGTCACAGGCGCCTGCGTACAGTCTTCAGCGCCATCAGCAACCATCGCGCTGGCAATCGCTGCCGCAGAGGTCTTGCCCCCGCCCTCGGCAGAAAAATTCCCGGCAATATCCGCAATTCCCGGCATTTCCACCACATCGGACAATCGCGGCAACAAATCCCACCGCCCGGTTTTGCTGACAGCGTCCATGGCCTGAATCAACATTTCGCAGACGCGCTTGCTGGCACCCATGATGTTGGTAGGATTGATGGCTTTATCGGTGCTGATCAGCACGAACCGCTGCGCGCCGTATTTCAGCGCTGCACAGGCGGTCTGGTAAGTGCCGACCACGTTGTTTTTTACGGCTTCCTTCGGACTTGCTTCCATCAGCGGCACGTGCTTGTGGGCCGCTGCGTGGTAGACGATTTCCGGGCGGTACTGCGCGAATACCTCGCGCATGCGCTTGCCGTCTCTCACCGAGCCGATGAGTACCGTCAGCGCTAAATCAGGGTATTTCCGCCGCAGCTCCTGCTCGATGTCGTAGGCGTTGTTTTCGTAGATATCGAACAAGATCAACCGCTTTGGCGCATGGCCGGCGATCTGCCGGCACAGTTCGCTTCCGATGGAACCACCGCCACCGGTTACTAAAATCGTTTTTCCCTGCAAGGACTGGAAGATCCCTTCCAGATTGACCTGCACCGGCTCGCGGCCCAGCAGGTCTTCGACAGCCACTGGCTTCAGCTTGCTTAAAGCGACCTCGCCCTTGGCCAGCTGGTAGATGCCCGGCAGGATTTTCAGCTCACATCCGGTTTCCTTGCACAGCTCCAAAATATCCCGCTTATCGGCAGCTGAGGCCGTAGGGATCGCAAATAAAATCTGGTCGATTCTGTATTTTTTTACGGCAGCTGCAATGCTTTCTCTGCCGCCCACGATGGGCACGCCTTCCAGCAGGCGATGCCAGGTGTTCACATTGTCGTCGATCACGCAAACCGGCTTTGCCACCGATTGGTTAGAATTGTTCATCTCTCTTAAAAGCACCTGGCCCGCGGCACCTGCACCCACGACCATGGCTCTGTGCGTCGCTTTCAGGTTCTGCTCCCGCCGCGTGCGTTCCAGCGTAACGTAGCGATAAGAAAACCGTACCATTACTACAAATACCGCCTGAGTGATAGCGCCGATAATATAGTAGGAAACGGGCATTCGCCCGAACATTGCGGTAATTCCAATCACGTGCGCCGCCGTCGTAATAACGGAGGCCGCCAATATGCGGTTCAGCTCGCGAAAGCTCGCAAAGCGCCACAGGCTGTGATACAGCTGCAATCGCTGAAACACCAACAGCACGGCAGCGGTATAGAGCGGTGCAAATTTTAAAAATGCTGCCCAGTATTCTGTCGGAATTGCGGAAAAACGCAAGTCAAACCGCAGCCACAATCCCAGAAAGTAAGCGAAGTTCACAGCGATAATATCGTACAACCGCAGGTACATCGCCACGATCTTCCAGTGCCTCAGGCTCGGTTTTTTCTTTCCGGTGTCGCCACCGGCAGTCGTTTCCCTTTCCTCTGCTATCTGTCCTTTCATCCGTTGATTCTCCTTTAGCCTCTTCCTTCCGTTGAAAGCAAGGGCATTGGTTATCCACCGTCTGCCGCGCCGCAGATTCCTGAAGGAATGCGCTATCGCTGCAGGGCGTATATCTGTAACAGCACTTCTGGCATTCTTCTGCCGCGCTGTGTTTCTTCTATTTGAATGATTCTTCCGTGCATTCCCGCTTCAAGATGCTCGCCGATGCAAAAGGGAGACCGATTGAAAAGTTCTCTCACCGACCGCCCACGGCTTCTTTTCTGCCTTTTTGCGTCTGCACAGCTTCCGGGAGCAGGCCCAGCTCCTGCAGCAGTGCCTGGCGCTTCGGTTCCAGGCTGCCCCGCAGAAATTGCCTCTGCTGGTTGCGCATCCATTCGCCCAGCGCAAAGCCGTCGGGCGACCGATAAGTCTGCGCCACGGGAATCGGGCCAAACGCCCGGCAATAGGCTGCCGCATGGATATAGCCCTGCTGCCAGCGTTCTTCCTGGGGCTCCCAGACCATGCCGATGTCTTCCAGCTGGCGGATGTTCTCCGGTCTGAGGTTTCCCCTGCGGTAAGCCCGCCGCTGGCTGTCGATCCACTGTCCCAGAGGATATCCTTCCGGCGTCAGATATTTCTGCGCCACACAACAGCAGCCGTGTTCTTTCGCATAGCGCTGGGCATATTCGTAGCCGGTCTGCCAGCGCTGCTTCTGCACCTGCCACACCATGCCGATGCGTTCCAGCGCTTCGGTTTGCTCTACTGTGAGAAGGCCCTTTTTAGCGCGCGCCTTCTGGTTGGCGATCCAGGCGCCCAAATGAAACCCGTCCTCTGTCCGGTATCCCACCGCTATACGCAGGTGTCCCTGCGCCCGGTAATAGTCTTCTGCACACCGGTATCCCTGCTGCCAGAAATCCTCTGCGATATCCCAGCAGATGTCCAGACCGCTTAGCTGCTGAATCTGCTCGTCGCTGAGCTTTCCCTGGCGGTACTGCCGCCTCTGTGCGCTGAGCCAATCTCCCAGCGCAAATCCCTCTGCGGTTACATAAGCCGCCGGAATCTGCAGATGGCCGTGCGCTTTATAGTAAGCCTTCGCCCTGGCGAAGGCGGTTTCCCACCGCTGCTGTTCTTTATTCCAGCACATGCCGACCTGCTCCAGCTGTTCGATTTGCGTCGCGCTCAAGCGGCCTTTTGCGTAACGCTGCCGCTGCACGGAAAGCCACTGGCCCAAGCGAATGCCATCTTCCGTTACGAAATCCGCGCCTACGCACAAATTCCCACGGTCCTGATAGCAGGCTTCTGCTGCTTGCCAGTATTTTTTCCAGCGGCGTTCCCATGTGGAACTCCAGGGCAGGCCCAGCTCTGTCAGCTGTCGGATTCGCTTCTCTGACAGCCTGCCTTCCCGGTACTGTCTGCGAACCTGACGGTACCATGCGCCCAGGCGAAGGCCCTCGTCGGTAATGCAGGCTGCCGGGATTTCCCAGTGGCCGTGCTTTTTATAAAACCGGCCGGCTGCCACCACATAGGCCTCCCAGGTGGATTCGATCTCCCAGACCATGCCAATGTCGGAAAGCCTTTGCTGCTGTTCCTGGCTCAGCTGTCCCCGGCGGTTTTTCGCCCGCTGGGCAAGCAGCCAGGCATAGAGCTTCGGCGCTTCGGCTTCTGCTACCCGCAGGTGGCCATGCGTATCGGCATAGGCTTTTGCCTGCGCATAGTTTTCTTCCCACAGGCGTTCGTGAATCGTGGTCCACTCCATGCCAATGGCTTCTAAGCGCTGCCTGCGTTCTGGCGACAGCTCCCCTTTGGCATAATTGTTCCGCTGGGCTACCACCCAGCGTCCCAGCCGAAGGCCTTCTTCTGTAATATAGCTGTGAGGCGGCAGAAGATTTCCTTCCTGCCGGTAATAGCTTTCCGCTGCTTCGTACATGGTTTCCCACGAGGCGGACAGCGTCTCCTCCAGCTCTTCGAACAGCTGGCGGCAGTCCTGCACTTCGTCGAAAATGCGGAAGGTATCGTGAATCACGCAGCGGCCCGTTCCTTCCTCCCGAAGAAGCTGTGCCGCATCATCCATCTCCTCCTGCAACACGCCGATGCTGTAGAGGCTTGTGATGTTATCTACGATATCTAAAATCACAGCGCCCGCGCCCCTGCCTGCGCACAGCGCCCGGCCGATCTGCTGCTTAAACACGATGGGCGATACCGTGGGGCGGAATAAAATAACGCCCGAAATATCTTCTAAGTGAATCCCTTCGTTGAGCATATCAATGCAAAACAGCAGCTTCAGGTGTGGCGAACTATCCTGTTTGAAATCCGCAAAGGCCTGGCTGGTAGCCGGATCATTGGCATAGACGGAATACAGGTGTGGTGCAGGATCGACCTTTGCAAAGTGCTCCGGCACTTTTTGGATCATCTGCCTCATATGCCGGGCATTGGCGCAGAATACCACGTACTTTCCGTGCGCTTCCACCATGTGCTTGCGGAAAATTTCATCCAGCCCATCCGCCTTTTCCAGAGCGCGGCGCAAAGCCTCCAGGGCCTGTTCCCCTTTGCATCTCACAGCGTTCTGACGCAGGCGCTGCACCCGTTCTTCATAGCGATGCAGGTCCTTTTGATAGGAATACAGCGCCGTTACATACGTGGGCGGCGCTAAAATGCCCCGCACAATGGCTTCGCCCAAAGTCATTTGCGAAGCGATGTGGCCGTCGAACAATTCCTGCGCCATGTCTCTGCGATTGTCTAAATATCGGATATTGGTGGCGGACAGGCCCAAAAGCCGGGCCCCGGGATGAGCGCACAACAACCGCTGCACTCCCTGGCCCCACATGGGCGCTCCGCAGCGGTGAAACTCATCCAGCACAATGTAGTCTGGCTGCAGCGCTGCGATTTCTTCTTCGCTCATGCCTGCCAGTTTGGGATAGGTGTAGAAGCGCAGATTTTCCGGAACCCATCCGCCGGTCTGGCGCTTCAAATTTTCCACCTGTGTCAGAAAGATGTATTCGGAAGGGGACAGCCAGCAAATGGTTTTGTCCGGCTCATCTGCACAGAGGGCAAAGCCCAGATAGGATTTGCCGGTGCCGGTGGGATGAATGACGGCTGCCTTCCCTGCTGTATCCAACAGCCGGCAGGCTGCTTCGTATGCCGTTTTGTTGTGTTCCCACAGGGCAATCCTCACTTGCTCTTCCTCCCTTTCCTGCAAGTCTGTAAATAATGTCCTCGCTTTCTCTGTTGCACCCTGCTTTCTGTCTTTTACCCCGAAAAAGCAAGCGCGAGGTGCGCAGCTGATTCGCCGGCAAAACGGACAGCGCAGCAAGCGTTAACAAACGCAGGAACAGGCAGCACTGCAGCTGCATTGACTCCGTATTTCGTGCTTGTCAATCACCGCGTGCAGACATTATTTACATAATGTAG
>CATJIF010000153.1 GCA_949740445.1 uncultured Peptostreptococcaceae bacterium | reverse complement strand
CCGCAGACGGCGAAACCGTGCTGCGCAATCTGCACCTGATTTCGGGCAGCGTCAGCCAGCGGGCTTTCGGGTATGCGGTAATCGGCGGAACGAAGTACATGTATTCGCCGGAGGTAAAGGTATATGTCAATTGCGACGGGGACTACCGCCTGGGAACGATAGACGATGTAACCGGGGCGGAGCCGGAACGCCAGATTCGGTTTTACGAGGATTTTGACAAGGGTGCAGACGGCGCGGGGCGCGTGCGGGTTATCCTCGTAGACTGAGAGGCAGCAGCCAGGCCTGCCGGACCGTGCGCCATCTGCCGCGCATAAGGGGCCGTGCCGGGGTTGTTTTGTACAGCTTGTGCAGGTAGATGGCCTCAGCCTGTCCAAATGGCAGAAAATATTGTTAAAAAAATGACAAAATGTACTTGATTCTTTGGGCCCATCCGTATATAATGGAGCATATTGGAAAGCGGTAATCGCGGTGCTTTTGAAGAAAAACAAAAATAATTATGAGTTGTATCTAAAATATCTGGTTATTTTATTGCGAAAATGAATATCTGGAGGAAAACATTATGTTCGAATGGAAAAAAGAGTACGAAAGCAAAATAACTGCGGCGGATGAGGCGGTCAGGCTGATAAAATCCGGAGACCATGTAGTGCTGACCCACGCGGGCTCCGAGCCCATGATGCTGGTGGATGCCATGGTCCGCAATGCGGAAAACTACCGCAATGTGATTATCCACCACATGGTAACTATGGGCAAGGGCGAATTCAGCAAGCCAGAATATAAAGAAAATTTCCATGTGGACAGCTGGTTTGTCAGCCCCTGCGTGCGCCAGAGCATCGCCGACGGCTACGGGGATTTTACGCCGGTATTTTTCCACGAGGTGCCCAATTACATCCGCAACGGCATTTTCCCGCTGGATGTCTGCCTGACCATGGTGTCGCCTCCCGACGAACACGGCTATTGCTCGCTGGGCGTGGCCTGCGATTATTCGCTGCAGGCGATTAAATCCGCGAAGGTAGTGATCGCGCAGATCAACGACCAGATGCCGGTGGTCTACGGCGAGACTTTTGTGCACATCAGCGAGTTCGATGCCATCGTCATCGGCAGCGAGCCCATTCCGGAGATGAAGATTCCCGTCATCGGCGAAACAGAACTTGCCATCGGAAGGCACTGCGCCTCTTTGGTAGAGGACGGCGCCACACTGCAGCTGGGCATCGGTGCCATTCCCGATGCGGTGCTGGCTTCGCTGAAGGATAAAAAGGATCTGGGCATCCACTCGGAGATGATTTCCGACGGCGTGGTGGATCTGGTGGAGGCCGGCGTTATCAACAATTCCAGAAAATCCTTAAACCCCGGAAAGTGCATCGTCACCTTCCTGATGGGTACGAAGAAGCTCTACGACTTTGCCAGCCGCAATCCGGGGCTGGAGATGCGCACGGTGGATTATGTCAATCATCCCACTGTCATCGCGCAGAATTCCAACATGATCTGCATCAATTCCGCCCTGGCGGTGGATTTTATGGGACAGATCGTCTCCGATTCCATCGGAACGAAGCAATTCTCCGGCGTGGGCGGCCAGGTGGACTTTATGCGCGGGGCGGCCATGACCACCGATGGAAAGGGCAAGGGCATCATCGCTATGCCTTCTGTGGCCAAGAAAAAGGATGGAAGCATGATCTCCAAAATCACGCCGTTTATTGATCACGGCGCAGCGGTTACCACCTCCCGGCAGGATGTGGACTACGTTGTAACGGAGTACGGCATCGCCGAGCTGAAGGGCAAATCGCTGAAGCAGAGAGCGAGAAACTTAATCGCTATCGCCCATCCGCAGTTCCGCGATCAGCTGGCTGTGGAATTTGAACACAGATTTTTAACAAAGTTTTAGCATACTGTCTTCTCACTTGCAAAAGGCCCGGTCGCAGCCGGGTCTTTTGCATGCGGCACAGAGAAAACGGCGCGAAACAACGGCCTGGATAAAAGGAACGGGCGGAAAGGAAATGTGAGGAAAGCGAGAGTGAACGGGATGCAGCAGAGCGAAGCAAAGCAAGAGGGGACGGTGCAGGCCGTACAGACCGTGGAGAAGGAAGAAGCGAAGGAGATGCAAAAGCGGCCGGATCTGAAGGACATGACGCGGCAGGAGCTGCGGGAATTTATAAAGGAGCTGGGCCAGCCAGCCTTTCGCGGCGACCAGATCTTTTCGTGGATGTACGGTTCGGCTACAGAGGTTTCGCAGATGAAAAACCTGCCGAAGCAGTTGCAGCAGCTGCTTTCTGAGCGCAGCTTTCTGACCTGCCACAAAATAGAGCGGGTGCAGAGATCCAAAAGCGATGGCACGCGAAAGTATCTCTTCCGCCTGGCGGATGCAAATACTGTCGAATCGGTGTTTATGAAATATAAGTTCGGCAATTCCATCTGTGTGTCCACCCAGGCCGGATGCCGCATGGGATGCCGGTTCTGCGCTTCCGGAATCCAGGGGCTTGCCCGCAGCCTGTCAGCAGCGGAGATTGCAGAGCAGGTGCTGGCAGTGCAGAGGGACACCAAAGAGCGCATCAGCCACATCGTGCTGATGGGAACGGGCGAGCCCTTCGACAATTACGACAACGTGGCTAAGTTTCTGCGGCTGGTGCACGACGAAAAAGGCCTCAACCTGAGCCTGCGCAATATTACGGTATCCACCTGCGGGCTCATCCCGCAGATCAGGCGGTTTGCGCAGGAGTTTCCGCAGGTCAATCTGGCGGTATCGCTGCACGCGGCAAGCGACGAGGTGCGCAACCAGCTGATGCCGATCAACAAAACCTACCCCATCGCGCCGCTTCTTGCCGCTTGCCGGGAGCACGCAAAAGAGACGGGACGGCGCACCACCTTTGAATACACGCTGGTAAGGGGGATCAACGACAGCCAGGCCCATTTGAAGCAGCTTTCAGGGCTGCTTTCGGGCATGAACTGCCACGTCAACCTGATCCCCATGAACCCGGTCAGCGAAAAGAGCTACCGGGGCACGGACCGCCGGTTTGCCGCGGAGTTTTGCAAAGGGCTTTCCGACCGGGGGATTCCGGCTACCGTGCGCCGGGAGCTTGGAAGCGATATCGACGCTGCCTGCGGCCAGCTGCGGCTAAATGCGCAGAAATAAACGGCGAAACGCGCAGAAATAAAAAATTTCAGCGTTTTATCCTTGATTCTATGGCAGCACATAGTGTATAATCAAACTATCTTATAGATACGAAGGAGGGCACGCCAATGGTAAAACTACTGATTGGACATAAAGGAAGCGGCAAAACAAAGCAAATGGTCGATCTCGCCAACCAGAGTCTGGAACAAAGGGACGGCAGCATCGTTTTCATAAACAAGAACCACAGACTGATGCTGGATTTAAAATACAGGATTAGAGTGGTCTGTATGGAAGAGTACGAGCACATTACCAACATCGACGAATACATCGGGTTTATCTACGGAATCATCAGTTCCGACCACGATATCCAGATGATCTTCATCGACAGCATCTTAAAGCACGCCGATGTAAAAATTGAGCACCTGGAAGAGTTCTTGCGCCGCCTGGCCAAGATTTCGGAGCTGTACGGGCCTGACTTTGTGGTAAGCATCAGCGCCGATGTCGATGAGATGGGCGAGTACATCAAGCAGTATGAAATTCTAAACAACTGATTGAAAGCAATAGGCAAAGGCAAGGCGGTGAGAGATCACCGCCTTTCTGTGTGAGATTTTGCAGGCAGCCGGCCGCTGCGGCAGAAGTGCCCTGTGGGGGTTTTACAGCCCCTGCGGGACGGGGATAGCAGGAAGGGAGTTATTGACGGTTATGGAACGCGACAATCACATTCAGGTAGTAATTTACATAATCCTCAGCGCATTTATTTTCAGTACGATGGAAGTGGCGCTGAAGCTCAGCGGAGCGCAGTTCGACCCGCTGCAGCTGACGGCGCTGCGGTTTTTCATCGGCGGGCTGTGCTTGCTGCCCCTGGCGGTTTCGGGGCTGAGGCAGAGGAGCGTAACGCTGACAAAAAGCGATTTTGCCTATCTCATATTTCTGGGCGTGTTCTGCATCTGCGTCAGCATGATGTTCTTCCAGTTCGGAGTGATGAATTCCAACGCCTCGACGGCGGCGGTGATCTTTTCCTGCAATCCGATGTTTACTATGGCGTTTGCGCACTTCCTGACAGAGGAGAAATTTACAAAGCGCAAGGGCGTGGCGCTGGCCGTCAGCATGGTCGGCCTGGTAATTATCGCGCGGCCTTGGGATCTGGCGCCGGGAAATACGGCAAAGGGGCTTTTGTTTACCGTTTCCGCAGCGCTGACCTTCGGACTTTACAGCGCCATCGGCAAGAAGCGCATCGGCAGGATCGGCGGGCTTCCCCAGACCTCCATCAGCTTTATCTTCGGCTCGATTGTGCTGCTGGCGGCGACCGGTGCCATGGGGCGGCCCGTGTTCAGCGGGATTTCCATGGATAATATTTTGCTGCTTCTGTACCTGGGCGTCGTGGTTACGGGACTGGGCTACCTGTTCTATTTTAAGGCCATCGAGGTGGGCAGCGCGGCCAAGGGGTCGATTGTGTTTTTCCTCAAGCCTATGATTTCGCCCATCATCGCTCTGGTCATGCTGAAAGAAACGATTACGCTCAATACCGTAATCGGGGTCGCCATTCTCCTGGTAGGCTCTTGCATCAATATGACCGGACAGAAAAAAGCAGCATAAGGGGTGAGGGAACGTGGATATCATGTCAGCGGCACTATTTTTGGAGGGCCGCAAACCGAAAATTATGGAGGTGCGCAAGCGGTGCGCTGTTTTAATTCCGCTGGTCTGGCATAAAGATCAGATGTATGTTTTGCTGGAGGTGCGCTCCTGCCAGGTATCGCAGCCCGGCGAGGTCTGTTTTCCCGGCGGAGCTGTGGAGGGGAAGGAACGGCCTGTGGACTGTGCTGTCCGCGAAACCCAGGAGGAAACGGGCATACCGAAACACGCCATCCGGGTGCTGGGGCAGTTCGATACACTCTGCAATTATACCAACGTAACGATAGACACCTTCGTGGGTGTAATTGCCTACGAGGATGTGAAGTCGGCGAAGCTCAATCCGGAGGAGGTGCAGGAGCTGTTTCTCGTTCCGCTGCGCTTTTTCGAAGAAACGCAGCCGTACCTGTACCAATATCAGGTAAGCCCGAACATCGGCGAGGATTTTCCCTACGATAAAATCGCCGGCTGTCCGGACCGCTACCACTGGCAAAGCGGGCAGTTTACCGTACCCATCTACCAGTACGAGGATAAGGTGATCTGGGGATTGACCGCCAGAATCCTCCGACACTGGCTGGAGGAAATGTCCAAATGCTGATAGTGCTGGAAAGGGTGGCAGATTTTGAGCCTTGCCTCGCAGGAGGCAGGGCTTTTATAATGGAAGTAACCCGGGACGCCGGGAAATCAAAAAAGGGGGGATTGAGGAAAAAAGACAGGAGGATGAGACATTGAAACCATGGAATATGAAAGCAGCTGCCATCGGTATGCTGATTGCGGCCATGATGCCGGGCGCTGCCTACGGGCAGGGAGAGGCTGAACCTGCGGAAACTGCCGCAATGTGCCAGAACATCAGAAACGCGAAGCTTTGCTATGAGAGCATGCAGCAACCAGAGCATACATATTGTGAAAGCTGGAATCGCTTCTTCCGGCAGTGGCAGCAGAATTGCCAGATTAAAGTTCCAGGACAGACGACAGACACCGAGCAGAAGCCGCCAGTGACTGAAAAACCGCCGGTGGCAGAAAAACCACCAGTAGCAGAGCAGCCGCCGGCGACGGAAACGCCCGGAAATACGCAGAAACCGCCAGCGGCAGAAAAACCGCCGGTAACGGAGGAGAAGCCGGGCTCTGTGCAGAAGCCGCAGGGTACGGCAGCTTATGCGCGGCAGATACTGGAGCTTGTCAACGAAGAACGCAAAGCAGCGGGGCTCGAATCGCTTACGCTGGCATCCAAGCTTTCCGACGTAGCGCAGGTCAAGGCAGAGGATATGCGCGACCAGGGCTATTTCAGCCACACGTCGCCGACCTATGGCTCGCCCTTTGATATGATGAAGCAGTTTGGAATCGTTTATCGGGCAGCAGGCGAAAACATCGCCAAGGGATACACATCGCCGCAGGCGGTGATGAAGGGCTGGATGAATTCTTCCGGCCACAGGGAAAATATCCTGAACGGCAAATTCACGCAGTTAGGTGTGGGATACTGCACGGACAGCAAAGGAAACGGCTATTGGGTGCAGATGTTCATCAAGCCCTGAGGCGCGAATATGAAAGCGGCTTTCAAAAACATAAGGCAATCAAAGAAAGGCTTTTTTCCCGCGGGAAAAAAGCCTTTCTTTCCTGTCGCTCTTAGGATATAATGAATACAGAAACGGTATGTAAATGGCAATGTACCGGCACTGGCAGAAAGTACGAGGTAAAAGCGAATGAAACGAAACTGGATTCTCTTGTTTATTGTGATAGCAGTCGCAGCATTTGCCGGATGCGGGCGAAGCGGGGAGGACCAGCTGCCGGAGGGCCGGAAAAGCGAGTGTGAGATCGCAGTGCTGATTGATGCAGCATCCATCAAGAGCGATCCTTTTTATTACGAGATATGGAGAGGCGCAGAAGAATACAGCCGTAAAAACGGCGTGTCGTGCCAGTGGTATGCAGTGTCTGCGCCGCAGGAATCTTACACCGAGGCGATGCAGGAGGCGGCGTTCAGCGAAGCGAAGGTAATCGTAGCTGCGGGCAGCCGCTTTCAGGAGGCAGCTTCCGAGCTGGAACGTTCCTTTCCAGATGTGAGTTTTATCTTAGTGGATGCTCCACGGCAGACAGCGCAGACAGAAATAAAGGACAATGTGGCCGGGTTCGCCTTTGCCGAAGAAGAAGCCGGGTACATGGCGGGGTATGCCGCAGTAAAGGAGGGCTACCGCAGCCTCGGATTTTTGGGTGGCGGAGATCCGGAAGCGGCAAAGCGCTTTGGCTACGGCTTTCTTTGCGGTGCGGACGATGCGGCAGTGCAGATGCAGCTGAGCGACGTAACGATACGATACCAGTACAGAGAAGGCTTTGAGCTCCCGGATAAGCCCTTGCCTGTGGCGCAGGACTGGTATGCCGGCGGCACGGAAGTGATCTTTGCATGCTGCAAAGAGGCAAATGCATCCATCGCCACAGCTGCCGAGGCTGCGGGCAAGGCCGTAATCGGCTCTGAAACCGACCAGGCTTCGCTTTCTTCTGCCGTCGTGGTGTCGGCGACCAAGTCGGTGGCTGCAGCGGTAGAGCAGGCGCTTTGCGACTATTACGACGGGGAATTTTCCGGCGGCAGCATAACGCTTTTGGATGCGGCCTGCGGCGGCGTGGGACTTTCT
>CATJIF010000152.1 GCA_949740445.1 uncultured Peptostreptococcaceae bacterium | reverse complement strand
TGAAACAATAACCGAATGTGTGACTAGCGTATTTGAAGTCAATTCCGATGGCGAACCTGTAAAAACGAAAGGCTGCCCGGAAGTACATAAATGCAAAATGCTTGCATCGATGTCAAATGGGACGGTATCATTGTCTGTAAAGGGTGTTGGAATTATGATATCGGTTCGTTTAGAAGACATTTCTGCTCTTGTTTGTGCTGCTGAGTGTGCGGCAGAAATTTGCCATGAATCGATCTGACAAAATAATATGAAGTCTAGGCATAAAATTGGTGCGCAATTTCGTTGCGCACCTTTCCTTTTGGCATATGAGGAGTTAGATGTTGGCTCGGATATTTTGCTTATCTGAAATCAAATTGCATAGCCTTGAAATTGTATCCCTAAAAGCCATCATATTATCAGGTTTATCGAAACCTTCTAAATTTATGTATACAAACTGGTCTGTATTTCTAACAATTGAGGATTGATTCCGTTCGCATTCAGGAAATTGAGTAAGAAAATCGCGAAGGTTATCCATATTCCAACCGTTATCAAGGTTGGCAAGTAATTCTGGAAGGCAGATTTCTATTGCTGCTTGAAATCCATCTTTCCGATGAGGCCATGCTACTGCGCGGAAAAGAGTTAAAGAACCCTGTTTTATAGAAAACGAAGGGTTCTTTGCACCACGTCCAAAGCTACAAGCAAGCCCTATTTCTTTTGAAAATGAAATGATGCTTTGCAGAACTGGCACTATATGTTGGCATCTGTTATCGAGCAGGACTTTTGAAAACGAATCCATGCTCCATTGGATGCCCGATGGTCGCGGTTGCTTATTCTCTACACTGTTTCCAATAATGCTGGAAGTAAGCAGGGTAGCATTAGCCGTTTTATATTGGCGAAGTTCCACCCCGTAAACTTCAATGTTTGGCATAGAACGATCCATAAATTCGATTAGGGTTTTTAGAGAATCCGGAATATGGTCCGCTGCAAAAATCAGTTTCATCTTCTCGGCCTTCAGGCAAGTTGCAACTCGTTCCCAAAAATCATCGGTGTCATAAAGCGCCTGAATTTCCTCAGAAGGATTGTTTTTTTCAAAAGATTGCCGAAGTTTTGAAATATCGAACGCAGATAGCCGAGAAGCATAATCTAGCATCTGGGCTGTAACTTCCCTACGGATACGAGTGTCGCTGCAACGCTTTACTTCAACCAAAACAGGTATGCCGTTTTGGTCGATTAGAAGATGGTCAAGAGAGAAGGAATTGCCGCTGTCTTCATTTTCCAAAATACTAAATTCTCGCTCAATAAGGAAAAGCTTGGCATCATCTGAATCGTTGTTACGGAGCAGAAGATTTGGGTTGTCTTCGATAATTTTTTGGAGTATAGCTTCTTCATCGTAGATATGCTCGTTCATTTCGATAGCTTTGCCGTTGGATAGAAAAAACAGATTGCTGCTCATTTGATAACCCCCTTTTTCTTTTGATATTGCTGCTGTATTGGCTATGACAATGCGCTATAAGATAACAATATATAGTCTAATAGCTTATGATAAATTCTAACGTCTTTGGTCTATTGATGTCAACAAAAATTAGATGCATCAATTAGTTTATGTATAAGATAAAAGAACATTTCCTGTTTGTGTGGAGGAGAGAAAGTATGCAAAGATATTTGTTTGTTGTTGCACATCCTGATGATGAGGTATTGGGGGCTGGTGCGACGATATATAAGCTTTCTGAAAAAGGCAATGAGGTTAATATTTGTATCTTATGTAGTATGGCAGAGGCGAGGTCAAATAGGCCGGAATCGCATGAATTGCAAGATGATTTGTATGCCTCAATGGAAACATTGGGTGTTTCGAAATTTTATACAGGGGAGTTTGTGGACAGCAAACTCAATTCGTTTCCGCATCTTTCTATTGTGCAGTTTATCGAAAGTGCCATCGCGGATAGCATGGCAACCCATATTATCACACATCATCCAAGCGATTTGAACAACGACCACCAAATCACATCGCTTTGTTGCCAAGAGGCTGCAAGGCTGTCTATGCGTATGACGGCCGAGGTTCCGTTAGTGAAAAGCATATCTTACATGGAAGTTTTGTCTTCAACAGATTGGACCCTAAATAGCAGTATTCAGCAATTTAGACCAAATATGTTTGTTGAGATTGGTGAAGCAGGAGTTGATAAAAAAATCGAAGCTTTGTCGAAGTACCGTGGCGTCATGCGACCGTTTCCTCATCCTAGATGCAGGGAAATCATTTTGGGACTTGCGGCATACAGGGGAGGTCAATCTGGATGCAAATACGCGGAGGCGTTTGAAACAGTATTTAGGAGGGCGCAGTTATGAAAAAGAGGATAGAGATTTGTAAAATGAAAGCCGGTGATATAAAAACTGGCTTTGGAAATCCGAGAAAAATATCCCAGAAAAAACTTGATGAATTATCTGAAAGCATGGTCAATCTTGGAGATTTTGGCATCTACATCATCGATGAGCATGATAATATCATCGGTGGGAACCAGCGCCTTAAAGTTGTTCTCAATAAGTTTGGGCCGGATACGGAGCTTGATTGTAAAAGACTGATTGGCTATACAAAAGCCGAGCTCAGGGCAATCAATATTAAAGACAACACCCATGCCGGAGAATGGGATTTGGAAAGCTTGGCTGACTGGACAGCTGATTTGAATATCGACCTTGGTATTTCGGAAATCAAGGAGGAGCCGGAAGAGAGAAGCATTCCTGAAATGGAGCTTATCCGTTATGAAAAGTATGACTATGTTCTCATAGCGTGCCGCAGCGAGCTTGACTATAACGATTTGGTAAGAAGGCTTGGGATTGAGGGAAGAAAGGTAAGCATTTCAAAGCGCAAAATCAACGCAAGGGCCATCTGGTACGACAAGATGGAAGCAACCATAGTCCCGAATTCAGAGCTGGAAATGTTGGAGAATGAGAATCAGAGAAAATCCAACAAACATGATGGAGAAGGTGCAAAACGTCCGGTAGAAAACAAAGAGGAGGCGGAAGATGAAGAATGAAATTATTTTTTCAGGGCATCAGCCTAATTTTTTACCATATATGGGGCTTTTCTATAAAATGTTCAAGTCTGACGTTTTTGTTTTCGACGATGATGTGCAGTACTCAAGCAAAGCACTGCATAACTGCAATTTTATCCGGGTTAACGGAAGCAAATACCGTATCACTGTCCCTGTTAGCTACAAGCATGGGGATCTGATAAACGAGGTAAAAATTTGCCGCGCGAGAGATTGGGAGAGCAGACTGCTGAAGACCTTGCGAATGAATTATGGAAAAGCACCGTTCTTCGAGGAAGGATACAGTTTGCTCGAACGCCATCTTGGAGAAGGATACGAATACCTTGTGGAGCTTAACTTCCAGCTCCTTATGGAAATTGCTGAAAAGTTTGGTATAAGCTGCAATGTAGCGGTTGCCAGCAGGGATGTTCCTACCACACTCAGAAAGCATGAGAGAAATGTCTATCAATGTGTTTCGCTTGGAGGGACGGCCTATTATTCCGGAACCGGCGGGCGAGAGTATAATGACGAAGAAGATTTTCGGAGGAATGGGATAAAACTGGTATATAGTGACTACGAACCTGTTCGATATAGGCAGAGAGGAAATGGATTTATCGAAAACCTCTCTGTTCTGGATTATATTTTCAATAATGGCTACCTTCTGCCAACTGATTGGGAGGCATCTGTATGAAAAACCGAATGTTCAATATTTATGTCCCGAGCTATGGCAGGGCCGCAACGACAAAAACATTCAAGCTGCTTGAATACTGTACCTATGTTGTGCGCAAATCGCAAGAGGAGGAATACCGAGCAAGGGGGATTGAGAGTATATGGGCTGTGGATGATAGTGAGATAGACAATCTTTGCAAGGTCAGCAACTATATTGTTGACTACTCGCCAGAGCCAATTATATTCACGATAGACGATGATGTTGACTATTTCATATATCGTACCGAGAAGAACGAAATCATAACGGATCCCGAAATCATAACTTCCGAAATTGAACGCATTGCGCAGATTATGCTTGATCTCGGAATAGGGTTTGGTGCCGAAGATGCCTCTATTGCGCCATGGAACTATGACGCTGAGTTCGGGTTCAAAGGAACAACAGGAGCGATGAGGTGGTACAACAAAGCTGTCTATAAGTCTAGGTTCAGAGAGGAAGTTTACCATAACTGTGACTTGGACGTAATGCTGCATGAACTGCTCGTAAATAGAATAACGCTCAAACCTAAGTATTTGTGTGTGAAAGCAGGGACAGATACCAATGCCGGAGGCAATTCCAGCAAAACGAGGCAGGAGCAGCGAGATTGTGTTTCTGAAATGAAAAGAAGGTGGGGCAAGTATTTCGACTACAACTTCAAAAACAATAAGCCGGCTATCAGAGTACAGAGGTAAAAAATTTTCGGATTTTTTGAAAAAACATTTGACACTCCGGCGGTAAATGTTACGATAACGTAACGTAAAACAAACCAAAGGAGGAGTGATAGAATATGGCATATCCAAATACGGAAGGTGGCTACAATATGTTCGATATGCTCAGTATGATCCAGAAAGCAATTAGGCGGGGGGATTACGAGTATGCTGGATTTGCTGCTAACCAGCTTAGAGGGACATTCAGAACAGCAATGTGGAATAGGCTTCTTGTGATTTCGGCGGAGGACTGCTTCGGGGTAATCACCAAGGAGCTTATTTCTTTAAGGAAATGTGATGAATGCTCGAAGAAGAACCAGAATATCGGCAACATTGTTGCACTCATGTGCAGGGCGAAGAAGAGCAGGGATGCGTGTTATTTCGCTTGTAACTTTGTTCTTGCATCAAGAAAACCCAGAAATCTTAAACCCAGTCGGGAGACAGTAAGTGAGCTGTATCGCAGAACCAAAGACAAGAAAAAGGAAAGGAGCGCATCCTCTGGAAAAAATGCCAGAGACAATTATGACACATTCGGATTTTTGCAGATGTCCATTTTTTCGGAAGGAGAAAAAACCTCTCCCGCTGAAATTCCCGTTCCGGAAGAGGAAATGGAAAAAGTAATGATGGGAGCATGTTTGCAGATGGCCCTGAAGCATAGGGACATGGACATGATTGGGTATGAAATGGATATGCTTAGACGCAGCGATCGCGAATTTTTGTGGGATGTCCTCGTTGATTATTCCGAGAGCTGTGAAGTCCGTATCGAAAACGAAATTTTGGCACTCAAAGAAGCAGACGATATCGTAAACAAAAGAAAGAAGACCCTTGAGAAAGATGAGATTTTCATAAGCAAGGCTGCTGTTCTCCTATGCCATTGCGAAGATCCCGCTTTTGGAAGCGTATGCTCTAGTGACATTGTAAGCCTAGAGAGCGGCATCTACTGGCCGGCAGTCAAGGTCAAAGCCATAGAGGACTGTGCCCTGCGGGATGGGGAGATACCCGAATGGGTTTATGATTGTCATACGCTCAAGGGGAGAAAGATGGGGAAGACAGACTGGGATATGACAACGACAGAGCAGGCTGCGCTTTATCCGCTCCAGCGAGCGTACTTTGACGATGCAAGTTGGATATATACCTACGAGCAGGATTTTGAGAATAATGCAATTTCCATCAAAGGAATCCAGCCCATCAGGAAGTACGCAGAAACTCATGATGCAAACCCAGTAGAGCATATACCCTACTGATTTGGATGTCGTGAAAAGAAAGGAGGAGGCTGGGATGGAGAGGAAGAGCGATAAAGTACGAAGGTTGGTTAGTGAAGGCAGGTATAAAGATGCGTTGCGCATTGCAAAGGGTTTCCGTCTCGGAATAACGAAAGAGCAGTCCGATGAAATGACCATTGGTTATGAGTGCATGGTGAATCCTGTGTTTTATCAATCAATAGGTATGGATACCGCAGAAACCGTCAAAAAGGCAATAGACACCATCCAAAGCCTATATGGGAATAAAAACTAATTGAATAAATAAATGCCGGAAATGGCTCCTACGATGTTATTCGCAGGGGCTATTTTCATTAGCGAGGTGAGAAAAAATGGCAAACCGCAAGGGGAACCCGCAAAATCTCAGGCCGCCCTTCAAAAGCGGTGAAGAAGCCCGAGAGGCTGGCAGGAAAGGCGGGATAAAATCCGGAGAGGTTAGAAGAGAGCAAGCAGAGAGAAGAAAAGACGCGCGAGCGGCCGTGAGATATATGCTTGAACTCACCGCAAAAGGGAATATTGCGAAGAACCTCAAAGAACTCGGAGTAGAAAAAAACGAGCAGACGAACATGGTTGCGCTGCAAGCAAGGCTGTTCACATCTGCAATGGCTGGAAACCTTGAAGCCTATATGACTTTGATGAAGATGGCCGGCTATGATCCTGAGGAAAACCGCAGGGAGAGGGAAAGCATTTCCTCTGACCTCCGCAGGGAACGTGAACTGGATGCAAAAATCACCGCGCTAGGCACAGGGAGAGATGGCATCAGCACATCTGTCAGTATGAGTGATGAGGATGGGGGTAATGATGTCGTAATTTATCTTCCGGCTATCGAAGAAGATGATGCAGGCTCAGAAAACAATGGAACGCCAGATCTGAAAGATAGCTGATTGAGGTCTATTTTTCCATCCGAATTGAAAAGAAGGTGATTGAATGCCAATGGTACTAAGAGCGCAGAAGGGGCCGCAGGAGAAATTTATGGCTACCCCTGCTGACATCTGTATCTATGGCGGCTAGGTGCTGCGGGAGGAGGAAAATCTTTCGGCTTGTTGTTGTCAGCACTTAGATATAAAAATGTACCCGGCTTTGGCTGCACAATTTTTCGAAAGAATTTCAACCAGATATTTGCGCAGGGCGGGCTGTGGGATGAGTCTGTAAAAATGTACCAAGGTATTCGCGGCGCCGAGGCTAAGCTCGCCAGAGGACAATGGTGGTTCCGAGATAACAATGGGAATGTTGTTTCAAAAGTTACGTTTGCCCACATCGAGAGGGATGAAGAAGTCCACAAGTGGCAGGGCTCCCAGATTTGTGCGATTGGCATTGATGAGCTTACGCATTTTTCGGAGAAGACGTTTTTCTATATGCTTTCCCGAAACAGGTCAACCTGTGGCGTAACTCCGTATGTGCGGGCGACGTGCAATCCAGATGCGGATAGCTGGGTGGCAAAGTTCATAGAGTGGTGGATAGACCAAGACACAGGGTATCCAATCCCAGAGCGGAGCGGGAAGCTTAGATGGTTTATCAGACGAAATGAAATTTTGCACTGGGCGGATACGAAGCAGGAATTGTGGAAGCAATTTGGACTCAATACCCCAGAGGAGCGGGGAGAACCACGGTCTGCCACTTTCATAATGTCAAGACTGAGTGACAACAAGGAGCTGTTGAAGATTAACCCCGGATACCTTGCGAATTTGAAAGCACTTTCTCTGATTGAGAGGGAGCGCCTTTTGAATGGCAACTGGAAGATTAGAGCAGCAGCGGGCCTGTTTTTCAAACGAACACAGGTCGGAGACATCTTGGAACAAGTGCCTGCTGATGTCATTCAATGGGTGCGATGCTGGGATTTGGCCGCTACCGAAAAAAGCGAGAACGGAGACCCTGCATATACATCTGGCGTTCTGATTGGGAAGAGGAAAAACGGGAGATATGTCGTAGCAGATGTTATAAATAAGCAGATGGCAGCAGTTGATGTCCGGAAGACCATCAAGCTCACAGCACAAATGGACAAGGCGGCATATAAACGTGTGCGTATCCGATTGCCCCGAGATCCCGGACAAGCAGGAAAGGAACAGGCAGAATCCTATATCAAATTCCTTGCCGGATTCGATGTTGTAGCCATTGCTGAATCCGGAAGCAAAGAGGCAAGGGCTGAGCCGATGGCTGCGCAGTGGCAGGCGGGCAACTTCGACATCGTGTATGGAGATTGGAACGAGGAATATCTGAACCAGCTTGAGAACTTCCCTGACAGCAGATTTAAGGACATGGTTGATGCCTCGGCGAATGGATTTGCTGAGATTGAAACAAAGTCATCGTTTAGTATCAACAGTTTGATTTGATTATCATATCGGAATAGAGGTGACAGCATCATGGAAAGCAAAAAAAGCTCTCAAGTGGATAGGTTTAGGAGATATGCAAACCTAATCCAAAAACAGACCGGCAGGGCGATAAGGCCATATCGTGCAGATGGATATGTAAACATGATGAACCGATATGGTACATCAAAAGACGCATCCGAGCATTACAAATTCATACCAGAAGAAACTGTTCCAGATGAATTGCTCACAATGTTCTACGAAGGGAGCGGGCTATTTGCGAAGATAATTGATACGCCGGCCGAGGAAGCCATCAAACACGGGTTTACACTTGGCGGTCTGTCTGACCAGAAGGTTGAGGATTTCTATGTGGAAGCCCTTGAGGAGCTTGATTGGGAAGAAACGGCTATGACCGCCATAAAATGGACGCGGCTATTTGGGGGTGCTATTGCAGTGCTGCTTGTAAATGACGGAAGAGGGCTTGAAGAGCCACTTGATTGGAAGAACATTCAGTCTATCGATGATATTAGGATTTACGATCGCTCTGTCATTCAACCGGACTATACCAGTATGCTTAACTATGAGCCGAATGATCCATTCCGTACAAGAGGCAGCCGTCTCGGCATGCCGGAGTATTATCATATATTCAGCAAATACGGAAGCTTTACGGTTCATGATAGCCGCTGCCTAGTATTTAAGAATGGCCTCCTCCCCGAGAATACAACCAACTCCGTTTACCAGATTTGGGGAATGCCAGAATATGTCAGAATCAACAAAGCAATTAGAGATGCTGAACTGGCTCACAGGAGTGCTCCGAAATTACTTGACCGCTCTGTGCAGCCTGTCTACAAGATGAAAGACCTTGCGGCCGAGCTTTCTACTGAGGAAGGCGAGGAAAGAGTCCTTAGAAGGCTCCAAGTCATAGACATGGCTCGCGGGCTTCTCAACAGTCTTGTTATTGACAGTGATGGAGAAGACTATGATTTTAAGACATTCCAGTTTTCTGGGGTCAATGATGTTGTAAGTTCATCCTGCAATATGCTCTCTGCCATCACAAATATACCGCAAACCATCCTGTTTGGGCAGGGAATTGGGGGCTTGAGCACAACTGACGATACAAGCATGGAGAATTATTACAACTACATAGAGCGTGTACAGAAGCGAATGTTGAAAAGCAATCTTCGGTATCTGCTGTCGATTATATTCCAAGCGGGACTCGCTACTGGTGAGATAGACGAAATACCCAAAATCAAGGTTGAGTTTAACCCACTTTGGTCTATGAGTGACACCGAAATAGCTGACCTTGAATTAAAGAAGGCACAAATACAACAGGTAAAGGCACAGACTGCACAAATCTATATCCAAATGGAAGCCATCGATCCGTCAGAAGTTCGCAAAAAACTTGCTGATAGCGAAGAGTTCGATGTCGAAAGTATGCTTGACGAATACGACGATGAAGATTTATTTTCGAACATGGAGGAGGAAATCCTGCACGAGAACTCTTTTGGAAATGCTCCATCCTCTGCGCCGGCAGCAACAAAATTGCCGCAGGATATGAGCGTCGAGGAGCTTCAAAAAAGCGCAAAGGCATCTGAAAACAATGACAGCATAGCGCAGGTACAAAACCATCATTTGGCAGAAAAACAAGGCTCTGTTGGTGTTTTGGTGGTTTCTGATGGATTGGTGCTCGCAGGAACTCGGCACATCGATTTCGGCTATGGAATGATATGTGGGCCGGGCGGTCATATCGAAGAAGGAGAAACGCCGGAGCAGGCTGCTTTCCGAGAAACTGAGGAGGAATTTGGCATCAGCCCTAAAGAACTCATCCCATTAGGGTTCGGGCCATATGAACCTGACACGGGGCTTACTCCGTGCCTGTTCTTATGTACGGAATATGAAGGCGAACCATATTGCGCAGATCTGGAAATGACAAACGCATCCTTCCTCACACTTGAAGAACTTGGAGAACTGGAAGGAACAATGTTTCGGCCGTTTGCAGACAGCATCAAAATATTGAATTCATGCGTTCAGCCCCCGCAGATTTTCAAAGACACTGGCAAAGAGGAAGGCAATTATCCTCGCAAAAACACTGGGATACCACTTGACAAATCAGCCCAAAAAGGTACGATAAAGACGAAGGATATTACAAAAGACGGAGGCCCTGGTTCTGGAAACTTTAACCATTCTGGAAATCCGGGACATGTCGGAGGGTCTGCTCCCTCGGATGGAAGAGAGCATCTTGAAGAGGCTATCAAGAATGGAAAAATCCTCAAGAAAATCAACGAGGACAAGCAAAAGAAGCATAGAATTGATGCAAAGGCATATAAAAAAGAGGTTGAGAAAGGATTGAAAAAAAGCCTTGTTACGGTTAGCAATAACAAAATAAAAAGGCTGCTTGCTCAGTATTCTGGAAATGGAAACATAATCGAAAAAAATGGGCAATTCAAGGAAGTATTTGAGCATACCGAACCAATAGGAACCTATGTAAGCGCGGATGGAAATGAAATCATGACAACCAATCGTGGAACAATACACTATAGCAGGGATGGATGCCATATTGTGCCAGCGCGCCCGAAAGGAAGTGTAAAAGCAGATGAGTAAGGAAGAGGTTTATGCAGTAATGTGTGCTAGTGACCAACGCAGAGTCCTACTTATTACCAATGAAGGCAAGCAATATATTGGATTTGTCGATGTATTTGAAAGCCGCCTCGACAATGAAGACGATGAAAGTGATTGTGCAGGTCAAGGCTCAATTTGTTTTTATCCTGATGATGGAGAGCCTATGCTTTTGTATGAAGACGATATAAAGCATATAGAGATTGGCGCATCTGGGTAAAGGATCCCAATGATCATCAAGACGGCCAGACGGTATGGTTCGCCAATTGCAAATATGTATATCAGGAGGTATATCAATGAATGCTATTGAAATTGCGAGAGCCGTTGCAAGCTACGCGCACAGCGGACAAAAAGATAAGGCAGGAAAGCCCTACATCATGCACCCGGCCGCTGTTTCTGAAGCAGTTGTATCCGATGAGGAAAAGGTTGTTGCTTTATTGCATGATGTCTTGGAGGATACCTTCATATCCGAGGCCACAATCCGCAATTTATTCGGGGATACCGTAGCGGATGCAGTCGTTGCCCTAACGAAAAAGCGCGGCGAAAATTATGCTGACTACATCCGCAGGGTTTCAAACAATCCAATCTCAAAAGCTGTGAAGTTGGCTGATCTGGAGCATAACATGGACTTGAGCCGGCTCAATGAAATACAGGAGGCCGACTTGGAGCGCATCAAAAAGTACGAGGATGCAAAGAAAATCCTCCTTGGAATATAATAGCTTTTCCAACCCGAAAAATAGAAATAATGATAAAGCAGAGTGGTGAGAAATGCCTCCCTGCTTTTTTTATGTCCTTAGCCCCATGATGCTGCATTTCAGAACATTTTTGCATCCAATGAATGAAGAAATATGTTCAAAATCTCTCAAAACGCTCTAGGAAGGGGGAATGACTCACGAACAATAAAATACACCAAGAGATGGTTAAAGAGGCGGTACAGGGCAAATTCAAAGGCACACGATCACTAAAAAGCAAAGTCACACCAAGATATCCGGAGTCTGCCGAACGGGAATTCAAAAGAGTTGCCAATGGATATATGAAACTGCTGAACCAAACGCTCAAGGAGCACCTTCCTGCCATCATGGATGCCTATAAAAAAGCGCAGCGAAAAGACTCAAGGCATGATGGCATGAATGATCTGGCTAGCAAAGTCCGCCAAGAATTTCAGAAAATCGCCGAGAAACTTGAGAAAAGGCTGGGCGACTACGGCATACACAATCTGGTCGAGAGAATTGGGAGGTTGACAAAAACAAGTTCCTTGCGGGAATGGAAGAGAGTCTGCAAAGAAGCCCTTGGCATTGATTTGGCAGAAGATTACTACAACGGGGACTTCTATGAAGAAGCTTTGCGCAGATGGGTGGATGAGAATGTTCTGAAGATCAAGAGCATCCCGAATGACTCTCTCGGAACCATGAGAGAGATTGTTCTGTCTGGCTTCCAGAAGGGTCGAACGATAACTGATATTTCCAAAGAAATCCAAGCGGAATATAAGGTGTCAAAGGAGAAAGCCTTGATGCTTGCAAGAGACCAGATTGGCACGCTTAACTCTCAGATATCAAAACTCCAACAGCAAGATGCAGGATGTACTAAGTATAGATGGAAAACTGTTCACGACAGTCGCGTCAGAGATTGTCACCAGTCTTTTGACGGTAAGATTTTCAGCTGGGATGATCCTCCGGAAATTTGGTATAAAACCAAAACGCGAGGGATTGTCCACACAGGTCGCCGCTGCCATCCCGGAGAGGACTATTGCTGCCGATGCGCTGCAATCCCTGTATTTGACATCAATACTATCAATGTTCCGATGGAAAAGGCTGTGAAGACAAAGGGATGAGCCTATATGGAGAAAAAGGAGAGAATAAAAGTATATATTTGCATTCAAGACGGTAAAACCGTTTGTATCTGCAAAAGAGGGAAAAAGGGATGCAATAAAAAATGTGAACCGGATGTTGTTATAAGAGATAAATTTGCTGGATGGGAGGATACCTTCCAGAGAAGTAAATATGGGAAATGAACAAATAGTCAAGTCAGCCGGATTGAATAGATGATGCTAAATTGCTCATCAGCAAGCGGCCGTATTTTAGAAGGCTAGAGAAGGGAATGAAAATGCATGGAAAACATACTCAGGATAGGTGCCATAAGCAGACAGCTCTGTAAAATATGCGAGCAGGTAGATTTGCTTGCAAGTTGCATCGCGGAGGAAAATAAGCATGCTGATGCTAATTTGGATGCTGGAAAAATCTCTTTCCATATCTCAGATGTATATGCAGACATGATCTGCAACGAACTGGAGCATATCCAAATCCTTACGCTGAAATTAACAGAGATAGTTGCGCAATCATTGCTTCGTGAAGCAGAAACAAACGAGGATGAGGATGGCGAATACTCGGCTGGCGACCCTGCCGGCGTGAAGGGTGGAGAAAAGGAGGGAGATGGCTATGAGGGAGAGGGAGAATTTCCAGCTCAATAAAACTAAGGAGGTGAAGCTGCGTTGGCTCTGAAATTAAAACGAGTTGTCCGCTTGGACAGCCTTGCGTTGAACCAAACCTATTTCACCAAGGAAGGATATTTGGTTGATAGACCCATCTTAACGAGTACTGGAATTTTCGAGTACGCAAATCCGGATGGAACTATTCGAAGGGAGCTCCGGCTGCCGGAGGAAGTGTTTGACCGAGAAAGCCTCAAATCGTATAAAGGTAAGCCGATTGTCATAACACATGATGCTGGTCTGATTACGAAGGAGAACGTCCACGAGGAAATTGTTGGAACAATCCTCTCTGAAGGGTATCAGAGCGGGGAGAATGTCCGCGCTGAAATCATTATCCATGATACGGATGAGATGAAATCAGCTGGGCTAAAGGAATTATCACTCGGCTATAACCTTGACCTTGATGAAACACCGGGTATCTGGGATGGACAGCCTTATGATGCTGTTCAGCGCAATATCTCAATCAACCATTTGGCTCTTGTCTTAGAGGCGAGGGCTGGAGAACAGGCGCGGCTGAATATCGATGGCCGCAGTCCAAAATCAAAACTGAAAGGAGAAAAATCAATGAAAGGAAAAGTCCAGAGTAAGAAAGGAAGCAACAAGAAAGCAAAAAGGGCTGACGGTGTTTTAAGCCCTGAAGAACTGGCTGCCGCTATCGAAAAATATAAGGCGCGCCGCGCACAAAGGCTTGCAAATCAGACTGCTGCAAAAGAAGATGAGGAAGATGATGATCTTGGTATGAAATCAAAGGCTACCGTATCTTCCCCCGAAATTGAAGACGATGAAGATACCGTGGTCACAACAGCTGACGAAGATATTCACGATGACACAGAAGCACAGGTCCAGCTCATTAAAGACCGCCGTGACCGCCGCGATGCAGAGCCTGAACCGAAAAATAAGGAACAGGCAATGGGAGTTATTGCGCAGCAGGATGGCGATATTGAATGCTTGTTTGATATTATCGATACGCTGCTCGCTGCAAAGGACTTCGATGGTTGTACTAAGGATGGTGAGGGCGAAACTGATGACTTAGCTACCCGCAGCGCAATCGCCAATGATGAGGACGAAGAAGAAGACTATGCCCCTGCTATGGATGGCGATGAACTTGAAGAAGAATCTGATGATGAAAACTTGGACGATGACGATGCAGTTATCCCTGCAACCAATGCAAGCGAGGCCGAACCGCCTGTTCTGAATGCCGATTCCGTTGATACTATCATCCGCCAGAGAGTGCAGCTTGGAATTGTTGGTCGCGCGCTGCATATGGATGGGCTCGAAAATATGAGACTCTCTGATGCGAAAAAAGCTGTTATTCGTGCAGTCCGACCCAGTATGCGTCTTGACGGAAAAAGCAAGGCATACATTGATGCAGCATTCGATTGTGCTGTTGCAGATGTAAAGGCTGGAAGCAGAAAGGGCATCTCGTATCAGAAGCGGCAGATGTTTAATAAGGATTCTCGCGGCAATGAAACTCGGAGCGGGTCTTATGCCGCGCGGCAGCGTATGATTGATCGTCAGATGAACAAGAAAAAGGAGGAAAAATAATATGAGCGCACAGACAAGATACAGCCATTCCTCGCCGATTGGTTCCGCAGGAGGCATTGCCGATTTGGCACCTTATGCAATTGATACGTTTCTGAACGAAGAGGACAGCGGAGTACTCAAATTTGGCGTTGGCGTTGTAAGCGGCAGCAAACCCGGCATTAACATTGCACTCCCTGAGCAAGACTCTGATATTGGGACGTTTGAGGGCGTTACTTCCAATAATCGGACAACGGAGTACGATCTGGAAGGCAACCTTCACATTCGCAAGGGCGCATCAGTAGGCGTTATGCGCTATGGCAGGGTTTATGTCCGTGTTGCAGATGGATGTGAACCGGAGTATGGCGAAGCAGTTTATCTGATTGTCAAAGGCGAAGAAGCAGGGTATTTTACAACTGAAGAGGTCAAAGAAGTGACTGGCGAGGCTCCGAGCCAGACAACGACGATCTGCTCAAAGGCGATTAAAGCCCGTTTCCTCGGAGGGCTTGACCCTAGTGCCAAGATTGCGTTGATTGAATTGTTTAATCAGGCACAGTCGTAAAGAAAAGGAGGCAATTATTATGGCGAATAAACATACCCACTATGATAAGACGGAGGCGAAGGCCCTCCGCAATTCTGCAATTCCTGCTGCAATTATGGCATCTGAAGGAACCCGCTTTGACAGTGCAGAAGATGCTTCTGTATTTTTTGCACGTGAGCTTGATCATGTCAAAGCGCAGTCCTATGATGTAGAATATCCGGAATTAACAGCATTGTCTTTGTTTCCGATTAGCTCCGAAGCCGATCCCGGGGCTGAAACAATCACTTATTACACCTACGACAAAACTGGACTGGCAAAAATCATTCAGAATTACTCCGCTGATTTGCCCCGCGCAGATGTAAACGGCAAGCCTAGCTATGCAAAGGTAATGTCGATTGGAGACAGCTATGGGTATTCTGCTCAGGAGATGAGAGCATCTCGGCTTGCAGGAAAATCTCTTGATGTTCGGAAAGCGGAGTCTGCGAGGTATCAGATTGATAGTCTGACAAACAGAATCGCGTGGGCCGGAGATGAAGAATCCGGTCTGATGGGAGTACTTTCGGAGGGGCAGAATATTCCTTTGTTTGTGATAACGGCGGGTGCCGACTCCAACAAGACATCATGGCTTGAAAAAACAGCGGATGAAATCCTTATGGATGTCAATGGTATGCAGAAGCAGGTTGCAAGAGTCACGAAGAACGTTGAACGTCCGGACACTTTGTGCGTTCCGGCAGATGTCTATATGGATATCAGTACGCGGCGTATTCCCGATACGTCTACCACCGTTAAGGCGTTTTTGCTTGAGCACGCTCCATATCTGAAAGATATTGTTTCTACATCGGAGCTTGATGCTGATTCTGTTGAAACAAACCCTTATGCAAAGAAAGGAAGTGGCGGGCAGGGTGTTGCATTCCTGTTCAAGAATGATGAGCGAAAGCTCTCTTTGGAGAATCCGATGCCCTTCTATCAGTATCCTCTTCAGGTTCGGAATCTTGAAACTGTAATCCCCTGTGAAGCTCGTACCGCTGGCGTAATTGTTTACTACCCTCTTGCAGCGTTAATTGCAGTCGGAGTGTCCTGATTTTTTTGCAGAGCTGTTTCCATTTGGAAGCAGCTCTGTCTATTTCGGAAATAATAAACTATTATGTCGAATGATACAGCTTTGAATGCTTCATTCTTAAAATTACGGGAGGTCATAAAATGTATATCAAAAATACCAGTTCAAAAATCATCAGTATTGGCACCACTGTATTGATGCCCGATACCACAATGGTGACGGACATAGAAACAACTCGCCTTCCTGCCATTGCTGCTCTTATCCAAAAGGGATTTGTTGTAATCGAAGAAGGTAAAAACGAACTGAACAAACCTGCACAACACCAGATCAGAGCGGCAGATGCAAGCTCAGACAACAAAGAATCCTGTGGAAGCGAAGATATTGAAAGGGACAAGGAAATGCCTAAAAGCACAGGCGATGAAACTGGATTATCCGAAACCTTGAAGGATGGCGTAGCCAAAAAACGCTCAAAGAAAAATTCCAGCACATCTGAAACAAACCCAGATGAAAATCTTGGCGAGTAAATCCGGAAAGGGGTGATTTGCAATGAATGCTGTGGGAATAATCAGGGTTATTGGAGAAGAGTTCAACGATATCAATGATACCACACTTGAAAAGTGGATTGAGATTGTATCTCCGATGGTAAGCAAAAAGCAGTTTGGAAAATTGTATGAACAGGCTATAGCATACCTTGTTTGCCATAAGTTGAAACTGTCTGGTGCTGGCGAAAATCCTCTTGGTGAGCTCGGAGCCATTGGCGTAGGTTTTTCGATAGGCAGTGTGTCAGAGGGCGGGAGCAGCATTAGTTTTGGTGCAAATCAGAGCTCGAACCTAGTTCCGGATGCTGAATTGGGGCTTACTGTCTATGGAGGGCAGTTCCTCCAAATACGTAGATTGGTCATCGTGCCAATTCATTGTAGTGGAGAGAGATGGAGTGAATAGCTTATGTCACTTGGATTTTCAGATATGACTCCTGAAGGAAGGCGGTACTTTAGGGAGTTACAAAAATTGGCAGAAATTGAAATCCATGTTGGATACCAAGCTGACCAATCCTATGAAGACGGAACTGGATTAGCTGAGGTCGCGGCATATAACGAATTCGGAACGTCGAATACACCCGCAAGACCATTTATGCGGCAAAGCTTTGAAAACCACGAGAGTAAACTTCAGGCTGCCTGCGATATGGCGAATCGAACGCTTTCTGGCGGGGGAACAGCGGAGCTTGCCATAAGCCAAATCGGCACTAATGCTGTTGGCTTGATACAAGATGAAATGATCGACGGAGGATTTGCGCCAAACGCGGAGTCTACGATACGGAGGAAAGGCTCTGAGCAGCCTTTGGTCGATACAGGTACTCTCTTCCAGTCCGTAAAGTATGTTGTAAAAAGAAGGGGGAGCTAGCCCGTGAACATAAGAATTTTCAATAAAAATTATGTAGTAAGGCGCTTTGGGGAGCAAAAGAACTTCAATGGGTATCTTACTTCCGAGTATGAAGATTTCGTTGCCAGTCTAAATGTGCATCCGCTGAGTGCTGACCAAATGCAGGCTCTCCCAGAAGGACAGCGGAAGGTTAAACGGCTGGAAGCCCATGGAGAAGTCAAACTGGTAGTCGCTGATGAAAAACTCAACCGCAAAGGCGATATGCTGTATTATCACAGGGACTGGTATGAATGTGTATCCTCGCAGATCTGGGAGCACACAATCCTGTCACACCTCAACTACCAGTTTGTGCTTGTTCCGGAAGATGTATCCCAATCGCCTGATATGTTCCCGCCAGAAATTGAAATTCCATGAGGTATATGAACTTTTGGTGTAGAATGAGTGGGGGGATTTGATTGAGAGTATCGCAAGCAAAAGAATTGTTTTGCCAACTCGTTAGCTCATATTTTGCTGGTGCTGAGGTTACTTTTACACGTCAGAGCAGGGTTGCAAAACCGCAGATACCGCTTGTCACCCTTACGCCCGGAAATGTAAAGCGACCGCTTGCTCCGGTGTACAAGATGATAGATGGCACTCTAGTAGGTCATTACGCGTCACAAATCAGTATGCAGATTGATTTGTTTACTCACGGACGCCCGGTTGTTGATGAAGAAACCGGAAGGATTGTTGCGTATGAGAATACCGCAATTGATGATATGATGTACTTCGTGGACTTTCTGAATTCGCAGCATACAATTGAATGGTGTCACAAGCATGATGTAGCAATTTTGATTGATGGAGACGCACAAGACCTTACCAGTTTGGTGAATGACAATAACTACGAATTCCGGTCCAAGCTGGTTGTAATGTTTTATTTCACACAGAAATCCATTGGGCACTCCGCAATCCTTTTGGAAGGTAGCATCCAGTATCCGACAGGAGAAGTGGACCCGGATACTGGCGAAGAAATATATACTCAGAACGAACCAGAAGAGAACGAAAGCACTACCGGCCAATTTGGCGGGGCTTCTGAGGATATTGCGGGTATCGTTGTGCCGAAGTTTGAAGAAACCTCCAGTGGCGGAGGAACGAAAGAGCTTGCTGAGCGGGATACAGGCTATTTCACAGAGGCAGAAATTAAGGAGGAAAAAATCAATGAAGTTGGAAGACTACACAACATATGATCTTGTTTCTGAGCTTGAAAAGCGTGAAGGTGTAGAAAAAATAATGGTAGAGCCTTACGATGAGGAGGAATTTTCCATCGAAGGCCCTGCCATTATTTTGATAGTTGAAGAATAAAGGAGGGGAGAAGCAATGGGCAAAAATTATGATTTGATTGCCACAGTTGACATCGATATTGCAAGCCCTATTGTTGACGACGCCAGTTTTGACAATCTTCTGATTATGGGACCTGCCCCAAAGGGAGAAAGCAAGGCACCCGATATTGGTGTATATGCGAGCCTTATGGAAGTTGAAGATGCCGGATTCGTTTCCACTGGCGCGGATGCTGATCCTGTAGGAGTGGCTGCCCGTGTTGCGTTCTCGCAAAGTCCTACGCCTACACAGGTGTATATTGCAGTGCAGAAATTGACAAAAGAAGCGATTGCGGCTGCGGCAACGATCAAGGATACAAATGCTGCCATTGAGAGCTACGTCAGCAATAGCGAGGCTGCTGTCGGGCGCACTGTAAAGTTCTATGAGAATTCACGGAAACTCGCTATAACAGTGGAGAGTGCGATTACCAATGTAGAAAACAGCGAGATATTTAACATCCTTGCAGTCCTTACGGAGGAGGGGTATTCGGTATCCATCGGAGAGGATGAATTTGCGAATGCAACGGCATTTAAGAAGTTGCCAGCGTACAAGAAATTGACTGCTCTCAATCAGGGCGATGAAGACATCTTTTTGACTGTTGTGGTAAGCAGAGAAGGTGCAAATGATGTACCTTATACAGTGCAGGTAGCCTATCCCAGTGCGGGTGATGAACAGATCGAAACACTTTCTGCGGATGAAATTCTTGTCGATAGCCCTGAAAGAGAACTTGAACTGCCGGCGGAAACGATTGCCCGTGCTCTTAGTGTTTCTGGATGGTATGTGCTTTGTACGGCCGGCGTTGACCCGCAATTGTATGAAGAGATTGCCGCATATATCGAAACCCAAGAGAAGATGTTCTGCTATACTGAAATGAACTTCTTTGGGGCAGGAAAAGACGGGGCAAACGAGCCTGCGGTGGGGAATGTTTATTTCAGAACATGTGGTGTATACGGAAGAGAGCGGACTGACCAGCCCGACGAGGAAGTGCCTGATGCCAACTGGTACATAAATGTAGCCTTTGTTGCAAAATGGCTCAATTATTCATCTGGCAGCGAAACGTCTGCATTCAAAACATTGTCATCTGTATATCCGTCAATTTTGACCAGTACAGAGATGAAGTTTCTTGCTGAAGCGAGCTTGAATTATTTCATTACTGTTGGCAACAAGAATATCACAATGAACGGCAAGGTTGTTGGGGATGAATGGGCCGATATTATTCGGTTCCGAGATTGGCTGAAAAATGATATGCAGGTTAGAGTTGTTAACCTGTTCATTACCAGACCTAAAATCCCCTATACAGACAGCGGCATTTCGCTTGTGCAGAACCAGATGATGGCCTCGCTGAAATCGGGGCAGGATGCTGGTGGAATTGCGGAGGATGAATTTGATGAAAACGGTGATACCATTCCCGGGTATGTCACATCCGTTCCTCTTTCCTCCAGTTTGACTGCATCCGAGAAGGCGTCCAGAAAGCTGACGAAATGCAATTTCAAAGCAAGGCTTGCTGGGGCAATCCATTTTGCGGAGCTCAAAGGCAGCCTTACATATGAACTCTAAGAGGAGGCATAAGCCATGGGAAAGATTAAGACCTATAACCCGAAGGAGGTTACAATGGCTTTCGGGAGTCATATCGTCAGCGGATATGCAGATGATAGCTTTATCACTATTGATCCTGCTGGTGATGGTGTGACAAAGAAAGTCGGGTGTGACGGAGAAATCGTCCGCAGCATCAGTCCGGATGACACCTTTATAATCAAGGTGTCTGTTTTGCAAACATCGGATACCAACTCATTCCTTCAGCAGCGTTTCGCGCAGGACATCAAAACTGGAGAAGCAATGTTCCCAGTTTTGATTAAGGACTTGAAGGGCGGCATGGTATTCAGTGCCGATGCGGCATGGCCGATTAAGCCTGCATCTCGGGGATATGGCAAAGAGTCAAACAATAGAGAATGGGAGCTCCATACCGGCTCCGGAACACTAACAGAATAATGTCTATGATAAGAAGCCGCCTCTAAGGGTGGCTTCTTGATTTTGGGGAGGTTTATACGCATGAAACAAATGGAAGTTACGATGAAAACAATTGGAGAAAATACTTTTTACCTCAAACCATTCCCTGCATTTGTAGCTGTAAATATCAGCGGGGAGCTTTCTTCTATGCTCGCCCCCGTTGTTGGAAGTATTGCAGCGTTAGTAGGCAGCGATAAAAGCATTACGGACCTCGATGATGGTGCAGTTTCTGCTGAAAACATTACAAGCATTATGGATACTGATATCGAGAAGGCTCTGCCAATCTTTTCGCAAGCATTTTCTAAATTGTCCGGCGATAAAATGGAGCGCATCATCAAGAAACTGCTTGTCGATCACAAAAATATCTCAGTAGAAAGTGAGGCTACTGAAGGTAAAGTTTCTATCCTGACATACGAACTGGCAAACGAAGTGTTTTGCGGAGACATTCAGGATATGATTGTTCTTTGCTTCGAAGTTATCAAGTTGAATTTCGGCGGTTTTTTCAAGAAACTCGGAGTCCAATTTGGAAGCCTAAAAAAATCTGCACAGGCAGCGACTCCGAGCGGCAGCGATGGGGAGAGCTCGACTTATCCCAATTCACAGAACTCGAAATGAGGATGTATATTCTCATTAAGGCTCGTATTGCTTCGAAATTGGAACTTGAGACAGTGTACACGCTTGACGAAGCGTTGAAATTGTATGCCCTGCACAGTATGGATATGGACATTGAGCGCGGACAGGCAGCCGAATTAAAGGAGCTGCAAAACAGATAAGCCCTTGTTTTACATCTGCCAGATGAAAACAGGGCTTAGTTTTTTAGTAAAAGAGCAGAGAAAAAACAATTGCTTTAATATATGCCGCTTAAAACTACGCAAAATGGGCGGGAATATGTGCAAAGCGATTTTTTAATATAAAACATCTATGGAAAAACAAGAGCCACAAAGCCGCACAAATGGTCTCAACTAGTACGGGGAGGTGATCTGGGTGACGGTTTCCGAGTTTATCAACAAGATAGGATTTAGAGTGAGAAACGAAGATGTTGATAAAGTCAATAACACGATCTCCGGAATTAAGAACACTGCAACAAAACTTCTTGGAGCCATCGGCATAGGCTTTAGTCTGTCTGCAATCAATGGGTTGGTAGAGGAGTTCTCCAGAGTAAACGATCAGATAAGAAATTCGACGTCTGCATTGGGCGATCAGGCAGAAATTCAGCAGAAAATTCTTGAGTCAGCAGAAGCTACCAGAACAAGTTATTCAGAGGCGTCCAAGATAATTGCAAATCTTGTTCATGAAAATTCCGAATTGTTTGGTAGCATTGATGAAGCTATAAAATTCAATAATGCAGCTACTATGCTATTCAAGAGTGCCGGCAAAACAAATGAGGATATTGCTGGGCTGATGGAAGCCATCAATAAATCTTTTGCAAAAGGATATATTGACAGTGAAACATTGAGCCAGCTTTTAGAGCAGTCTCCAGAAGCAGTCGAGCTTTTGAATAAGAAGCTTGGTACTACATCAGATAAATTAGAGGAAATGGCATCAGCTGGTGCAATAACTATTGCAGACTTAAAGGCGACCTTTGTTGATAGTGCAGAAGAAATCGAAAGAAAGTTTGGAAACATAAAATATAGCATTACGGATGCCCTCACTGTTATCCGTAGCAAGTGGGGGCTTTGGCTTGCCCAGACAAACGAAACGCTTGGAATTACTGACGGTATAGGCAGGGCTATGGTTGGCGGCTTCAATAAGGTTATGGCAGTTTTGAATAAGGTTCGGAACGGGGTTGTTTGGCTGAGCGAAAAACTCGGAGGGGCAGAAAAACTATTCCGACTAATTGCCATTGTCGCAGCATCAGCATTTGGTCTTGTTGGTTTTACGAAACTGCTAAAGTTTATCGAGGGAATGGAGAAACTCAATAAGGCTGTAATGCTTGCGAGAATAAGGCTTGTTGCCGTCGTAGCTGCCATTGCCTTGGTTGCCCTTCTGATAGAGGATTTCATCAATTTCATGCAGGGCAATGACTCATTGCTTGGCTCTTTGCTCGAAAAGGCAGGGGTTGACGCTGACAAGTTCCGGAACAATATCATAAAGATATGGGAGAACATTAAAACGGTTCTTCTTTCGATATGGCAGGGCATCACAAATGTTGCCATTCCAGTATTTAAGGGGATTTGGGAGGTTGTAAAAACTGTATTTGGTGCAATCGGGAAAATCATTGAGTTGATTGCGCCGAAATTTGCTCAGTTCATAGAGCAGCTCGCAAGCGGGGATGTTGACACGGAGCGCATGACTAAGCTTGGAGAAACGATTGCGAAAATTGCGTTTGCCGTAGTTGGAGCCATTGCTGCCATTAAAGTTGGAATACCTGTTGTGAAAACCGCGGTGAATGTTGTGAAAGGTGCATCTGCCGCCATCTCGTTTTTGACAAGTCCGATTGGGCTTGTTATCCTTGCAATTGCTGCATTGATAGCAATTGGAATAGCCCTATGGAAAAACTGGGACAAAGTAAAAGAAATTGCCGCATCGGCTTGGAATTGGATTAAAGAATTTATAGCTGCCGCCCTATCTGCGATAGCCGATTTTTTCCGCAGCAAATGGGAGGCCATATGCAGTTTTATATCTGGCGTATGGGGAAGAATCAAGGCAACAATTTCAGGAGCTGCCAGTGCTGTCTGGACTGTCATATCTGGAATTTTTTCTGCAATCTGGCATTTCATATGCAACATTTTTACAAGCATCTGGGAAACGATTGTCACGGTTTTTACTGGTATCTGGGGCAGTATTTCTGAAATAGCTGGCAGTATCTGGGATACGCTTGTTTCGATATTTACAGAAATTTGGAGCAGCCTTGCTGGGATTGTCAACGAGATTTGGAGTACCCTGACAACTGTATTTACAAATATCTGGAGCAGC
>CATJIF010000151.1 GCA_949740445.1 uncultured Peptostreptococcaceae bacterium | reverse complement strand
GTAGGTTGTTTCATTTTACCGAGCCCCACCCCTTGATTCGTAACATTGTTTCAGCCATGCTACGTAAACATCTACAGGCACGTCTTCATAGTGATATTCTTCTGCTATGCAAACCTTCCCATCGTATCGAAATGTTGCTGAAGTAGGGACTTTGACTGTATCGGTTTTATCAATTTTTTTCATCTGCCTCAGACCTTTCTCTTAAAAAATATTCCAATGGAACGTCGAAATACTTTGCTAAAACCAGTAGTTTTTCTATTTTAGGTGTATAATGTCCGTTTTTCCAATTTGACAACGTCGCCGTAGATATTCCAGTTTCAATGGAAACTCGATAAGCGGTTACGCCTCTCTCTGCAAGTAATCTTTCAAATTTATGATACATGCTTGTTCCTCCTTTCCGTTGACATTAACTAAGAAATCTTATATAATCAAAGTAATAAACAAAGTTAGGGAATTGTTTGTAAATTACTTTAGTTTCGACTAAGATTTCAAAGCTATGGTTGTATAATACCATCGTTTTCAAAGTTAGTCAACGGTTTTTAACTAATTTTTCAAAGCTATTTAGCCTGATGAGGAAACGATATGTATGAAATTTTTGAAAAGATTTTAGAAGAAAAAGGATTGACAGCTTATAAAGTTGCAAAAGCTACTGGCTTATCAACCTCTACTCTAAGTAATTGGAAAATGGGTAGATATGTTCCTAAATTAGAAAAGTTACAAAAAATTGCTATATACTTAGGTGTTTCTGTAGATTATTTAATGGGAATTGATAAGATTGTTTTGCCTGCAGAGCAGGTTGGCGGATTGTCTCCTGAATACATTAAAGTCGTTTCCGAAGCGAAAGAGAGAGGATACTCTCCGGAAGATATTAGAATTGCTTTAGATATGCTTGATATTGCGAGAGGGAAAAAATTATGAAATGAGCTGTTATTTATGCCCGTTACTCTTCTGGAGCTCAGTGTGAAGAGTCCGCGGAAGCTCAAATTGCATATTGTATAGTCAATGGCTTTGTTTCAGTTTTCTAAAATCACATGCGGAAGGATTCTGAAGTGTACTCCAGATTTGAACAATTATTAAAAGCACACAAAACTACTGCTTACAAAGTAGCAAAGGCTACAAACATAACCAATTCAACATTTACAGAATGGAAAAAAGGAACATATATACCTAAAATAGATAAATTACAGCGAATTGCTGAATATTTTGATGTTTCAGTTGACTATTTGATGGGAATTGATAAGACTGTTTTGCCTGCAGAGCAGGTTGGCGGATTGTCTCCTGAATACATTAAAGTCGTTTCCGAAGCGAAGGAGAGAGGATACTCTCCGGAAGATATTAGAATTGCTTTGGATATGCTTGATATTGCGAGAGGGAAAAAATTATGAAACGAGCTGTTATTTATGCCCGTTACTCTTCTGAAGCTCAGCGCGAAGAGTCTGCGGAGGCTCAAATTGCATATTGCGAAGAATACGCTGCACAGCATGATTTGATAATCTTACATCAGTATGTGGATCACGCAAAAAGCGCTAAAGGCGGCAAAGCAGCTAAAAGGACAGAATTTCAACGTATGATAAACGATAGCGCCGATCATAGCTTTGATGTTGTTCTTGTTCATAAATATAACCGATTTGCGAGGTCAATGAAAGATCATGTCATATATGAGAGCAAGTTGAACGACAACCATGTATCTCTGATCGCTGTTGCGGAAGATTTTGGGCATGGCAAAGAATCTATCATTATGAAATCTCTAATGCGTGCTTTAAGTGAATATTACATCATCGATCTTGCCGATGAAACTCGCAAAGGCTTAAGAGTTAATGCCGAAAAGGCTATGCACAATGGCGGATACGCACCCTTTGGCTATGATATCGTTGATCAAAAATATGTCATAAATGAATTGGAAGCCGGTTATGTCAGGAAAATGTTCGACTGTGCTCTAAATCGTACTGGCTATAAAGATTTAGTAAAAGAGATGGAAGCTGCTGGAATCCGTGGCAAGCGAGGAAAAACGATAAAATATCCATCAATTTATGAAATTTTAAGGAATGAACGCTATACGGGCACTTACGTCTATGCTATCCAGACAGAAAAGCATAACAGAAGAGATAAAAACAATGCCATCAGAATTGATAATGCAATGCCAGCAATCGTAACACATGAAGAATGGGAGAAGGTGCAAAAAATTATGAGCGAGAGAAAGCAATCTGGGAGAAGTGCAGCAAATCCATACAAAGGTTTAGTTTACTGCGGAAAATGCGGATCAAAAATGTATGCTCACACATCTGTATCAAAAAGAAATGGTGTTGAATATAGTACCTATGTTTGTTCGAAATCCTGTGGCGTTGGTACAGTAGCCATGGATAGTATTGATAGTGCTGTAGATAAGTACATTGAGGAGCTCTTGAATCCATCTACACAGGCACAAATCGTTGAAGCTATAAAAGAATACAATGGTCGTGCAAAGTCCCGCATAAACGAATTTAATACTGCTGTGCGGGAAGCAATAGCTGAACGGCAACAGCAATATGATGGCTATATGCAAACACTGTCTACAGGTGGCTTGCCTGCAGAAGTTATTTCTGAAATTGGCAAAAAAATGATGGATTTAAAACACGAAATCTCTATTTTAAAAGAAAAACAACCACCCAAAGACTATACAGAACGTAAAATCCTTGACTGGCTGGAAGCAATTAAGAAAAACCCTACACAAGAGACAGCACATCTTTTAATCGAAAGAATCGAGGCAACGAAAGAAGGAGTCAACATCTCTACGACGTTAACTCCCATTCTCCGAAATATTGGAGGTGGCACCCGGATTTGAACCGGGGGATAGAGGTTTTGCAGACCTTTGCCTTACCACTTGGCTATGCCACCATATGCTTGTTAATTTTACCGCCTGCTGCGTTGCTGCTTCGTCGAGCCAATGCTCACGTACCCAAGTACGCTCCGCTTCGTTCTTCCTCGCGCGCCTTGCATCCGGCAAAATTTCCTGCGCATACAGCAAGATATATTTACTTGCTGCGCTGCCGCTTCGTCGAGCCGATGCTTCTTGCAACATGGGGTTACGATGAATCTGGCAAAGCAGGTGTCTGCTTTGCCGTTCATCGCTTTGGTTGGCTAGGGTAGCAGGATTCGAACCTGCGAGTGACGGAATCAGAATCCGTTGCCTTACCGCTTGGCGATACCCCAACGATATCAGTTGTAAATTTTATGGGGTGGATGGTGGGATTTGAACCCACGCATGCAGGAATCACAATCCTGTGTCTTAACCACTTGACGACACCCACCATGCTCGTTCTTTCAGGGAACTGCCGCCGCAATGGCCAGTCCTGCGTATGTCATATCCGTGCAACATTTTTAATTGGCGACCTGGAACGGGCTCGAACCGTCGACCTCCAGCGTGACAGGCTGGCATTCTAACCAACTGAACTACCAGGCCGCAATGAAAATGGTGGGCGTTATAGGGCTCGAACCTATGACCCTCTGCTTGTAAGGCAGATGCTCTCCCAGCTGAGCTAAACGCCCGGATATGGTAGCGGCGAGTGGAGTCGAACCACCGACCTTTCGGGTATGAACCGAACGCTCTAGCCAACTAAGCTACACCGCCATATCTCCTGTGAAAAATCACCTCGATTTTTCTTTGCAGTCTCTCGTGCACTGCAAGAATTATATTACCATTTACTTTCCAAAGTGTCAATACGTTTTTTCAATTTTATTAAAAAATTTTACAATTCTATAAAACTTCCTTTCATTGATGCCAAGCCTCCACTGTTAAGGCACAGGAAAGCATAAAAAGAACTGTGACTGCCGAAATGCATTTTCGGTGTACAGTTCTCTTTGTTCGAATCAATATGATCCCCTGTATTCTCCCCTGGCAGGCTCGCTATAGAAAGCCTTCCGCTGGGATTATCCCCCTGTTGCATTTATTAAGACGCGCAAACGCACAGGAAAGTTCCATAAAAAAATTTTTTATGCGCGCTTTTTTTACTCCCCCTTCAAAAAGCCACATGCTTGCCAGCCCCGGTCTCTTATAGTATTATACCTGTATAGAAGCAGATTTCCTATCCGTGCGGCCAGCACGTGGCCGACAGAGCCAAAGAATTCGTTTGAAAGGATAAAAAGCAATGCAGGAATTTATCGAATTAGCCAGGCAGAGGTACTCCATGCGTCAGTTCAGCGCCCAGAGCGTGGAAGAAGATAAGGTATTGCAGCTTTTGGAGGCTGCAAGGGTCGCGCCCACGGCCTGCAATTACCAGCCGCAAAAAATACTGGTGCTGAACGATGAAGCCGATATGGAAGCCATCCGTCGGAGCACCCGCTACCATTTTTATGCGCCGCTGGTGCTGATTGTCTGCTACGACCAGGCGGTCAGCTGGAAAAATGGTTTTACTGGGGAAGATGCCGGAGTGCTGGATGCCGCCATCGCTGCCACGCACATCATGCTGGAAGCGACCAGCCTTGGGCTGGGAAGCACCTTCGTCGGCCATTTCGACCCAAAGCTGATCAAAGAAGTATTCCACATGCCGCAAACCGTACAGCCTGTAGCCATTCTCCCTATCGGCTATCCCTGTGCAGAAACGAAAATAAACCCTCTACATACGGAGAAAAAGCCTTTGCGCGACCTCGCAGTCTATCACTGTTTTTAGCTTCCGGCCGGCGGCCACCTGTGCGCACTTTTGCAGATATCCTTGCGCAAAGCAGGCCAGCGTGCTACAATAAACGCAATCACCGGCACGTCCGGCATCTTCGACGAAAGAAAGGAATGATTCTCATGCGCGCATATCAACGCTTTCTCAAGTACGCTACCATACACACGACCTCCGATGAAACCACCCACGCTGCCCCCAGCACCCAGCGCCAGCTGACTCTGGCCCGCCTGCTGGTTCAGGAGCTGGAGGAAATGGGGTTGCAGCAGGTTCAGCTCGACCCGCATGGCATCGTTACCGCCGCCCTGCCGGCCACACCCGGCTGTGAATCCGTCCCCGTGCTGGGTTTTTTGGCGCATATGGATACTGCGCCGGATTTTAGCGGCGAAAACGTACAGCCAATCCTGCATGAAAATTACGACGGCGGCGATATCGCGCTTCCCAAAGACGGCCGCGTTATCCGCGTGGCGGATTTCCCCTTTTTAAAAGAACTTGCGGGAAAAACCGTCATCACCGCCGACGGTTCCACCCTTTTAGGGGCCGACGATAAGGCGGGCATTGCTGAAATCATTACGCTCTGCCAGCGCCTTTCCGACGAAGCCATTCCTCACGGGCCGCTGCGCATCGCCTTTACGCCCGACGAAGAAATCGGCGAGGGAACGGCCCACTTCGATGTGGAAGCTTTCGGTGCACAGTATGCCTATACTGTAGATGGCGGCCGGGCCGGAACCATCGAATACGAAAATTTCAATGCCGCTTCCGCTGCCATAGATATCGCCGGCGTTTCGGTGCATCCCGGCTCTGCAAAGGGAATTATGGAAAACGCCCTGCTGATCGCCGCAGAAATCAACGCTGCGCTTCCCTCTGGGCAGATTCCGGCACAGACAGAAGGCTATCAGGGGTTTTTCCACCTGACCTCGCTTTCGGGTACGCCCGCCTGCGCGCAGATTTCCTATCTGGTCCGCGACCACAGCGACGAGCTGTTCGCTCAGCGAAAAGAACTTCTGCAAACCATCGTCCGCCAGGTACAGGCCGCGCACCCCAAAGCCCAGCTCAACCTCAGCCTGCGCGACAGTTACTTCAATATGGCATCCCGCCTGGAGGACTGCATGCACCTGGTAGAAAACGCCAAGCAGGCAGCTTTGGATGCGGGCGTCGCGCCCGGCATCGACCCGATTCGCGGCGGCACCGACGGCGCCCAGCTGTCGTATAAAGGGCTTCCCTGCCCCAATTTAGGAACTGGCGGCTTCAATTTCCACGGCCCCTGCGAGCTGATTGCCGCAGAGGATATGGATACCGTCGTAGAAATTCTCAAGAATATCGTCGTTGCCTATGCTGGTATAAAATAGCATCGTTATCTTTTGGAACTGCTGCTGAAATTATGGTCGAAATGAACCTGCTTCGCACCGATGGTAATTGCAATGCCATCGGTGCTATATTCAGTATCCAGAGCATTGTGGCAGGCTTTCCTGATATACGGGATCTGCCAAAGTAGCAAAGTTGTTATTTCATCACCAGCTCCAACAGCGATTTGTAGCTATTCACCACATCGTACTTTACATTGTCGCCGGAAATGGCTTTGAAATGCTCTCTGGCGCAGTGAATTTTGGATTGTTCCATCAGGCGCATCTGCATGGAACGCATGGAGCCTTTCGTCTCCGCCACAAAATAAATGTGTTTGACGGTTCCCTCATAGAAAGCGATGGCCCAGTCCGGGTTATAATGACCGACCGGCGTGGCGATATAAAATCCATCCGGAAGCTTTACATAGACCGCCACATTGGTATTTATATCAAGTTCGGCGGCAAAATCCCGCTCTCCGGTCGAGTCGTAGACGATATGATCGTACAGATGCTTTTTTACCTTCATCGTGTTTACGCCAAGCCTTCCCTTGATAGTCGGATCAGTAAAGATATCTGTATTATAATGATCATCCAAGACATCATAGGTGATATGTTCAATGACTGCTGTCGCTTTCTCATCGTTGATCAGAGCAGCGGCTTTAACGATAAACTCCTCTGGATTATCCCTAAACTGATTGAACACAGCAGGCTGGATGCCTTTCAGAATGGCAACAAGAGCTTTGCGTGTTAGCCCGGTTTCGTCGACCAGCTTTCCAATCAGATCATACTTCACATTGGAATTTGCCGTCATAGTCACACCATAACTGGCAGATTCTTCTTTCACAAAGGATGCGCCGGACAACAATTCCTCTTTGGAGCGAATTGCCGCCATTGCTCCGCTTTCTACCTGAAAGTGAATTCTGGAAACGTGCAGTTTGCTATTCAAAACGGTAATGACTTTTTGAATCAGTTCCTCCGTATCAAAATCCACAACATAAACGGATCTGGCATTGATCTTTGACCACAGTGCCTTGAATTCCGGCATTGCCAACTTGTCCTCATCTACTTGCAGCTCCACATTGTTGCTGCGGGCATTTTCCGGCTGCATACTGCGAGCATCATAGACAGAATCTATGATTTCAAGCACAGAAGCAGCGGAGTTCGCAACTTCTTCTGCGACTTTAATCTCACCATTTGCTTTATCTTCATAATACTTGTCGGTCAGTGCACCTTTACGGTCGATATAACCATTGACGATCATGTCATAGTGGATGGCGGAGGCTGTATCCTGGTCGATGACCTGCTCATTGCCATGCTCGTCTTTGATAACCTTACCGACGAACATTTCCACTGTTACAGCGCGGGGACGGTCGGCG
>CATJIF010000150.1 GCA_949740445.1 uncultured Peptostreptococcaceae bacterium | reverse complement strand
TGTAATGCACTCCATAAGCCTATCTGTCATCTTTCACCCTCCTGCGTTGATATATGAAAATATTATCATTTTGATACTAAAAAGTCAATCGACACTTTGATATAGCGCAATTAAAAATATGGAACATTTTTTCGTGTAGGTTTGGCATTTTTCAAAATCCTCCGTAGTAGGAAGTAGGAAAAAATAAGGGCTTAACGAAATGAGGGTTTGGGATACTTCCCAAGGGTCTGCCCCAGCAGGCGAAGCCTGCGAGGGTACAAGCAAAATGCTACTTTACTGAATGACCTGCAAAACGGAGAAACGGCATAGCCTGCAAGCTATGCCGTTTCCCGAAAACATTTCTAATACTGTCTTATGAGTGCCGCCCAAAAGCAACTGCTTTTTACTCGTCTTTCTTTGTTTCCTGACTTTAATTATCGGATGCTTAGGAAGTTCTTCAGCATCTGCGCCACCTCTGCACGAGTAGCCTGCGCCTTGGGCTGTAACGCTCCCGAAGAAGACCCGACCATAACGCCGTTTTCCGTCGCCCACTGCAGTGCCGGTTTTGCGTAATTGCCAGCAGTTGCCGCATCCGAAAACCGCAATTCGCTTCCGGAGGCTGCCGGGCTTCCAGCGTATTTCCACAGTATAACGGCCAGCTGCTCTCTCGTAATGGGATTTTCCGCGCCGACCCGGCCTTCGCCATAGCCGCTGAGAATGCCTTTTTCCGCTGCCCAGTGGATGCTTGCGCTATACCATGCACCATCTCTCAGATCGGTGAACGCCGCTTCGGTCGTGGCTGCCGGATTTCCTTCCAGATTGTGAAGCACCGTCGCCAGCATGCCCCTTGTCATCGAGCTGTCAGGCGAAAAGCGGTTTTCACCGGTGCCGCTGAACAGGCCGCGGGCCGATACGAAATCCACCGCATCCGCCATCCAGCGCCCTGCCGGCACATCCGAAAAGTCCTTGCTGCGATCTACAATTTTTACAGTTACCTTGCCGGAAGCTTCGATTACGATGCCGTCCGCTGTGGGTATGGAGGTCTTTAGAACCGTTTCCGCTCCATTGCTGTCCACCGCTACAGCAACGATGCCGCCGCCAGCATTTCTTACCGGAATCTCTATTTTAACTTCGCGGCTGCCCGGCACGCTGACCGTTACCGTCGGAGCCTTTGCGCTTTCCTGCTGGGGCTTCTGCTGCGCAATGGGAAGCTCTACTGGCGATTCTTCCTTTTCTGCCGCATTCACCGCACCCGTGGAAAGCGTTACTTCGCTTTTTACCACGCCGTCTTTATCCTGCGTCGTCGTAGCCTTCGTGCCGTCGGGCTGCGTGCGTTCTGTCGTAGATGAACCATCGGCAGCTTCCACAACCTTTACGATTGTCCCGTCGGTATATTTCGTCGTGGTCGTTACCGCTCCTGTAGCTTTATCGGTAGTGGTCGTGGTCGTAGAACCGTCGCTGTTGGTCGTCGTATCTGTGCTGGGCGTTGCAGAACCGCCACTGCCTCCTCCACCGCCGGAGGATTTCGTCCGGACGGTCAGGGTACCCGTCGTTACTGCTTTCCAGTCGTAATTTGCCGCATCTTGGCCTTCCAGCACCGTTTCTGCAGGCTCGTAGTTCGACCATGTGATGGTGTAGGTGCCTGCTGTCTTTACCGCTTCCTCTGCCGCGATTTCCGCTCCCGCTTTATTGGTTAAAGTAAAGGCGGCCTCTTTGCTGATGTTTACCTTGTCGCCCGCTACCAACCCTTCGTAGGCCAGCGCAAATTCCGGAGCCGATGCGTTGACGTAGCAGCTGACATTCGCCGGTTTTACAGTCAGCGCTTTTTTCGCCACGGCAATCGCTGCCGAAACCGAACCCATAGCGCTATCGGATTGGTAAGAGGCGGTAATCTCCGCCTTGCCGGCACCCTTTACAGTAACGGTTGCCCGGCTGCCGTTTCCGGTAACGGCGAGTATATCGGGATTGCTGCTTTCCCAGGTCCACACGCCTTTGCCCTCGCCGGCTGCTTCTGCTTTTGCCCGCAGCTCAAAGGTTCTGTCGCCGTAAATCTTTTCTTTGGGCACGCTGCCTGTAAAGGCAACCTGTGCATCGTCCTTATCCGCAGTCGTCAGCGCAATCGAAACCTCGAACGGCTGATAATTATCCGCGGTTACTCTCACTCTGATCTCCGCTGTCTTTCCGGCAGTCTCTACGGCTGCGACCTCGAAGCTGACTCCATCGCCTGCAACCGTTACATCGCTTATAAAATCTCCGCCCTGCAAAATTTTAGGGCTGTCGATTGTCGCATTTGACAATCCGGAAAGCAGTGTAGAGAGATCAACTGTCATCTTCTGCTTTCTGTTCGTCGGAACCATTTGCTCAACGGTTTTTTCTCCCGTGTATTCCACCGGCGCAATGTTAATCTTAACCTTGCAAACCGAAACATCTGTATATTTCTGCCCGCCGATGGTTCCGTTATATACAATTTCTACCGCATATTCGCCTGCGTCAGGCACCTTGCCTGTGGGGAGTGCCCCGCCGTTCAGCCGGAGCGCAAACGCACCGCTTCCCGTCTGGCCGCCTACCTTTGCCGTCAGCGCCGGGTTGATGGCAACGATATCCTTCCACAACATGCCATATTGGGGCTGGTCTGCAACCACTGCCGCATTTTCGGCAGTTGCAGCATCGCTTCCCACATAAAATTGGAGCTCTTCGTTGCCCGAAGCAAGGATATCCAGGGTCGCTTCGCATCTCACGGATTTGTAATTGTTGTTTTGAGCAAGTATTTCCGCCATAATCAGATAACTTCCTATGGCAGAAGGCATTCCGCTGACAGAGATTTTATCGTCATCTCCCATATGCGAATATAGAATCTGTCCTGTATATTCTTCACCTGTCAGTAACTGTACGCGTGGAAGTTCAATTGCCGCCGCAGTTCCCGTATACGTTACTTTTTGATATTCCGGCCATTCCACAATTGGCTCTGCCTGTTGTATAGAAAAGCTTGCCGTCTGTTCGCCGGTGTAAGTTCCGCCCTCTACCGCTTTTACGGTAACCGTTGCCGTTCCCGCGTCGGTGTTGTCAGCATACGCCACTGTATAATCGGTTCCGGCTGTCAGCGTTTTTCCGGAGAGCACCACCCTCACTTTAGGTGTCTGAGGTTTTGCCGTGTAAACGATCTCACTGCCGTCGCCTACTGTAATCTTCGCGTTTTCCAGCCTGGTGCGGCTGCTGGTATCGTACTTCTCCGCTGCTAATTCCGGGCCGTTTGTAAAGTTGGGCCCTCCATTGGATGCCGAATTCTCCACGTTGTGGGATTTGCTGAAGGCTGTGCCGTCGATGACAGTACCGGCGCCTACCAGCAGATACTCTTCATTTCCCTCGCTATCGGAATTCCCTCCTATAATGGGATCGTTCCAGGTAACGTCTACGGCATACCATTTGCCATCCAGCTGCACATTGTTCCACATGTGCGGCCCGCCGCTTCCGTCGCTGGAAACCGCATTGCCGTCCACCAGCACACAGGGGATGCCCGCTTCGTCGCAGAGCACCTGAAAGGCTCTGGCATATCCCTCGCAGACAGGGCTTTCTGTCCCCCGCGGCGTTCCTGCCAACGCGCTGATGCAGGTGCGGCAGTCGTGGTCGATGCTATTCAGATTGCTGCTGGAATTATAGCCGTTGTTTTTCGTCAGCCATTGATTAAAATACACGATCTTTTCATAATCGTCACCCTGCGATATGCCGCTCAAAATCTGTTGCACATTGCTGTCGCGTTCATTGATCGCCGCGCGGATCGCCTCTTCCGTTTTGTATTTTGCAGCGCGGATATCAAAGTCGCTGGTTTTCAAAAGAAAGTACACGCGCACTGTGTATTGACTGCTGCTGTAACTGACACTGAGGCTGAACTTGTTTTTACCAGACAGCCAGAACACCTCCGGATGGTCGCGGTCAAAGGCATCGTAGACTGCGCGCATATGAGCCCCATCCTCCGCTTTTATTTCATCCATAATCTCCTGTACTTTGCTCTCGGTAATCGCACCGGTTCCTGTTACCTCCCGCAATAGAATGCCGTACTCCTGGCCGTTGCCGATCTGCGTTTCATTGGTAACATCCATCAGAAGATCGGTTCCCTCGCCATCGGAATTTTCCACAAGCCAGTCGTAAAGCTCTTTTATGTAATCCGGAATGTCGATGCGGTCGATCCACTCCACGTGGGTTCCGGAGCTCAGTTCTGTCCTTCCCGTATCGTCGAGACGGAAGAACGCCGATGGTGCCGCTGTTTCAATTTCGCCCAAATCGACGATTTCTGTTATATGCTCAACCACAGGTTCGGCGGCAGGCGTCTCTTCCTGTTCCTTGCCGCCATCCTCTGCCGGCGTCTCAGCCTGGGGCCTGCCTTCCATTTCATCGCCTTCTGTAAAGAGCCCTTCACATTCTTCGCACCGATAGACGCACACACCCGTCTCATCCATGCATTCCTCATTGTGTTCTGTGTGATGCGCACACAGGCTGCTGCTATCCTGAACAGCTCATACCTGCAGAGGTACGAGCGTCGTCAGCATGGCAAGCGCCAGTAAAATGCTGAACAGTTTCTTTTTCACAGTGCTTCCTCCTTTTCCTTTCGCACACAGACAGCAGTCTGCAAACCTTGCTCACAAAGCTTGTACAGCCCAACGGTTTGCAACTTTTAAAATTAAATGTAAGACTGTCGAGCCGCACAAATTTTGTGTTAAAAACATACGAAAAAGTCCCCTTTTTTCTATACAGGGGACGTAAATTCGAATGGCTCAATGCCGCGGGGAATTTTTAATGATCTGCACCGCGCGGATCATAGCTGCACGAATGTCCGTAATATGCTGAAACCGCAGGCTGTCCGCCTTGCTGATTGCGCCGCCGGCCTTTGTAACGACATATTTCGCCGGGAGCTGGTTTAGCGTATACGCAACAATATCGGCACGGCACTGCTCGCAGTCGCAGCAGTCAAACCCATCGTGCATTTCCTCATACAATTCTTCTACAAGATCTTCCATCGCATTATGGTACAAACTCATCAATCATAACCCCTTTCGTGGATATGGGCAGACAGGCACGGAAACGCCACCGCTTCCGCGCACTGGCTTTTATACGGTTTTCATTATAGTTTTATTGTACGGCGCAGGTGCTGGAATGTCAAGAAAGACATGAGGCGATTATCCGCGAATGCGCAATAAACGCACAGCCTTCCTCTGCAAAAGCGAATGGCGAAACCGTCCGGCTGACCTGGTCTTTGCCCCCACACCTGCCTAACCGGGATTTTCCCGAGGACTTACATCTAAGATACGCCATGATCACCGCTGCCTTGCAGACCGGCTTACGTGGGTCCCTTTGCCCGTATCTGGCCTGGACTTTCAACCACAGACCCGGGCGGTTTCGTCATTCGCCTATTTTTTCTTTTGTGTGAATCCCATGCACCACAGCCCACTTCTGTCCCTATGTGCACATGCCTGAAGCTGCTGCCGCAAAGGTCAACAGCGTTACGTCGGCAGCCCCCTGCCTGCGCAATACCTCTGCACAGGCCTTCGCTGTGCTGCCAGTCGTTACAATATCGTCGATTAAAAGCACCCGCGTTCCTGCGAGAAATTGCTGCTTTGGCAGCGGTTTCCACGCGAATGCCCCGTTTACGTTGGAAAGCCGCTGTGCCTGCGACATATTTTTCATCGGCGCCGTAGCGCGAATGCGCTGAAGGCACTGGCAATAGGGAAGCTCCAATGCCTTTGCCGTCTGCTGTGCCAGAAGCTGTGCCTGATCGTAGCCGCGCTTCTGCCGCTTGCTTTCGTGCATGGGGACAAAGGTTACAAGCTGTGCGGCCTTTTTTGCACCTGCGCCCATGCAATTCCCCTGTTGTGCCGCATTTGCTTCGTCTGCCCAGCATTCCTCCCGGTATCGCTGGGCCATCAAGCGCCCCAGATCCTGCGCCATCCACGGCTGGTTTTTGTTTTTGAATTTACTCAGGATTTCTTTCGACAGGCCGCCGTACACCGTGCAGGATATCGCGTGCGAAACGCCGCTTTCTCCCTGCCCCTCTATCGTCGTCCGGCGCAGAATATCCTCCGAAAACATAGCACTCATACATCGGGTGCACAGCCCCCAGTCGTTTTCGCCGCCGAGCAGGTCATTGCAGGCCATGCAGTACAAATGCTCCGGAAACAGCAGTTGTGCAAAGCCCTCTGCCATCCCGGCCAAGACCCTTGGCATAAAAGCGCTTCGCTGCGGCATCCCGGCATGGTTCTCTGCCCTCTGCCCCGGCCTTTCCAGCGCGCATTTTATCTGTTCTTTTATATACGTTCTCTCTCTTGCAAATCTTTTCTCTTTCAATTCCACACTCCAATCTGTACCCCTGCATCTATTACACCGCGGCTTATCCCGCGCATCACAGCGGCGAGTTCAAAAACCTCTGCAGCCGCGCTTTCAGCCCGGAGTAGCGCTGGACGATGGGGTTATTGTCCACCATGGCCCGCATATGCGCTTCTGAGCCCACCAATACCACCACATCTTTCGCCCGGGTCACTGCCGTATAGAGCAGGTTGCGCGTAGCCAGCATGGGCGGAAACCAGCTGACCGGCATAATGATGATGGGAAATTCGCTTCCCTGGCTCTTGTGCACTGTGATGGCATAGGCCAGCTCCACCTCGTCCAGCTGGCTGAATTCATACGCTACATATTTATTATCGTCGAACAGCGCATAGAGCTGGCCGTTTTCGTCGTCGATGCTCTGAATAAACCCTACATCGCCGTTGAATACGCCCTCGCCCTCCTGCATGGTATCGGTCCGGCGATACGACAGCTGATAATTGTTCTTAATCTGCATAATCTTATCGCCTTCGCGAAAGATCCGGTCGCCGTGCTTTTTCTCGCGCTTTTCCGGCGACGGCGGGTTGAGCACCTGCTGCAGCTCCTCATTCAGCTGATGGGTTCCCAGCATTCCCTTGCGCACGGGTGTCATTACCTGGATGTCGCGCACCGCGTCGCTTTGGTAAAAATTCGGCAGGCGCCTCAGATTGAGATCCTTAATCGTCGCGACCACCTCTTTCTCGTTTTGCTGCCGCAGCAGAAAGAAATCCTTTTCCTTTACGTTGCAGTCCGGATATTCCCCGCGGTTAATGCGGTGGGCGTTGACAACGATCATGCTCTCCTGCGCCTGGCGGAAGATTTCTGTCAGCTGCACGGAGTAGATGACCTCGCTTTCGATAATATCCCGCAGGACGTTTCCCGCGCCTACGCTGGGCAGCTGGTCGGCATCGCCCACCAAAATCAACCGCGTTCCCGGCCGCAGGGCCGACAGCAGTCCGTCCATCAGCAAAATATCGACCATAGAGACCTCATCCACGATCACAGCCTGATAGTCCAGCGGGTCCTCCGCGGTCTTTCCAAAGCGCATACCGTCCCCGCCTTCGGAGTAATAGTATTCCAAAAGCCGGTGAACCGTGGAGGCCGGATAGCCGGAGGTTTCTGTAATGCGCTTGGCCGCGCGCCCCGTAGGTGCTGCAATGGCTGCGCTAATCCCGCGCCGGTCAAAAATCCGCATGATGGTGTTGAGAATCGTCGTCTTTCCCGTACCTGGCCCGCCGGTGATTACCGACACGCCGCTGGCAAGCGACGAGCTGACGGCAAACCGCTGATTCTCCGACAGCTCTATGCCTGTCTCCGCTTCGATGCTTTGAATCAGACGTTCCATCTCGTATTCGTCGGCAATGTGGGACAGCGGGCTGTCGTTCAGCACCAGCAGCTTTGCACAGACGTTCTGCTCTGCCTGCCAGTAGCGGATGGGAAAAATCACGCTGCGCCCCTCCAGGGTTTCGAGATGCACATCACCGTCGAAGGCCATCTGCACAGTCATCTCGTAGATATCGCTAGCGGAAACTTCCAAAAACGCTGCTGCTTTTTCGCAGAATTCCTTTTGCGGATAAAAGGTATGCCCTTCCCGCTCAGCAAACCTCCCCAGCGCATAGAGAATTCCGCTGCGCACCCGATACTCCGAATCCATGGCAATCCCCATTTGCCGGGCAATGGCATCCGCCTTTTTAAAACCGATGCCAAAGATATCATCCACCATGCGGTAGGGATTTTCTTCCACCTCTTTGATGGTATCGCTGCCGTACACCTTGTACAGCTTCATGGCGTAGGCCGGGGTAATACCGTATTTCTGAAAGTACACGGTAATCTGCGCAAATTCCCGGTGAGCGCGGTAGGCCTCGCTCACGTTCTGCGCTTTCTTCTCGCTGATGCCACTGATTTCCGCCAGCCGCAGCGGTTCGTTCTCGATGATGGACAGCGTATCTTCGCCGAAGTGCGCCACAATGGCTGCCGCCGTCTTTTTGCCGATTCCCTTTAGAAGCCCCGATGCTAAAAACGCTTCGATTCCTTCCACTGTATTTGGCAACTCCTCGGTAAACGCTGTAAAGGCAAACTGCTCGCCGTATTTGGGATTGGTTTTCCATTCGCCTTCCAAAACAAAGGTACGGCCTTTTTCCGCATGGGGAAGATAGCCCACGGCCACAAAATCCATCTGCGGGTGTTCCATTCCCACCACCGCATAGCAGTTTTCTTCGTTATAAAATATGATTTCGATGACCGTTGCTTTGATTCGTTCCATTCTCCTGCCCGCCCGTTTTATGTTAGCTGCACCCGCGCCGTGTCTGTGCCGCAGCCTGTCTCTTCTATTTGGTCCACTGCACCTTCCGCAGGCCTGCCGCCAGCGGCACTTTATAAAACAGCTTTCCCTTTTTCAGCAAAAAGTCCCTCTTGTTATCCGCCGGCTTTACGTGCACCACATCCAAAAGCTTCATCAGGATATCCTCTGCCTTATCCGCCGGAATCCCCGCTTCTATTAAATCCTGCACCGTAACGGCCAAATCCTCTGCAAACACGGGAATGCTGCAGCGCTTAAATTCCTCGATCATCGTTAGCCGCGCCAAAATGCGCCCCTCGCTCTGGTCGAACAATTTGCGCTGCTGCTTCAGCACATCTTCCAGAAATTCGTAGCGTTCTGTTCCGTATTCCACCAAAAACCGCTTCATCGCCAGAGGCGTCTGCACGAAATATAAATCGTCGGTGAGCATGACGGCCATGTATACCTGAGAACGCAGATTGTTATCTACCTTCAGCTGCTTTGCTGCCTCGGCCGCCTTTTTCTTTTCAAAGCACAACAACAAAACCGACAGCCGGTACACAAGCTCCGGCCGCACCAGGTCCAATCGCTCAATCAAATTGTCCAGCCGCGCCTGTTCGCCCTTGCTGGGCGGCCAGCACCCTTCGCCCAAAAACTCCCTCAGCCTACCGTCCTGGCAGGCTGCCTTCAGCTCCCGCTGGGCCTGCGTTCCTGTCAGCAGCGTAACAGCGCTGCTCTGCATGGATGTATCCATCGCATTTCCTTTCTTCCCCAACGTTCCAGCGCCGGTCGAGCCGCCGGGCTGCAACAACACCTGCCGCTTTGCGTTTGCCCCGCCGCGCCGCTATTCCCAGATTTCCGCCGTAGGACGATACAGCCGCCGATTGTCCAGCGTCCACACCCGGTCGGAAAATTCGCCGGGCTTCGTTGCCGCAATCGCCGCCTCCATGTCGAACATTTTCGCATCCACCATGTCCAGATAGTGCAGCAGCTCCGCCTCGGGAAAGAGCGGCTTCTTCGGGCTGCCGTACTCCGGCTCGTAGTGATGCGTCAGCACCATGTGCTCTAAAAGAATCGCTTTCTCCCGAGGAAGCGCCAATTCCTGCGCCAGCCGGTCGATGGCCTTTACCCCCTGAATCAGATGCCCCAGCATCTGCCCTTCGAAGGAATAGCCGGAGGCGATTCCCAGCTCGTCGGCGTCGATTTCCCGAATCTTTTCCATGTCGTGGATAATGACACCGCAGACCACCCAGTCGCGCTTCAGGTTTGTGTATACCAGGCAGGCACGCTCGCCCATATCCAGCATGCGCTTCATATGGTACAGCAGGCCGCCCAGCTGCGCGTGGTGGTTCTTCGATGCCGCCGGATAATACATCAGCTGCGTTCGATTATCCTCCAGCAGCCGCTGGCACAGAGCCTTTAAGTCCGCATCGGTCATCGCATCCACTGCCTGGCAGATGTAGTCGTACATATCCTGGGGCTTTTCCGGCGCTGCCTTGATAAAATCCCAAAGCTCCTGTCCATCCTGCGCCACCGCCTTGCGGAGCTTGAAAATCTTCAGCTGCCGCATGCCGTTCCACTCCGTAACCGAGGCCTTGATTTTAATAATATCCCCTGCCGTAATTTCGTTCAGCGACGGAAGCTCCGCATCCGCTACATCCCATTTCTTTGCCGTGATCTCTCCGGTACTGTCGCCCAGCGTCAGGTCGAGATACTGTTTTTTATTTGCCCCGATCTTTACGGCGATGGCCTTTACCATAAAAAAATCCTGAAATTCCTGTCCTG
>CATJIF010000149.1 GCA_949740445.1 uncultured Peptostreptococcaceae bacterium | reverse complement strand
GGCGCCCATATGGCTTCGATAATGCCATCCTCGCGGGAGACGGCCATGGGCTTTAACTTCGCAGCCACCTCCTTAACCGCCTGATGGTGGAAGCTGTTGACCGCAAGCTCTGCCGCACCGCCTAACCAGCGATGCAGCGGGCTTTCCTCCACGACATCTACAAAATGCGTCGTCTTATAGGAAGGTTCTCCCTGGCTGTGTACGGTGGGACCCGGATGCTGCGTCTCCAGATCCTGGTACAGGCTTCCCCCCATAAACGCATTCATCATCTGCATGCCGCGGCAGATGCCCAGCGCCGGTATATCCTGCGCCACGGCCTCGCGCAGACAGGCCGATTCCATAATATCGCGAAAGGGCGCTAAAATTCCGCTCTCAAGGATGACTTCTTCGCCATACAGCGCTGGATTGACATCCGGCCCGCCGGTAACAAGCAATCCGTCGAGCCTCTGCATCAGCTCGCAAACCTGCTCTTTCTCCTGAATGAGCGGAAGAATCACCGGCGTTCCGCCAGCTTTTAAAATCCCCTTCATATATCCCGGCACCATCCAGTAACTTTGCATTCTGTCGTCGTACAACGGCGTCAATCCGATCAATGGCTGTTTCATTGTGCATCCTCCTGTCTTTTACTTATTCATTACCAGCTCCACCTCGTTTTGTGCGGCCACGAGGCTTTCCCCGCAGTAACGCTTGCGGAGCTTCGGCTTTTCAATCTTTCCGGTGGGATTTCTGGGAATCTCTGCAAAGATAATCCGCCGCGGCCGCTTGTAGCGCGGAAGCTTTTTGCAGAAGCGTTGGATTTCTTCTTCCGTACAGGCCTTTCCTTCTTTGATTTCGATGATGGCTGCCGTAATTTCGCCCAGGCGCTTATCCGGAAGCCCGATGACCGCCACATCCTTGACCGCATCGTGGGCCCGCAGGAAATCCTCGATCTGCACCGGATAGATGTTTTCGCCGCCGCTGATGATAACGTCTTTCTTGCGGTCTACCAGGAAAATAAAGCCGTCCTCATCTTCCTGCGCCATATCGCCGGTATAAAGCCATCCATCTTTTAGAACCTCGGCAGTGGCCTGCGGGTCGTTGTAGTAGCAGGTCATTACGCCAGGTCCGCAGACCGCAAGCTCGCCCACCTGCCCCTGCGCCACATCGCATCCCGTTTCATCGACGATGCGCGTTTTCCAGCCAAAGCCAGCTTTGCCGATGGCCCCCACTTTGTGGATGTTGTCCACGCCCAGATGAACGCATCCCGGCCCGATGGATTCGCTGAGCCCGTAATTGGTATCGTATTTGTGATTGGGGAAGTGTTGCTTCCAGCGCTTAATCAAGCTTGGGGGCACTGGCTGCGCGCCGATGTGCATCAGCCGCCACTGCGACAGCTCGTAGGCCGACAGGTCGATTTCGCCCCGGTCGATGGCATCTAAAATGTCCTGTGCCCACGGAACCAGCAGCCACACGATGGTGCACTGTTCTCTCGAAACTGCATCCAGAATAAATTCCGGCTGCGTCCCCTTTAGCAGAATGCCTTTTCCGCCCACGAAAAAGCTGCCGAACCAGTGCATTTTTGCACCGGTATGATACAGCGGCGGAATGCAGAGGAACACATCGTCTTTTGTCTGGCCGTGGTGGTTCTGCTCCACGCGGCAGGCGTGCATCAGGCTTTCGTGATCGTGCAGGATCGCCTTGGGAAAGCCCGTGGTTCCTGACGAAAAATAAATGGCGGCATCGTCGTGGTCGCTTATGGGAATGCGCGGGCACTGGCTGGAGCAGTCCGCCGTCAGCGCATTGTAGCTTTCGGCAAAGCTGGGAGCGTTATCGCCCACGAAAAATAAAAGCCGGTTGGTGATGATGGAATCGGCGATTTCCTCCACGCGGCCGATGAACTCCGGCCCAAACACCAGCACATCCGCCTCGGCCAGATCGAGACAGTATTCGATTTCTTCCGACGAATAGCGAAAGTTCAGCGGTACGGCCAGCGCCCCGGTCTTTAGAATGCCGAAGTAAATCGGCAGCCATTCCAGACAGTTCATTAAAAGAATCGCCACCTTATCGCCCTTTTTTATGCCGCGGGAAAGCAGCAGATTGGCGAAGCGATTGGCTTTTTCGTTGAATACGCTCCACGTAATTTCCCTGCGGTAATGCGACACGGGGTTGGGTTCGATCAAATCGTATTCTTTCCACGTAACGCGCCGCGTCTCTTTTACCTCGGGATTGATTTCTATCAGGCAGATGTCGTTTCCGAACTCTGCGCAGTTTTTCGCTAAAATATCCATGATCGGCATGTGCAATTCCTCCTACCAAACTACTATTCCTGCCCCGGACTGCGCCGAAGTCTGTTCGTCTTTCATTATGCGCAAAAGCGTTGAAAAAGTCAAGCCAGCAAACGCGCAGGCAGCCGCTACAGCTCCTTCAGGATTTCCGCTTTTTTCGCATCGAATTCTTCTTTGCTGATTAAGCGCTGATCGTAGAGGTCGTTGAGCTGCACCAGGCGTTTTTGAATGCTCTGCTCAGGCAGCCGTCCGGTGTTCTCCACTGACCGTTCCGCGCAAAGCTCCTGACTTTCCGCATACCGTTGCGCCTGCCCTTCGTCCTCCTCTTCGATTTCTACCATATGCGATGCTATTCCGTTCTCGGAAAACGCATTGTAAGCGTTCGATACCGTAATCGCCACTGCCATCAGCGTCCAGAAGATACCAAAGAGCCCGAAGTTGGGAATCGCCACGAACAGGCCGATGCCGCAAAATACAAGCCCTGTGGCAAACCCGACCACGGAGCTTGCTTTTCCTGGCCGTACACTGATTTTCTTTTTCATCGCTGCCCCCTCGCTTTTGCTGTTTTCTTACAGAAACCGTCGGTAGTCGGCCAGGTTTTCCGCTAAAAGCGCTGGCGTATCCAGCCCGTAAGGGCAGTGGTTTTTGCAGTGGTCGCAGTGGATGCAGTGTTCGATTTTCTTCATCTTTTCTTTCCACTCGTCTGTGGTGTAGCTGGCTACCGGAGCTCTGCGCACCATCAGAGACATGCGCGCCGCATTGGGGATTTCGATGCCAGCAGGGCAGGGCAGGCAGTAGCCGCACCCTCTGCAGAAGCTTCCTGACAGCATTTCCCGGTCCGCCGCAATGATCTGCGAAAGTTCTTCGTTCATCTGCGGCTCTTGTTCACCGCAGGCTAAAAACGCCTCCAATTCTTCCATGCGCTGCACGCCCCAGATGGGCAGGACGTTATCGTACTGAGCCATAAAGGCATAGCAGGCCGCTGCGTTGGTGAGCAGGCCGCCGGACAGGCCTTTCATGGCGATAAAGCCCATATTCTTTTCTTTGCACAGATTGGGAAGCTCTTTTTCTTCGTCGCTTGCCAGATAGGAAAACGGAAATTGCAAGGTTTCGTACAGCCCCGAGTCGATGGCCTCGCGGGCGATGGCCATGCGGTGGTTGGTAATGCCGATGTGGCGGATTTTCCCCTGCGCCTGCGCCTCTTTGGCCGCATCGTAGAGGCCGCTTTCATCTCCGGGCTTCGGGCAGAAGCCGGGGTTGTGAAACTGCAGCAGGTCTACGTAATCCGTCTTCAGAAGGCGAAGGCTTTCTTCCAGGTCCTTCCAAAACCCTTCGGCAGTAACGGCCATGGTCTTGGTGGCTATGTATATTTCGCTTCTCACATCGCTCAGCGCATGGCCGATTTTTTCCTCGCTGTCGGTATACATCCGCGCGGTATCGAAAAACCGGACGCCGGCGTCGTACGCCCTGCGCAGCAGGGCGTTTGCCTCCTCCATGCTGACGCGCTGGATTGGCAGTGCGCCGAAGCCATTCTTGTATACTGTGATTCCTGTGCTTCCCAGTGTAACTGTTCTCATTTCGCATTTCCTCCTTCGTTGCTTTATCAGCGGTTTTTCAGCATGCGGTCCATGCGCCGCCCAGCATCGCGCTTTGCGATATCCTCGCGCTTGTCATACAGTTTTTTGCCGCGCGCCACGGCGATTTCCATTTTTACCAGCCCGCGGTCATTGAGATATATCTGCAGCGGTACCAGCGTTAGCCCTTTCTGCGTGGTGTAGCCGATCAGCTTGCGGATTTCTTGCTTGTGCAACAGGAGCTTTCGCGGCCGCAGGGGATCGACGTTGTAGCGGTTTCCCTGTTCGTAGGGGCTTATGTGCATGTTATAGATGAAAACCTCGCCGCGCTCGATTTTCGCATAGCTTTCTTTCAGGTTGACGCGTCCCTGGCGCATGGATTTGATTTCCGTTCCTGTTAGAACTACGCCCGCCTCGTAGACCTCTTCGATGAAGAAATCGTGGCGGGCTTTTTTATTGTTTGCCAGCAGCTTTCTTCCCATCGCTGCCTCCTTTCCTACTATATCACTTTCACCAAATTGGAAGAAAATTATAAAAATTGTTTTCAGGAACATCGATTAGCAAAAAATCAGCAGAATCCTTATCTGATTTTTAGGCTAACCTGAGTAGCTTATTCCAAATTAAAGTCTATATTTTGTTGTTGCTGTATCCCCTGATAGGAGCTATCTGACTGCATCAGATGATGTTATTTTACCATAAGCCCACACCGGCTGACAACAAAAACGGACTCTTTTATTCCAGAACAGGATTTGCTGATACATGGAGGGACTATGTCAGAGTATCAATTAGAAATCCAACAGATTGTGATCTATCCACGCTGCCGGAGCTACCGGCAGTTTATCCAGAACTTAATGGCAGACCGGAGCATTTGCACAAGCAGGGGAGCCGGCCTTTTTTATTATCTGTTCCGTATCGCTCTGATAAACTTGAAAAAACCTCTTCTTTCATCTTTGCAGCATACAAACTTTTGTCTCTCTCATCATAGAAAACTACCCGGTCTTCTGGAAGAATAGGAATATCCCGGATCTCTTCTATTGACTGGCCACCGCTTTGCACATGGGCAAATTCTTCTACTCCGGCATACTCTGGATTATAGGAATAATAATTCTTTTCATCTTTGGTTCCGCCATGCAGGCTAAGGCCAATTGCCAGTCATTCCCCATCACAGTTTACTTCAAGCTGATCAACTTCCTCATAGGGATCTAAGTACAGATATATATTAAGCCCCTGCGGTATTCTAATATAGGCTGGAATTCTTTTATATATTCACATCAAATACTGCCTTTATTTGCCCATTCTCTATGAAAAACTCTATCTCAAACCAAAAATCCAGTTGTTCTCCAAAGCTCGTTGGATTGTAAGACACGATATCTCTCTTATCAATTTCAAGTCTTTCTTCGTAAATATCTTCCATACAAGATTTTTCAAAATGGTCTACTGTAAACTTTTTACCTTCATATTCTTCCCACATAGCTAATTGTTCAACTAACCATTTTCCAAATCCGAGGCAGGCATTTTCTACTGTCTGCTCTGCGTCAATATAAGAAGCCCATGAAAGTTTTGGCGGAATGCTGGATACAAGTTTTGCATATTCTTTGTCTGCAATCGTATCTACCATCGACTTAATCAATTCCTCTATTTTTGACTTAAATTCTGTTTTTTCCATTTTTATCTCCTCCTCTTGATCTCTCATCTTTTCTTTATCACAAAGCCAAACAATCCCAAACAAAACTGTCCACCATAGCCTCCCCGCCTCGTTTGCATTTCTGGCTCACTTGTCAGCATTTTCGGTAAGCGAGATTTCATAAGCCTTTTTCTCCAGATACTCCCAATGCTCATCACCAACGGGTTCATAAGATGTCCATGCCACTTTAAGCTGATTTTCAGATATATAAAATTTGATACGGGTTAAAACTCCGTTACTTGTATCAATGTCAGGCTCTGCCACATAATCAAAAGTATAAACCGTGTGTTTCTGCGTCCAGTCCGAAGTATCCCGATAATAAATCACCGCATTTTCCGCAGGTATTTTTATCAATCCAAACAGCTTCTCGCTTTCTTCTTTTCCGGGAAGATAGAAATAGCATCGTGTTTCATATGAGGTGATGTAAAATTCATTTTCTCCTGCCTTGTCCTGAAACAGGATTTCGCCATCGCTCAAATCAATCAAGAGCAGATTGCTTTCTTTCAGCCAGCCTTCCACATAGCCATTGTGGTGGGGAGCCGTCCAATGCTCTGCACAAACCCAGGTATCACCATCTTTCTGTACACTTCCACGCATCGTTTTGCTTCCCACATCGGGATAACTATACAATACCGAATCATTTTCATCCAGGATATGTATATCGTAGTCATAGGTTTTCTCATAATCATCCGCTTTTTCCCACTGCAGGCAGCAGGCACTTCCCTCAATGGGCGATTTTTCATCATAAGCATAGGAATCTCTGCTATAACCGGACGGATATATTACTTCATATTCTGTTGCACCTGCTGTTGGATTACAGCCAGTCAATAATAGGACAACCATTGCTACCCAACATAAAGAAACAATATGGCGCATAATCTTTACTTTCATATCTGCCCCGTTCTCCTTTTCATTCCGCCTATCGCGCACTATGCTATCACATGCAACAGAACGTAAGCCCCTGCCAGTACAAGGGCAATCATGTACGTTTGCCGAAATCCTGCTGTATAGCTTTCTGCTGTCTGCCCCGGCTTCACGGTGATATAGGAGCTGTCGGCAGGGAGGATAGCGGCCAGATGCTTTATAGAGAGGTAGCCTGCCGCTGCCGCTAAGATCAGCAGCATGATTCCCGCCACAAAGATAATTGATTTTAATTTTTCCATATGCATCTCCTAAAATTATAGGCTCTGCTCCCCTTTACAGTTCAAATTCCGCATGAATTCTTTCCAAAACCTCTTTATGTATCAAATGACAGGAGCGGAGGTCAACATATTTTAACTTAGGCAGTTCCAGCAGTAGCCGGCAATCCGTAAAATTTGTATTATAAAGAGACAGTGTCCGTAAATTTTTACACTCCGTCAAGAAAGAAAAATCCTCCACACATATTTCACAGATCCGCAGTTCCCGTAAATTTTCCATCCGCCCGATGGCAGACCAGCCCCGGAGGTCATAATAGTAAGGCTTTGGTGGAAAATGTTCCTCCGGCGCACGAAGATACGCATAGCGCCTTTCATCATCCCAACTCTGAACCGTTTTTTCGGACAGGACAAGCTGCAGCTTTTTCATTTGCTTTAACTTCCGCCCCCAGTCCCAGGCCGTGGATGGCAGCCGTCCACCAGATTCTTGCCGAACGGCAAGGGCAATCAGCGGATGCAGCAAAATCCCATCTGCCGGTGGTGTTCGATACATGCCAAGGTCAGAAAGCGCAGTTCCCGGCATCTCCAGACGGTACGGGCGGGGAAAGCGGGTATTCTCCGGGGTAATGCTTTCATAAAACAAATCCTTTAACACCGTGTCGGCCCCTTTGTAGACCTTGCGTTCCGCATCCCGGCGGAAAGAACGCTCCATTGCTTCTTTGT
>CATJIF010000148.1 GCA_949740445.1 uncultured Peptostreptococcaceae bacterium | reverse complement strand
TTTATTTGCACAGTTAATTCGTTGTCTGATTACAGATCAGAGAATGGGCGATGTAGAACTGGTAACAAAGGATAAAAATGCGAGGCTTCGGTTGTATCAGGAATACAAACTCCAATAATAAACTCTGATTGATGTGGCATCCTCTGCGATAACTAATATTGTAGAAGATAGAATTTCTTGTATGAGTGAATTAGAGGAAAAACGATACAATAAAACAGAACAGAAGATAAAAAACCGTCGAAATTCGACGGTTTTTTGCTTGTTACAAAGGGAATTACATAGCTGCCTATCTTCAAGGAATCAATGATGAACGTGATAAAGGAAAGGAAAAATATACATGGCTGTACAAGACAAAGAGCTAATGGAAGAGCTTGCGGAGATAAAAGCGAAAATAGAAAAATATAAAAAAGATATAAATCAATATCAAAGAGATATTGATCAATTAAAAATGAATATTGCAGAAAATGTGATTGCTATTTGTGAGTTATTTCTACTTTGAAAAAACCATGTTCAGAAACGTATCCTATGTTTGTAATTTTGATGAAATATGATATGATGTATAAAGAGAACATGCGATGGAATCCAATATATTTATAGAAATAAAATAATGATTCAATCAAAGAAAGAGGTATTCCGATGAAACAACGAACGATCATTGCAGCAATTATTGCAGCGCTGGCAGTCAGCAACATAACAGCATCGGCAGCCAGCACTTTTACCGATATTGCAGACGGGAAATGGTATACGCCAGGGATTATAGCTATCGCAGACAAGGGTCTGATTTCCGGATATCCTGACGGTACGTTTCGGCCAGAGGCGACTGTAACTTATGGAGAATTTCTATCCATGGCTCTGCAGGCGACAGGAGAAACCGTTCCGATAACAAGAAAAGAGGGCGAACACTGGGCGATTGACTATTACCGGCATGGAATCAAACGAGGATATTATGAGGCAACAGAGATCAACGCTACCCAGTTATCACGGCCGATCAGCCGCTCCTATATGGCATTGATCGTCAGCGGGATTTTGGGGGATTGTGTAGATGTGTCCGGCGAATATTATACAGCGCTGCAAAACAGTGTATCGGACGTGGACTCCCGCACACCGTATGAATATCAGATCACCAGAGCCTATGGAGCAGGGATTCTTTCCGGCTATACCGATCACACATTCCGTCCCAATGCAACCTTAACGAGAGCGCAGGCAGCCTCTGTAATTTGGAAGTTGATAGACGAAAGCCAGAGAACAGTGCTCAAAATGGAGGAACTACAGGTTCAGCCAACCGTAGACCGTCGCACGCAGGAAGAACGGATTGCAGAGATTTTGCAGAATGGAACGCCAAATATCATCTTTAATCCATCGACAGACACTACGAAAAATGAAAACGGATATCTGGTAATGAAGGAGGAGAAAGCACGGGAATACATGGATGTTGCCCTGTCTACCTTACGGTTTTATGGTGAGAACGGGAAGTATTATATGACGATTACTTTCCCTGAATTGCCGGAAGGATATAAATTCAGTGCTGCTTTTGAAACTGTTTATACTGAAAAAGCCAATAAGCCCATTTGGGGAGTAACGACCGGCTGGACAATGGTAGAAACAAATAAAATTCCTGCAACAGGAACAGTAACAAAGGAAATAACTAACATGAAGGCCGTTAATGAATTACTGATGGTAAATTCAGAAATTGCAGTTGTAGCTGACGATGGAACCGTACATGGCAGTAGTGAAAGCCATTATGCAATGCAGCGTGCCTATCGAAATGGCATATCAGACAGCTTCGGTTTAAATCGGCAGGATGCTGCCTGGGCGACGGGAGATTTGGTGATCCCCTACAAATTGGATCGGCACTTTATATGGAAATAGGTCAATCGCATAAAAATGAAAACCGTCGAATTTCAGCGGTTTTTACTTGCGACGACACACAGATTCCGGTATGATACAAGCAAGGCATTACGACACGGTAAGCGGTTTGCCCTCGCAAGAGGGGGTGATAAGTATGACTACGATAGAAACAATCGAGTTGTTGATACTCATTGTCAACGTTGTAGCAATTACATACAACATCACAAAAAAGAAATAAACCGCTGCAGCCTGGAAAACTCGCGGTTTATTTAACCAAAAGATATATTCGGGCAAACCGTATACCAGTAATGCCTTTTCTTATAAATAGTATACGACAGGCAGAAAGGAAATTGCAAGTAGTTTCTTTCTGTCTTTTTTATTTCCATCTTCCAGCCGCCGATATGACGGTGGCTGATTTCATAGAATCCTATTGTTTCTTTGTGGATTAGAAAGGAAGGATGAAGAATGAAACACCAGACATATCTGGCACATCAAAAGCGGCTGGTGTGGCTCTTACTGGCCGCTATCCTGTTGCCACTGCTGCCACTGCCGGAGCCGCTGCACAGCTATGCGGCGAGTGGAACCCTGCTGGAAACCAAGCCCACCGATCCGGCATATCAGTTGATTGAGGGGACAACACTATCTGCCACCACTAAGTTAGACCTCTGGCATTACTCCGGCGGATACTGGAAGGTAACGAATCCCGGATCAGAAGCCATTCGCGTAGAGGACGAAGTTATGGGGAAAGGATTGGAGCAGGTTATTCCTGCG
>CATJIF010000147.1 GCA_949740445.1 uncultured Peptostreptococcaceae bacterium | reverse complement strand
TTGACCAGAAGCGCCAAAAGCGTCAGAATCTCCATTGTCGACATACGCATCACCTCCCTTCCGGAGAAGGGCTAACCGCCTACCGTTTGGCAAGCACCTTGTTTACAGTATAACACATTTTCCTGCATTCAGAAAGCAAAAAGCGACGGTGCAGGCCGCCGCTGTTTTTTAGCGCAAGGCTCTGTACAAAGCGCAGGTTTGCGGATAACGCAACGCGAACGTGGGTTCATTCATAGGCGTTCCCGTCTTATCCCCTGCGTAAAACTCCTTCTCCTTCGCATAGACAAAGATACGCTTTCCACGCTCTTCCGGATAACCTCCGCCATTAGCAGACAAGTGCGTTTCCGCATACTTGCCATTATATTTCGCGTTATCCACCGCCAGCTCCTCCTTGTCTACAATGTGTAGGATGCCTGCCGCATCCAGATACGCAAATCTCTTTTCTGTGTAAACGTTTACCTTCATTCCTTCACCTGTTCCTTTCTTTGCTTTTGCATGATTTCATTGTATGAAAAAAACAGCTCCTGCAAGCTGTTCTTTTGGCCTTACCATTCAATAATGACGATACCCTTTCCACCGGCGCCACCAGCTCCTTGTGGTGTAGCGCTGTACGATGATCCGCCACCACCTCCTCCCGCGCCATAACCGCCACCGGCTCCACCACCACCGCCTCCATAGATGGTGAGGTATGTTGATTTCTTGTAAGTTCCCTTAGTCCCACCTTTTGCATTTCCATAGGTAGCATTTCCGCCATTTCCATTTGTATTAGTTTCTGTATGCTCAAAATTTCCACCAGCTCCTCCGCCCGATAGAGCCGTTCCTCCACTATGTGAATCTGCGTTATTTGTATTCCCTCCTGCGCCTCCTCCTGGATAGAACCCTGAAGCATCTTCATTTGTTGATCCGTTTCCTCCATTTCCACCATCTTCATCTATAAACAGACCGCCAGCTCCTCCACCACCTCCTCCGCCTGTAGCCGTTGCGTAGGTGGCAGAATTCTTGTATGAAACTCCTCCGATACCACCTTTCTTTTTTCCCAATCCCTTTTTTAGAGTAAGATAATTACCTACTTTTGTATCTCCTGTTCCTACTGTAATAGCAATAGACGCACCCGCTGTTACAGAAATGGGGGCCCGTATGATTTCCTGTCCTGAATTTCCACCTTTTCCTCCAGCAGCTTCTGTTCCGGCTTCCCCATCACCTCCAGCAGCAATCGCTGTTACAAAAATAGTCGTTACCCCAGTTGGCACTTTAAAAGTTCCATTCGCCGTAAATGTTTTTCGTTGATTCGCAATGGCACTCACTTGCGTATTGATAATATCTCTGATCTCCTCCAGTAAAATCACATCCATTAAGCGATCACTCCTTTCCATGTTCCATTGGATTGCTTTGTATAGGTGATGGTTGTATTGACTCCTTTGGTAGAGCACACGGTTTTTACGGTCCAGGCACCCGTAGAAAGTGTCTTGGTACTGGTTCGCGTCGCATAGGTCGAACCGTCTGACGTTTTTTTGATATATTCAGTATAGACCTTCGTCGTCGAAGTGGAGCTGACCGTATATGTGTAATTGTAACCCGGAAGCGTTGCCAGGTTATCAAAACCGAAAGCAGAATCCCCTTTTGGACCTTGCGGTCCTGTGGCACCGGTTGCCCCTTTTGCGCCCGCCGGCCCCTGTGGACCGGTAGCTCCAGTGGCCCCTTTTGCACCAGTGGCTCCCTTAATGCTTCCCACATAAACCCACTTTGCGGCAGATGCTGCTCCCGCAGTTGTGCATCGATATACATATCCCGTTGATGTATTGAGGTACATATCGCCTACAATCGCCGCGCTGACTCCGGAACTGGAAAAGACTGTAGCTGTTGTGGAGGTTCCGGTAATGCCGGTTCCTGTATACCACATGTTTCCCCTCTGGCCGGTCGCGCCAGTAGCTCCTTTCGCACCAGCCGGGCCTTGAGGACCGGTCGCACCTGTAGCACCTTTTGCACCGGCTGGGCCCTGAGGACCAGTGGCCCCTGTATCTCCTTTCGGGCCCTGCACTCCTGTCGCTCCTTTTAAATTTTTGAATGTAAACTGAAATACTTTCGCTGTATTGGCTCCGCTTGCCGTTATCGTCACGCTGGGCGTTCCCACATTGGCATCGACGGTTGCGGTCGGAGTTCCGAATCCTGCGGCAGCTCCCGCAGCCCCTGTATCCCCCTTTTGCCCTTGTTGTCCGGTTGCGCCCGTATCCCCTTTGGGCCCCTGGATATTGACTGAGCCCGGATTCTCCAGTCCGCCTTCGTTGCTCCAAGAGAGATTTCCCTGCGCATCTACCTGCGGCAGAAAAAAGATTCCCGGCTCCCCCTGCGGACCCCGCGGTCCTATGGGGCCGACCGCTCCGGTTTCTCCCTGACAGGTCGGCAAAACAAAATCCAGGCGGGGCGCTGCCGGCGTTCCGGAATTGGTAACGATCGGCTGCGCATCCGGCGCTGCTTTCGTTACCGTCCCGATGGTGAATATCGGCGTCAGGCCATCTTGCCCTGGCGGCCCTGCAGCGCCATCTTTCCCGTCTTTGCCGTTGGCGCCTGCTGGTCCTCGGGGACCCGTCAACAATCCGGCGTCTCTCGCCGCCTGCAAGGTATACCCGTCCTGAAAGGTCACACAGTCCGCGCTGGTCAAAATATCCACGTCACCGATCAGATCACCGGTATCTTCCTCCAGTGCCTGCACTCTGGCCCGCATCAACGACTGGGCTGCTTTCTGCAGCACCGTGCGAAATTCCATCAGCTTTCACCTCCGTCCAAAAATCGCAGCTGCATATTGGGTGAAATTCGCACGCCGTTTTCCAGAGATGGCGTCGTTCCTTCAAAACTGCCGGATACCACTTCCGTCCAGCTGCCGTCGGCGTTCCTCGTAGATCGAATCGTTGCATCTTTCAGCACATCGGTTCCATTGCTATCGTACACAGTTACCACTGCCATCCACGTTTCCGCCTGTCGAACCGTCTGCCTGACCGCTACGCGAAGATTCGTCTTCGTTACCCGAATTTCTTCGATCCAGCTACCATCGGCATTTTGCCGGCTGGTTTTCGTTACGCCTTTCAACGCGGCCAGATTATCAAAATCAAAGGTTTGCAACTTGGTAATGTCGTTTTGTACACTGTCGTACCATTGCTCAATTTCGCTTTGCTGGCTTTGCTGTGTCTGCATCTGCCTGGTCCAGTCTCTGGCCTGCTGTTGCATCTGGGAATTCCAGGCTGCCTGCTGTTGGGTTTTCGTCTGATTCCAACCGCTCATCTGCTGATTTAGATATGCCTTATACTGCAAAAATAACGATTGCGTATCCACCTGATCCACCACACCGTGCACAATGCCACAAAACTCCGTGGACAAGCGTAAATCCGTAATTTTATCCTGGGTAATCTTCGGCGTAATTTTGCTGACCAGCACATCGGCAAGCCCCAGCTCATACAGATCTGCATTGCCGCTGTCCTCTGGCCGGGCCAAGACAGGCGGCTGCGGCGATTCTGCAGGTGTACCCTTTTTTACAGCAAGTACAATAACTCGTTGAGGTAGATCCAGCCGCAGCACCACCCGGTCAATGCGGTTCATGGCCGCATCCGCCTCTTCGATCTCGATCGCCTGTTCTTCGTAATCAAAAGCAAAAAAGCCCTGAATAAAACAGCGTCCCGGTCGGACCTTTAACTGCATTCCTTCATCTTCCTGAACCATAAAATTATCCGATGGATTGGGAAAAATCCCATTGCCAATGAAGGATTTGAAGTATTCAGCATGAAATTCCGCATCCTCCGCCCGATCCAGAATTGGCAGATTTTCCGCATCGTAACCTACAATATCGCTTTCAAAAAATCCGCTGCGCATGGCCATCTTATCTTCCCTCCCTTCGTATTTTCTGCAGGATCGTCCACTGCTGATCTCCGAATGTCGCCGTCACTTCTACGCGTCCGCCTTCATACACTTCGCTGATTTCCGTAATCCGTTGCTCTACTTCGATGCCCAGGCTGTGATCCACGTAAGTACACAGATCGCCCAGATCAAAGTCCTTGCGATAGTTCAAATTGGTATGAATATCGATGGCGCCGTCCAGTGTGGTATGCCGCTGGTATTCCGCCAGTTTTTCGATGCCCCGCTGGCGCAGCGTTTCCTCGTATTGCGCCTGCGTCTGATTTTCCTTTTGCAGATCCCGGGCATCGACATACAATTCCCGGCGCGGCGCCCCATCGGTCTGATCCACCGTTACAATCACGCGCTGACTGCCTTCTCCCTCCCCCGCCACATAAGCGAAATTGCGCTTCTCTGCAATGGAATCGGAAAACTCGGAAGCCAAAATATTCTCATACTGGGTGGAAAACGTAGCCCAGCTGTTCTCCTTCTGCCCTTCTGTGCGATCTTTTCCCTGCCAGATTGTGGCCAGAATCTGATCCTGCAGATAATTGTAACGCAGAGATACGGCAATCTGCTGCGAGCGTCCGATCTCCTGCAGGGTTTCCAACAGGTTCTTTCCGGTTACTTGCTGCTGCATCGGCTTGCCTACCCCGGAGATTGGCCCCAGCTGCAGACGATTCACGATTCGTTTTGTATCCGCAGGAGCAATGGCGACAGTTTCAATCAGTGCTCGCATCACCTCCTCTCCGGTGCCGGACAGCTTCTGCGTCTGATCGATGACCCTATCGTAGAGCATCTGCTCCAAAAACCGACCGGAGGCTATAATTTCCTTTCCTCCGGAGGAATCCATGCGGCAGACAATAGTTTCGAGCAGCGCACATTCTTGTGTATCCGGCCGATATAGATAGCTTCCCTCCTGCAGCAGGGCAAAGTGCTCCGGTATTGTGTGCAGCTCAAAATCTCCCGTTTCGTAATACCTGCGATTCCACAACAGGCAGGAAAAGACATCGACAATGCCCTGTTCCTGAAAGTCCTGATCCAAAATACAAAGCTCCATCTCACACCCCCAGATATTTCGGGATGTAATATAACGTCACATCCAGATTTGTATAATTTTCGTCGGCATCGTACTTCAGTACGTTATCGCCTACAGTAATCTGAAAGAACTGGCTTAGCCGGCTCTTTCTGTGAAAGAGATTTTCCCCGTTCAGCTCGATGCGCTTCTGGCCGGGATTGGTATTCACATGCAGGATATCGCCTTGTTGCATCTCCACCATCACCTGCACAAATTCGCCGGTACTGACCTTTTCCAGCTTAGGATTTGTCACCGTCCCCCGGGCCGCCTTAAATACGATTTCGATTCCCGTATCCACATCGCCCTCGTTGGGCAGGCTGACATGCTTTTTCAGCGTTCGATATCCCATGGCGAAACCGCGGGTTCGATGAATCCACAGCGGAAACCCATATAGCGGCGTTTTGGCCGCAATGTTTTTGCCGTAGTTATTCAGATCCAAAAAGAACGGCTGCGGACAAAGCAGATCCAGCTGCGCCCGCAGCTGTTCATACAAATTGCTGTTCTGAAAGCGAAATTCTTCGATTACATACGGAATCTTCCGCTGCAGACCGTTGTAATCCACCAAAAGCTCCCCGGCGATATCTGGCCGGAAGAACCGGATCAACTCCTGTCGGTGCCTGGCAAACTCCGGCGTAGAAGGAAGATCAAAGCGAATGGATATGGGGCGTTTGCCCGCTCGCTGCCCTACCAGCGTGCTTCCCGGCAGGTTGGCATTATCTGCAAAGGTCAGCTCGTAATCGGTGGACTCCAGACCGGAAATGGATTCGATCGGATACGGTTTGGGCCCCAGCACTAACTCTCTTCCTGCCGCGCTCAACGCAAGCGTTACCTGCCTGATGTCCTTCATATGGTTGCCAACTCCCTTCCGGCCCGTCGCAGCGCCCGGGCGGTGTCTGCCGGACTCTTTACCGGCTGATAAATATTCACTGTCTGCTTTACCCCGTGGTCATTATGGTTGGTGATGACGGTTCCCCTTTCTTCTGCTGCCTCTCTTGCAGCCTGTATCTTTCCCTGAGCAGAGATGCGCAGGGTTTCGTCTTGCAGCGCCTGCTGCATCTGTCGGCTGGCCTTCCGCATCTGCTCCACAAAACCCACGCCGGTTCCTGCCGCCATCTGCTGCCCGATCCGACCCCAGACGCGGGATGGACTGTGAATTTCCATGGCCTCTTTCGCCGCAGCCACCGCTGCTTCTAACATGGAAATGATGTTATTGATCAGCATGGATCGCTGGGAACGAATGCCCTGCCACAGCCCCTGCACCATCAAAACTCCGGTAGAATAATACTGCCCCTTTTGCTTTTGAATCTGCTCGGTAAACGCCTGTGCAATTTTTTCTGCCGTCTCTGTAATGCGAAACATCGTATCGTCCATGCCCGCCGACAGGGTTTCCATCACCACGGCTGCTGTTTCTGTTACCGCAGATAACGTGGCCTTTGTGGTTTCCTCATCTACCTGCAGCCGCAGGGGAACAGCAACTCCTTTCATCTCCTTTTCCGCGGCTTCCCGTGCCAGACGCGCTTTTTCTTCAAACAGCTGCACGTATTGTTCCAGGCTGTGTTCTGTCATTGAGGCCAGCACATGCACCTGCTCTGCGGATTTCGGACCTAACTGGCGCAGCTCTTCCATGAGCGCATCGGACATGCCCGGCATACCTGCCAATTTCTCCATGTCCTGTTGCCAGGCTGCCAATACCTGCACTTGCCCCTGCAGATTGTTGATCAATTCTTCTGCTGTCGTCTCGCTTTCTTGCTTCACCGCATCAAACAACCCGGCAAAGCCTTGCAGCGCTTCCACCCGGCTTTGCAGATTTCTGGCATATTCTTCTTCGATCTTCCGCTGTTCTTCGGCCAGGGCTTTTCTTGCGGTATATAACTTCCGTTCCGCCTGTTCCCGTTCTTCAGCAAGCAAGCCTTCTTTCTTCGTTACCCACTCCCAGGCGGCAACCTCTTCCCGGGCTGACAAGCGATCATAAAATTTCTGCTCTTCAATCCAGGCATCAGAAGCGTCGAATATCTTCTGCGACAATTCTTTGATCGCTTCATCCACCGATGAGGCGTTCTTTCGAATGCCTTCGGCTACGCCAAGAGCAATATTCCTGCCCACCTGGTCCTGCATCAGGCGTGATGGAGAATGAATGCCCAAAAAGTCCTTCAGATTGGCCACCAGATTCGCTCCCAGCTCCTTGATGGCGCTGACCGCCCATTTCGCACCCGCCCGAATACCGTTTGCCAGGCCCCGGACGATGTTCTTTCCAATTTCCAGAAGCTTTGCCGGCAGCTGCATGGCATTGGTGCGAACAGTCGCAGATACCTCTGCCATCGCCTGTTTCGCGTTGCCTGCCATGCTGCGCAAACCTGCGGACAGGTTCGTTATGATGGTTTTTCCCAAATTCAGCCACTGAAAAGCGAAAAAGGCCTTTACCATCGCCTCAATGATAGCGGGAATATTTCGAATCAGTGTGGGAATCGCCTTTACCAGCCCGATCCCCAGCTGTATCATCAGCTTTATGGCCACGCCCAGCAGTTTGGCTGCGTTGTGGTTGATGGCATCGGCAATGCTGATAACAATCTGCGGAA
>CATJIF010000146.1 GCA_949740445.1 uncultured Peptostreptococcaceae bacterium | reverse complement strand
TTATGGACGGGCCGGCAGACCAGATTTCCATCGCGGTGGTGCATACGGCCTTCAACCTCTTTGCGACAGCGGTGATGCTGCCCTTCGGCAAGGGGCTGGAACGGCTGGCGAACCTGACCATTCCCCGGCAGGAGAACGAAACCGAGCAGTTTTTAGCGCTGGACGAACGGCTGATGGAAGCGCCCTCTGTAGCCATTGGGCGCTGTCGGGACATCACTGTGGATATGGCAAACACAGCGCGGGCTTCCATGCTGCGGGCCATGTCGCTTCTGCGCACCTACGATTCGGAAATCGCCCGTCAGGTGGAGGAGGGCGAGCAGGCGTTAGACCGCTACGAGGACGAAATCGGAAGCTATCTGGTAAAGCTTTCCTCCCGAAATCTGTCCGACAATGACAGCCGCGAAGTATCGGAGCTTTTGCACTCCATCGGCGACTTTGAGCGCATCGGCGACCATGCGACCAATCTTTTGGAAACAGCGCAAGAGATGAACGAAAAGCATCTGACCTTTTCTGGCGAGGCGTGGGAAGAGCTGTCGCACATGCTGCGCGCCGTGCAGTCGGTGCTGGAGCTTGGCGTTGCCGCCTTCGAGGCGCGGGATTTGCAGGCGGCGGCAGGAGTAGAGCCGCTGGAGGATGTGGTGGACGACCTGAAGAACCTGCTGCGGAGCCACCATATCGACCGGCTGAAAAATAATATTTGCACTATCGAGCAGGGATTTTTGTATTCCGATGTGCTAACCAACTGCGAACGCGTAGCGGACCATTGCTCGAACATTGCCGTCTGCCTGCTGACCAGCGAGCAGGAAAGCTTCGATCCCCATTCGTATTTCAGCGAAACGCGCAAGCAGATGGAAACCTATCAGGAATTGTATCGCAACTATCAGGTACAGTTCGGGCTTTAGAGGATGGCGAACCAGCGAACCGGTGGACAGGGCGCAGACTCTGCCAGATGATATCGTCTGTCAATCGGCGCGCATCGGTGCAGGAGAGAGGCACATGTGGCGAAAAGTGTTATACAGGGTGGAATCAACGATGGGAAAAAGGAGCAGGGCGATGATTTATATCGTGGAGGATGACGAAAATATACGGCGCATGGAAAGCTATGCTTTAAGCGGAAGCGAATTTTCCGTGCGGGAATTTGCAGAGGGCGAGAGCTTCTTTGCCGCCTGCAAGGAGCAATCACCGCAGCTTGTGATTTTGGACATCATGCTGCCGGGAGAAGACGGATATGCGATATTGCGGCGCATCCGGGCGGGTGAAGCCGGCGGAAATCCGGCCGTGATTATGGTAACGGCAAAGGGAAGCGAAATCGACAAAGTGATGGGCCTGGATGGCGGTGCCGACGATTATATTGCCAAGCCCTTCGGCGTGATGGAATTTCTTTCCCGTGTAAAGGCCGTGCTGCGCAGAGCCGGCGGAAACGGGGAGGCGCGCAGCCGGATTCTGCGCTGCGGCAGGCTCTTTCTCGACGAGGGACAGCGGCTTGCGACAGCGGATGGAACGCCTGCAGAGCTTACCTTTAAAGAATTTGAGCTGTTGAAATTTTTGATGGAACACTGCGGCCAGGTACTGTCGCGCCAGCAGATGATGGATAGCGTCTGGGATACAGAATTCTGCGGGGAAAGCCGTACCGTAGATATGCACATACGGACGCTGCGGCAGAAACTCGGCAGCTGTTCCGATTATATACGCACGGTGCGGGGCATCGGATATCAGTTGAAGGAGCCGGGACTTCCGGCAGACGGAGTGCAGGCGGCAACTGCTGATGAGGTGCAGGCAGCCGCGGGTGAAATGCAAAAGCCGCAGGCCAACGGCCAGGCGCAAAAAATGTCAGAGGAGCGAAGAGAGCAGTATGGAGAGTAAAATTGGCCTCCGCATGTTCCTGGTAGGAATGACAGCATTGCTTTTAACGGCAGCGCTGAGCCTTTATCTGTTTCACGGGGCCTTCGAAGTTCAGGTAAAAGAGGATATCCGGCAGATGGCGCAGCTGATTGCCGCCGGATGCGAAAGCGTGGGGGCAGAAACGTTTTTGGAAGAAATCTGCCGGCCCACAGGCAAATCCTTTTCCCTGCGGGATGCGGGGCCGCGCCTGACAAACACATTGCGTTTAACGTTGATTTCCCCGGAGGGGCAGGTGCTCTTCGAGAGCCGGGCAGACGGCCAGCTGGGCAACCACATGGGTCGGCCGGAGGTGATTGCGGCCGTGGAGCACGGCGTGGGCGAGGCGGTGCGAACCTCGGAAACGCTGGGCTACGACACCTGCTATTACGCGCTGCGGCTGAGCGACGGTTCCGTGCTGCGGGCAGCCGCCGATGTAAAAAATATGTACGGTGTATACGACCAGGCACTGCCGGCGCTCTGCCTGTCTGCGGTATGCGTACTGGTGCTGTCGGTGGTACTGTCCTTTCATCTAACGCGGTCGCTGGTAAAACCCATTACCGCCATGGGGCAGTCGCTGCACAATCTTCCGCAGAGCGTGCCCTACCGGGAATTGATTCCCTTTGCGCAGGCTGTAGCAAAGCAGCAAGAGCAGCAGCAGGAAAGCGCGCGTATGCGGCGGGAATTTACCGCCAATGTATCGCACGAGCTGAAAACGCCGCTGACCTCCATCTCCGGCTATGCGGAAATGATCGAGACGGGGCTTGCAAAGGAAGGTGATGTGGCGGAATTTTCGGGCCGCATCCGGGAAGAAGCCGGCAGACTTTTACAACTGATTGGGGATATTATACGCTTAGGAGAAATGGACGACGAGGAATACCGCCCTAAGCTTCAGCAGGTGCAGCTGGATGCCGTGGCGCAGCAGACGGTGCGCCGGCTGCAGTGGCAGGCACAGCAGGCTTATGTAACGCTGAAAGTGCAGACAGAGCCGGCGGCCTTGTGCGGCGATGAGCGGTTGCTTATGGAAATCTGCTATAACCTGTGCGACAACGCCATCCGCTATAACCGTCCAGGAGGCATGGTTTGCATTTCCGTTGCCGCAGGCGATGGCTGCGTGCGGCTTGTGGTAACAGACGACGGCATCGGCATTCCTAAAGAAGCGCAGGAGCGGGTGTTTGAGCGCTTCTACCGGGTGGATAAGAGCCGCAGCCGGGCTACCGGAGGCACGGGGTTAGGGCTTGCCATCGTTAAGCACGCGGTGCAGAGGCAGGGTGGCCGGATTTTCCTGTGCAGCCAGCCAGGCGAGGGAACAGCGATTACCGTTACCTTTCCGGCGGCAGGGGACGGGGCGGTGGCTGGAGCAGCAGATGCAGTATCTGGAAAGTGAATATCCCAATTGGTTTTTCTGGCAAGCACAATAAAACCAAACCGAAGTATCGGGAGTTGCAGAGACAGAAATTTACGCAGAACGCAAAAAAGTACTTTACAATTTTTTCTTTCTATGCTATAGTAATATCGTTGTAAAGACGATAAGCAGGCATGGCGGAATTGGCAGACGCGCACGGTTCAGGTCCGTGTGAAGGTTCCTTCATGGAGGTTCGAGTCCTCTTGCCTGCACCACAGAG
>CATJIF010000145.1 GCA_949740445.1 uncultured Peptostreptococcaceae bacterium | reverse complement strand
ATTCCTCCTTTAAGAATGAAAACAGGAGAGGAGGTTTGTGAACTTGCAGTTCCGTCAAATTACCGTCCTCTCCTTTTTTACCGATAATTTGACATTATCAATAGAAATGCATATGGAATACCATAGCATATTCTATCACTGTGAATTATACCCTTTCGAAGCTGCGGCAGTCAACCGATAGACCGAATTGTAATATTTCTGTAATAAACAATTTGTTCTTCAGTTCTGCCCGTTCGCCTGGGCTTTACAATACTCATTATACCCGTTCCTCGCCAATTGTCCATTACAGGAGTGTTACAGGTATGTTAACTGTTCGGGCAGCCCAGCCCCTTGCCTTTCTCCTTGCTGAAGCGTTGAATTTCCTCGAAAGGTAACGAAGCTTAGACGCACTTTCGCCCCGTTTTGTTTCGTTATTTGTCAAAATATTTTTCTCTTACTTTTATTTATATTGTCGACGAAACGACGGAGCTTCGCTTCCTTTCAAATGCCTTTCTCTCCCCACAAGGAAGCTTATCGCGTGATTAACAGTAATAAGAAAATGCACATGTGCGGAGCATCCTTCACCTTTCAATTCAAGATAAGTCTTACCTCTCCTTTGCACATCTGTATTTCTTTCCGGTTTATCTAATGCACAACTTGCCAGGAAGCGCCACCACCGGCTTTTCCTTTTTCCCAGTGGCGGCGCTTTTATGTTCTTGCATTTTTATTGTACTTTGCAGCAGCAGATTCGCACTTATCCTTCCTTTCCTTCTTTTACTTAAAAATATCTGTGCAGCAGCCAATATTCTGTATTGCTGTCTAGTATAATTGTGGCTTTATGCTGTTTTATACTGTGATCTGCGTAGCGGGCACTGAAAGTGAACGTGAGTTCCTCCGGCACCTTACCCCAACGTCCGCGCATAGCTTTATCCCACAGACTTCCTTTATATATGGTTTCGTTGTTACTGTTTTTTATGCCTGTGCTGGTCATTGTGGTGCGATAGCCCCCGGCTTCTGCTGTAACGGATACGGGCTTCCCTGCGACAGCTGCACTTAAGACGAATTCTTCGCCAGCCCAGAATACGTTGCTGCTCCGGGGCCGCGGTGTGCTGTGTTTTTTGTATTCGCTCAGCGTCGTCGGCTGATTGTACCTGGAAGCTTCATTTTTAAATAATTTTAGGTTATAGCTGCGCCGGTTACTATCCCAGGCTGTTGTATGCGCAACGCTCCCTTCAATACGCCCTTCCGGTTTAATCGTAAATTGCCGATTGCCAATTCCTGTTCCTGTTTCATCTTTCACGGTACATATAATCTCATATTTTCCGGCAGGTGCTCTTTTTACAGGCTTTGTTACCGACAGGGGATAGACTCCCTGACCGTTGGGTCGAATGTCGCTAAAGTTCTCTTTATGAATAGATTGTCCCTCGCGATAGATTTCTACCTCCAATTGCAAGGGATCGCCTTCCCGATCCGCAACCCCTACTTTTACAGTGAAATCCTCACCCTCTTTTGCAGGAGACGGTTGTGTAGCGATAGAGGTAATCCACGGTGCACTGCTTCCACCGCCGACGTAGATTATCATGGAAGCGATGTTGCTGTCTTTATCATAAACTGCATTGCCTGTGCTGTCGGTTTGCCAATGTTCTATTGTGTATTTTCCGTCGATATAAAATCGCTGGATCGGAGCAGATAATATCTTTCCGTTGCCGCCAATTACAGCACCGTTTTCGTTTACAACCTTTGCTGCTTCTGGATGCGGACCATCATTAAATGGCTGATGCGTATATCGCCAATAGGCTTTTTTACTGGGATCGTTTTCGTAATCCATATAGTGCACCTGCGAATGCACTAATTGCCCTTTGGCATAGACCATGCTTTCGCCCTGGGCGATAGGAGCACCGTCCGTATGAATTTCTGCACTGATGCCTTGCGCCTTCCAGCGGTTCAGCTCCTGTTGCTTTGTCATATCCTCTTCTGCTGCATACAGGCGCACACCGTCACGAACGGTATAAACCTTCAACCCGGCAATGCCTGCGTAATCGGCTCCCGGAAGGACAAAGCCCATCTGCGACTGCCCTTCAAAGCGCTGATTTGCTGTGTATACACCGGCAGCATCCCCCTGCGTTTGTAAAAAGAATCGTCCCTGATCTGTCATTTCGTCCGGTTGTACTACAAAAGCCATGGTTGCTTTACTGATTTCTCCCTTGCTGTAGCCGCTGGCTCGAGAGCCTCCCGGTATCATTTCTACGATGGGTTCAGTCCATTTTTCCGGCGCTATGCTGCTGCAAGGCAATATAAAATCGTATTCTTGCGGCAGGCCTCTGCTTCCCAAACGCCCCTCGTCGTGGTAGCTCCAAAAATTTTCGTGCTGCGCCGTAAACGCCATTCCGTTGACTGTCCAATTGACGCCGTAATAGTGACTGTTCCGTCGGATCGGTGAAGAAACCGCGTGAATGCTTCCGTAAACCGGAGTCATCCCCTTTGGAATCTGCAATTGCAGTGCCCTGTCTCGCTCGCTGATCTGCAATAACTGGAAGATTTCATCCTGTGCTGCAGAAGAATTGCCTGTGGATGAGGCATCACTCACCAATGAAAATTCGTCTGCTGATTGGGAAACAACAGCACCTTCCACGCCCTGATAAGCGATGACAGATGCTGGCGTGCGGAAACTACCGCTGATCTTTGCCCAACCCTCGCCAATTTGCTCTTTGAAGCTTTCTTCTGTGTTGATCAGCTCTATCTGTGCCGATGTACACGAATTTGTGCTACCGCATTTCTCTGAAACGACATATTCCACCGTCAAATCGTCTATTGCCGTTACGCTGTTTTCTTCGCCGTATGCCTTTGCTACAAGTTCGATATGGTGTTCGCCTGGAGATAGCAAAAACGGATGCGTATAGTAGCCGGATTTTTGCTGAGCCTGCTCGATTGGTACTTTCCAGCTCTGCCCATCAATAAGGATATCATTGGCGAAGTAGCTGCTTCGATAATAGCGCTGAATATCGTAAGCAAAGGAAAGTACAGCAAGCTGTCCCTCTTCTACTGTAAAGCTCAACGGTGCACTGGCTTCGTCCACTTTTTTCTTTCTGCCGGTTGCCGATGCGGCATAGCGATCGGAGGCGATATGCTCCACCAGCAGCCCCTTAAAATAAGGTCCCGAAGCCGAGTTATTATCAAAGCTCTCCTTCATCGTCCGTACGATTCTATACTGTTGGTCTGTCCGGTGCGTCTGCGTTGTCTGGGGAAGCTGCGCCTGTACCGAAAAGATATCCTTCGCCTCGTCGATGCTGCCATTGGGTGTAAACAGATTATACTCGTAATAATACGTAGTATCTGGCTGAAGTACCGCGCTGCGCGAAAGTATACTGCCAGTGGATGTGTTCGCTGCTCGTTTCAGCTTTACATAAACAGAGGTATCTATTTTCTCTCTATCCATCTCTTCCTTTACGATTTCAGCAAGCGACTTTTTCGCTAACTGCTCTTCGGTAATGATAAATGTTTTTTGCAGCACTGCCGAGCCGTCGCGCGAAAGGTATTTTGCTTGGTATCGGTTTTCCACTTGGTTTTCTGTCTGATAACGGCGATACAATGTAGTGATATTTCCGGATGGCGGCGATTGATACTCACCGTTTTGCCCCGACTGAATTACGGCATAAACATCGGAACTTCGCCCGTACTCCTTCTTATCGTCCATTTGCAATTTACTATTTGAAACTTCCTGCCCGCTCTGTGTCTTCATGGAAAAGCGAATGGTCTTTGTTCTTTGGGGATATCCGTGGGACGGGCCATTTCCCCATCCGCTGCCAGCCATCCACGTAATATATCCACCAGAGGATACGTAAACGATATCTCCATCCTGCTCCGCAGCAATGATGCGCGCTTCTGTGGGGTAGCCGTTTTTATCGTCCAGGCTTACGGTGGCTTCACCGCCAGTCAATAAGTCGCAACAGGTGATGTAACTATAATACTTTTTACTTCCTTTTTTATTGGCGGCAAAGGCGACGTAGCGCACATTGCCAGAACCGTCGCGCACGGCGTATGCGCTTAAGCGCTCGCCGTTTTGCATGGCGGCTCCGATGGCGGAGCCGCCTTTATCAAACAGGGTAAAGCGAATGGCGCTTCCGTCGGTTTCGCGTATTAAAAGGCTTCCGTCGGTAGCGAAAACCTCCGCGTCGTATGCGGCTGTTGCTTTGGCGGTAAAGTTCAGTCGCTGCAGTGTTACTTCCTGCGTGTTCATATCCATGCGCGCCCGGTACAGCATCTGCCCGGAGCGCAGTACAAAGCTCAGCGAGCCGCCGAATCTGCGGGCGCCCTGGCCGATGGTTCCGCTGTATAGTTTGCTCAGGCTTCCAGTTCCGGTGTGGATGGCGTAGATGCCATCGCTTTTTACGGTGTAAATTTTATTATTTCCCACAAAGCACTGCGAGCCTACAGCAAAGGGAAGGGTTGTAAGATACGCACCGGTTTCTTTCTTCAGCAGCAAGGTTTTGTTGTCCGCTACGAAATACAAGTAGTCTTGTGTGTCATCCTGCACGAAGTGCGGCCCTCTATCTGGCACGGAAAGTACATTTTCGGAAAAGGTATAGGTCCAGTCCACGTTTCCGCTTTCGCCATCCCAAGCAGTGATGGTATAGGGCGACTGGGGATAGGAATTCAAGTCGGAGCCCAGCCAAGTGGCGTCGATTTTGTAGAGACGCTGGTCGTCTGCAATGAAGTTGTCTTCCTCGTAAAGCTTGGTCCAGCTGCCCTGATAGCCAAAGGGCGTATTTACCTCGATGGTTTTTTCCCAGGGGCGCCGCGAATCGGAAGTTTCGTCTGTTGCTGGAAGCATCTGCTCCGTGGTAATGCGGCCGTCGATGCCCAGTTCCAAAAGAGCCGCTGTTACCTGGGACAGCTGTGCCCGCACGGCTTCATCTGCCTCGCGGCTTTTCGAGAGAAACAGCAGTTCTGCTATCTTTGTTTCTACGGGCTTTAGACTGACCTGCGGTGCCACGTTGATTACCTCTACATCGCATTCGACAGAAGCGCTCTTATAATCTGCCTCTGTTATGTATTCTGCAAGGGTTTCTTCTGTCCAGACATCGGTAACTGAAAGCCGCATGCGGAAGGAGCCGACGCCTTCTTTGAAAAAGCCGACCTCTTGCCCTGTGCCAAAGGACATATCCTCGTAGCCCGAAAGCCCTTTTATGTCGGTAAAGTTTAGCGGGCCTTCTGCGTTCTGTGTTGCGTCGGAAGATGTGCCCTGCGCTTTAGCAAACGACGCGCAGCTCCAGCTGCGCCGCAGCTGATCGCCATCGGTCTGGGAAATGTCCTTTGCTGTAATCTTCGCCTGATTTTTTCCCTGATCGCGCAAAAAGGTATTTTCCATCGCGATGGCAGCCTCCGGGGCCAAATCCGGCTCTACGATAAAGCTCTGTTCGACCCGGTCAGAGTTTCCAGCGCTATCCTCCGCATAGATCGTGTACGAAAATTCCCGCCGGGCTGTGCTTTTCGTCAAAAATTCCAGCTGACAGTTGGTAAAATATCCGTCGGATTCCAGCCCTTCTATGGGCCGCGTTTTTATCAGCGCGCTGTTTTGCAGCGCATTGGCCGTACCGCTTTCCGCGCCTACGTGATGGATCAGCTTTACCGTTTCACCGCTTTTCACATCGCGGATCTCCGCCCATACCTTTTTCAACGGCCGGTCGGGACGCGAGGCAATCCACATGGTCAGCACCTGCCGCCGGTTTTCCTTCTGCGCACCGCTTAAGGAATGAGCGATAGCCGGGGTTTTCAGTACCTGAATGGATTTCGTATCCGAAGCGCTGCTTGCTCCCTTCGGCGATACCGTCAGCGTTACGGAATAGGTTCCGGCCCTGGGAAATACAGCCTCCGCTTTGGTGGGAACCGCTCCGCTTTTGCGAATCGTCCCCCCGCCATCGACAATGCGAAAGCGATTGGAAGCAAGCCCTTCTGCATATACTCGTGTGGCGCTTCTGTATTCACCGTTTACGGTAAAGGCGGAGCTGTCCGTAGCGATGGTTGGATGGCCTTCGTATGTGGTTTTGGGAAGCGACAGCTGCGCCTGTACCTCTACATCGGTGATTTCTTCCGGCGGAATCTCCGGTTCTTCCGGAATCTCTGGTAACTCCGGCGGCTGCGGCTGTTCTGGCCCCTCGGGTGTTGGCGGCTCCGTAGGCGCTATGAGAATTTTTTCTTCTACTGTACCTTCGCTGACTTCAAATACTGGTATCGTTCCTGTAACGGAAAACGATTGGTAATACAGCGTCCCCGACTGGCGCGAGCGGTGAACGCCGGTAAATTGCCCGGTAGTCAACCCGCTGTCGCTGAGCACGGAATTAAAATAGAAGTGTTGAAGGATGTAGTCCTCTGTCAGTCCGGCCTTTTTCCACTCCGGATGTTCCGAAAGCCAGCGACGAGCCGTCTTTTTCTTATCGCCGTCGCTGTATCTGCTATTGGCATTTACTCCATGTTCGCCGATATAGCGACGCGCTGTTGAATTTTCATAAATTTCGGTTGTCGTCAGCCATGCCTTTTTTTCCGGTGGTGTTCCAGAATCGGAATCCCGGGGGAAATCGTCGTTGCCGAACAGACCGCCGTTCATATCGTAGCCCCAGAAGCGATACATGCCGTTTTTGTAGTTGCTTCCACTGGTAACGCTGTTTTTCTGATTGACCGCCTTTGTCTCGCCGTACACGATAATGCCCCGCTCCATCCACAGCGTGATATTCAGCGAATAATACATATCGTCCAGAAAAATCCGGTTGGGAACGGTCCCCTTGCGAATCATAAGATCCAGCGCCTGCCGTTTTTCCTGCGTTGTCATATCTTCGTGGCGCTTGGAAATCCCTTCGCGGATGATCTTATACGAAGCGACTCTTCCATCCACCGCATAGCTGAAGCGGACGACAGCCCCCTCGTTGGCAGCGTCGATGATCTTCGCTCTCGCCTGCTCATCTTCTATGGTCTGCGCAATGCGGAGTACCTCTGCCTTGGAAAGCTCTGCGCCGTAGCTGATGCTGCTGGCAATGTCTGCCCATGGCAGGATCGAAAACAGCATCGAAAGCAGTAGCAGCCCCAACATTATCTGGCGAAATGCTCTTACTGCCTTTACAGGTATTTGTCTCATATGTTCCAAACTCCCCCTTCTTTTGTTATTTAAAAGAATTCCTCAAATATCTGCCCTTGTTTTACTTCCCAATACTGGGTTTCCGTACCCTGCGGTCTTACGTAAACAGAAACCACTCCTTTTACAGAATCCATCAATACCGGCTTCTGCCCTATATACTGCTTGCGAAGGCCCTGCTTCCCCTTCTCCCGCTGCCCACGGGCCTTGTCCGCAAAATCGGTAAAGGCCTGAAAGAGCTGGTCTGCGGCTTCTTTATCCGACAGCTGCTGTTCCATGCAGGCCTTAAGTTCCCGGCCCTGAGCGCTGTCCGCTGCCGCTCCATCTTCCTTGGACAGCCAGTAATAAAAGGCGATGGTTCCCTTGGGAAAATCGCGGGGATCTTTCTCCCAACAGTTATTGGACGAGCGGGTGGGGATCTCCTTATCGGTTCCCTGTGGCAGCTCTTTGTCTTCTTTTGTTGGAGTGGTAGCAGTGTGCAGGCCCGAAAGCTCCGGATTCTGCACAGCAGGCGGCTGTTGCGGCGATGCCTCCTGCCCGTTGCCTGCCCCTTGAGTTTTCAACTGGCGCAACTTGCTGATAACCGCGGCTGCCTCCGCTCGGCTTAAGCTTTCCTCTGGGCGGAAGGTTCCGTCGGGATAGCCAGACAGCAGTTTCATCTGATACGCGCGAACGATTTCGAAGCTGTGCGCCGAAGATTCTTCTATATCGCGAATCGCCGCTATGGCCGATGCATATGACGGCATCTGCCCATAGTCGGACATTGCTGGCATGGGGTTTTTCTGCGACCGATTTTCTTGATTAGAAGCTTCGCTCTGCATTAAAATCCGGCTGCATATCACCGCCATCCACTCGCGGGAAATATCGCGGTCCAACGCTGTAAATGGAAGCTCGTTGCGGATGAGAACATCGCTTTGCACCGCTGCATTGTAAAAATCCGTGGCCCAGTGCTTCTGAGCAGTACCGGTTGCCATCGTTTTGGTGTCGTTCTTTTTAGCGGAATCCACTGCCTCCGCCTGCGCATGCTGCCCTTCCATCAATTCGCCCGCCTGCATCGCCATGGAAAGAAACTGCCCGCAGGTAACCTTTGCCGCAGGGCGGAATGTTTTATCGGGAAAGCCCGACAGAATATTTTCTTCCGAAAGCTCTGCAACAAAAGAAGCGTACCACGCACCAGCAGGTACATCCTTATAACTTATCGGCGCACCTTCCTTCGCAGCGATGTCGTAGCTGTTTTTTCCTGTGCTGCTTGCCATGTCAATACTCTTTTCTTCAGCGCTTATCTGTTTGCCAACCATCCTGTGAGTTCCGGCCTCTTCCTGTTCTGCTGCACTCGCCCGTGCGGGCAGCGTTCCCCACAGCAAAACCAACAGAATGGCTATGGCCAATGCGAGGCTGCGCTGTCTTATCTGTTCTCTCTTTTTCTGATGCAACGTATTCATACTATGCTCCTCTCTTTCTCCTGTGTCGCTGTTTCT
>CATJIF010000144.1 GCA_949740445.1 uncultured Peptostreptococcaceae bacterium | reverse complement strand
TATATTTTTTTCGGTTTTGGCAAGTTTTTCTGAAACTTTTCCCTTTTCGGCACCGTCTAATTATTCGCAGAGAGAAAACGCAGGGACAAAGAGGTGGGAAGGATGAGCTTTCGCAAGGCAGCCGCGCTTTTGGGCGCTTTTTTATTGGGTACATATATCTTTTTCGAATATGCCAGGCCGGAGGATGCCGCAGGAAACGGCGCACTGCCGGGCAGGGAAGCTACCTACTCTCTGCAGGCAGAGGACGAAACTGTCGAAGCGGCCAAATCCACCGGACCGGTTGAACCGCCCGATTCTGCGGCTTTCGCAGGCGTACAGGCATCCCCGGATTTCAAAACCGCCGCAAGCGGGGAGGGGATTGCGGCAGACGACAGCTATTTCGACGATGCGGTGTTCATCGGCGATTCCCTGACGGAGGGCTTTCAGACGCTGGGCGGCATCACCAACGCCACCTATTACGGATTTAAAAACTTGAACGTTAAAGATGTGTTCGAAAAGGACCTCGTTCCTTCCGGGGCAGGTAAAATCACCGTGGCCGAAGCGCTGCAGCAGACGGCCTACGGCAAATACTATATCATGCTGGGCGCAAACGAGCTGGGCTGGGTCTATCCCCAGGTATTCGTGGACAAGTACAGCGACCTGATCGAGCTGATCCGCACGGCCAATCCCCATGCGGTCATCTACTTGCAATCGGTTTTTCCCGTAACCCAGGAGGTCTCCGATACCAACCCTTACTATAGCAATAGCAGAATCGACGAATACGACCAGCTGATCTGCCAGCTGGCAGAGGATGCGAGCGCCATTTTCCTCAACGTGCGGGAAGCGGTGGAAACCGACAGCCACATCCTTCCTGACGATGCCGCCACAGACGGCATCCACCTGAACAAGACCTATTGCCGGCTGTGGGCCGATTATCTCAGAGAGCATCAATACCAGCAATCCAATGAACAGGAGGTTTTTCCATGCAATTAAAACCCGTCTATGCCGCGCTACTTTCCTGCGCGGTCGCAGCGCTGAGCTTTGCCGCCTGCGGTTCCCAGCAGCTTCCCGAAGAACAGCTTCCCGAGGGGCAGACGCCCGGGCAGCAGACAGAAACACAGCAGGAATCGCTTTCCGGCGAAGGCGCTTCCGATGGAGACGCTTCTGCTGTTTTATCCATCGACTGTGCGGATATGGCGGAAGCTTTGCGCAGCCAGCTTGGCTTTCAGGATGAAATGTCCGCTGTAGAGCCCGCTGTATTCTATGCGCTCTATGCCCTGGAAGAAGGCACCGCTGACAGCGGCGCCATGATCGCCAGCACCGGAGCTACCGCCGAGGAAATCGCGGTAATCCACGCAGCTTCTGCCGAAACGGTTTCCGTCGTAGAGGATGCGGTAGCCGGTCGCATACAGTCCCAGAGGGACGGCTTTGAGGATTACATGCCAGCGGAGCTGGACAAGCTGTCGCAGCCCGTCATCGTCACCAGCGGCCAATACGTCGTCTGCGTGGTCTCCGACGATAACGACGCTGCAAAGTCGGCCATCGAAACGTATTTGCTGCAGAGCGCACAATAAGCTGCGCCCTGCCGCCAAGGAGATATGCGCCATGGTATTCAGCAGCCTGATTTTTTTGTTTTACTTTCTTCCGGCCACATTCTTTCTGCACCTTATCCTGCCCGCAAGGTGCAGGAATTTTGTGCTTTTTGCCCTCAGCCTGCTGTTTTACAGCTGGGGCGAGCCAGTCTGCGTCGTCCTGATGCTGGCCTCCATCACCGCAAACTATGCCTTCGGCCTGCTCATCGGCCGCCGTCGCTGGCCGCGTTTCTTTTTCGCCGCCGCTATCATTTTCAACCTGGCGCTTCTTATCTTTTTCAAGTACGCGGGCTTTTTAACGGAAAACCTGCGCCTGCTGACAGGCATGCAGCCCGTGCTTCCCGAACTCCCGCTGCCGCTAGGCATTTCCTTTTATACCTTCCAGGCTATGTCCTATATCATCGACGTTTTTCGCGGCACCGTTCCGCCCCAGAAGAATTTCATTGCCTTCGGCACGTATATCGCGCTCTTTCCTCAGCTTATCGCAGGTCCCATCGTCCGCTACCGCGACATCGCCCTCCAGCTGAAGCAGCGCAGTCTTTCGGCCTGCGGCCTGTCCGCGGGGACTATGCTCTTCTGCTGCGGCCTTGCCAAAAAGGTGCTGCTGGCCAATTCCGCCGGCCTGATCTTCGACGGGGTTCTCCGGGAGCTGTCCGGCGGCCCCGTGTCTGCTCTCAGCGCTTTTCTGGGGATCGCTGCGTTTACCGTTCAGATTTATTTCGATTTTTCCGGCTATTCCGATATGGCCTCTGGACTCGGACGCATGCTGGGCTTTTCCTTCCCGCGCAATTTTAACTATCCTTATATCTCGCAGAGCATCACTGAATTCTGGCGGCGCTGGCACATGACGCTCAGCTCTTTCTTCCGCGAATATGTGTACATCCCCCTGGGAGGCAATCGCCGGGGTCCGGCGCGCCAGGCGGCTAATCTCCTGATCGTCTGGCTTCTCACCGGAATCTGGCACGGGGCCAGCTACAATTTCCTCCTGTGGGGCCTGTATTTCGGCCTGCTTCTGATTTTGGAAAAGCACCTTCTGGCACCGGTTTTGTCCAGGCTTCCCAAAGTCCTGCGCCACCTGTACGCCCTGCTTCTAATCGGCCTGGGCTGGGTGATCTTCTCCGTGGAGCAGCTTCCGCAAATTTGGCTGTACCTGACGGCGCTGACGGGGCGTTTCGGCTTCGCGGACAGCACCGGGCTTTATCTGCTGCACAGCCATCTTCCCTTCCTTTTGCTGTCGGCCCTGGGGGCTACGCCTCTTCCCGCCCGACTGTTTTCCCGGCTCTGTGGACGGCTGAAGGCCCATCCCGGCCTACTCTCCTGCCTGAAAAGCGGCCTGCTCCTGTGCGCGCTTTTCCTGGTAACCGCAAGCCTTGTCGCTTCGTCCTTCAACCCGTTTCTGTATTTCCGATTTTAGGGGAGGTCCCGCATGCATCGCCGTCGTACTTACATCATTTCTTCCGAACAGAAAATTGCAGAACCTGCACGGGGCGTACAGCGTTCGCAAAGCACAGAGCTGTCGCAAACCACAGGGATTCCACAAACCGCAGAGATTCCGCAAGGTACAGAGCCGCCTCTGGCACGGGCGCCCCGGAAAAAGACTTTTTCTCTATGGGCAGCCCTTCCTGCTGTCGTGTTTTTTACCTTTATCCTCGGCATCTCCCTCTGGAACCTGCTTTCACCGCCGCGGTCCTTTTCGCCCGTGGAAAACCGGATGCTTTCCGGCATCCCGGAATTTTCCGCAGAGCGGGCAGCGTCCGGCCAGTGGATGGAGGAGGTGGAAGCCGGAGTTTCCGACCAGTTTCTATTCCGCGACCAGTGGATGCAACTGCATACGCTCCTTGTACGCCTGACGCTTCACCAGGATAACGGCAGCGTCCTGTTCGGGAAAAACGGCTATCTTTTTTCCGCGGAAGCCCCGGACACGGCGCAGGAGAGCACCAACCTGCGCACCGTCTCCGACTGGTGTCGTTCGGTGCTTGCGCAAACCAGCGGGCTTCGCGTTTCTGTGCTCCTTGCGCCCACCGCACGCTCCGTTCTGAAGGAACGGCTTCCCGCATACGCCGATGCAGCGGCCCGGGAGGAGGAAGCTCTGCAGCTGGCCTTCGATACCCTGCAGCGCGAAGCGCCCGGTGCAGCGCTCATCGATGTCCAGAGTTCCCTGCACGCTGCGCGGAACCGGCGGCAGCTCTACTACCGCACCGACCATCACTGGACGACCTTCGGTGCATATATCGCGTATCGTCGATTTGCG
>CATJIF010000143.1 GCA_949740445.1 uncultured Peptostreptococcaceae bacterium | reverse complement strand
TTACGAAGGAAAAAATTGAGGCATCCCATAACTTGAGGCATCTCATACAACGGGCAAGGCTGTCTCTGCTTCGATGCCGGCTGCTGCGCCTCTGATTTGGAGCATCCGGCACAGAAGGGTGGTACTGATCGGGGCTGGTTGCAATTTGCTATGGCCTATGGTATGCTTAAATCGAAAAAAGTACTGGCAAAACAGCAATTTTAAGCAATTGCTGAAAGGAGGACGACGCATGAATGTAGGCATTGATCTCGGGACCACCTTTTCCGCTGTGGCCCGCATCCGGCAGGGCCGACCGGAGCTCATTCCCAACCGGGAGGGAGAGCGCCTGACGCCCTCTGTCGTACTGGTGCAGGAGAACGGACGCGTCGTTGTGGGAAGTGTTGCCAAGGAGCAGGCGGTAATCCAGCCTGACGGTGTCGTAACGGCAGTGAAAAATTATATGGGAACCAGAGAGGAGTTTCTCCTGGCGGATGGCGGGCGCTACCTGCCGGAGGTTATTTCTTCCTTTATCCTGCGCCGCCTGGTGCAGGATGCGCAGCGCTTTGCCGGTCAGCCGGTGGAAGGAGCAGTAATCACAATTCCCGCCTACTTTACGGATGTTCAGCGAAAGGCAACCATAGATGCGGCCAGGCTGGCCAATATCCCTTTGCTCTCCACGATTAACGAACCCACGGCGGCAGCCGTCTACTATGTCAGCAGCCTCGGCGAAACGGGGCCTCTCAACCTCATGGTTTACGACCTGGGCGGAGGAACCTTTGACGTAACGATCATCGCTGCGAGAGGGCTGGATATTCAGGTGCTGAGTACCGGCGGCCTTTCCCACACCGGCGGAAAGGATCTGGATATGGCGATTGCGGAATACGTCTGCCAGGTGTTTTCAGAAACGCACGAGATCAACCTGGAAGATGAGGAGTATCAGGACGAATATCAGGAGCTGATGCTGAAGGCGGAATCCTGCAAAATACAGCTGAGTAGCAGGGAGAGCGCTTCCATCCCCCTGCGCGTGGGCAGGGTAAAGGAGAATGTTGTCATTACGCGGGAGTTCCTGGAGTCGAAAGTCCGGAAACTATATCTGCGGACGGAGAGTGTGGTAAAGCGGGCGATGCGGGATGCCGGCCTGACATTTTCGCAGCTGGACAGGGTGGTCTTAGTCGGTGGTTCCAGCAAGATACCGCTGATTCAGAGCAGCCTTCACAATCTGACGGGAATCGTCCCTTCCGCAGATGTAAACCCGGACGAGGCCGTGGCGCTGGGCGCAGCCATCTATGCCGGGCGCTGCGGAAGCGTCAGCGATGTGTGTTCCCACAGCATCGGGATCGCTGCCTTTTCCGGGGAGCGCCAGGTCAACCACATCCTGATTTCCCGCAGCAGCAGGCTTCCCTGCCAGGTAGATGAGAGCTTTTTTACGATACGGAAAAACCAGACTGGCATTTTTGTGACGCTGACAGAGGGAGAATCCTCGGATTTGCGCGATGTTACGATCCTGTCCGAGCAGGAGATCCCTCTGCCGGAGGGCCTGCCCGAGGGCACGGAGGTGATCGTTACCCTTTCTTTAGATACCAACCAGATTCTTCATCTCAAACTTTGCGTGGCCGCGGCGGGTGTCTGCGAAGAATATACGATCAACCGCACGCAGAATATGGATGCGGAGGACCTGAAAAAGTGGAAGGGGCTGGCGCTGTCTAAAACTATTTTCTGAAAAGGAGGAGATAGATATGGATACGGCAAAGCTGTGGCAGCTGCACCGGGAGGGCAGAGACGAAGATCTGATGCGGTGGGTGCAGACAACAGACCCCTTGTCCGTACCGGATGCGGCGTTGTGCGAACTGCTGGGAGAGCTCTTTGCCAAAGCAGACCAGGTACAGCTTGCCATCCAGTGGTACTGCCGGGCAAATACTGCGGCTGCCCGGCAGGCGTTACCTCTGCTGCTTGTGCGGCGGGGAGATGTGGAAAACGCGAAGATGCTCTTAGCTTCCTGCCAGGAGCCCAGCCTTGAATGGCACGAGGCGAATTACCTGTTGCGGCTGATGGAAAATCCCACGCCCTGCCAGAGATTGGACGCATTGAACGCCCTTTTGCAGGAGCAGTATCTGGAGCTGTACATGACGGAATACGCCGCTATTTGCTTTCAGGCCGGGCAGGAAAAAAAGGGGATCCATATGGCGAAAAAACAGCTGCGGCTGTTTCCCGGCGGGCCCTGCGAGCAGCAGGCTCGAAGAATTCTGAACGAAGGAGCTGCTGCCGCTGAGGAATTTCTGTCCTGGTTGGAAATCCGGCGCAGACCGAAGTCCGAACAGCTGCAACAGGTTGTCGCACCGGCGGTTTCGGCACCAGAAGCTTTAGCGCATACTGCCTCAGCACCGGTTTGCGAAAGCGCATCTGCCAATGCGGCGGTCCAAACGCCCGAAATTTTCGCTCAAATCCCCGCGCCCTCAGAGCGTGCCCTTCCAGAGCCGCTAACCCGCTGCTTCGAAGGAATTGCGGGCATGTCCGGGGCACGAAAGGTACTGCTTCAACTGTACGACACCATCCGGTTTCAGAAATCGCGGCAGGATTACCAGCTGAACGTTCGCAGCTGTTTTCATTTTCTGATCCGCGGCGCAGGCGGCAGCGGGAAAACGCTGCTGGCAAACCGCATTAGCGAATTTCTGTACGAGCTGGGCGCAGCTGGCGACCCGGCGCCCTGCATTCTGGAATCGTACCAGCTGAACGGATACCTGGCCGGAAACGGGAGCGAGTTTTCAGATGCGCTGAACCAGTGTGCTGGACGGACGGTAATTGTCGATGGGATCGCCCCTCTCTTTGACAGCGCGGGCGGCAGTCCCGGCGCTGCAGCGCTGTTCTGCACGCTGCTGGAACAATTCCGGGAAAGCGTAAACTTTATTCTTACCGGAACGGATGAAGATCTGCGGCGCTTTCTCGCCGCAGAGCCTGCGATAGCGGGCATGTTTCTCTACGACATTAAAATCGAAGCCTATTCTTTGGAACAGCTTCTGACAATCGCCCAGCGCATTGCCGGCGACGAAGGGTATGCTCTGACCGCCAATGCGGCCCTGCAATTAAAGAAGCGGTTGGAGCTCGAAAGCCAGCTGCCATCCTTTGAAAACGGAAAAACCATAGAGTCTGTCATCAACCGCGCAACTGTGCAGCTTGCCGTGCGGATGGCTGGGGCGGATATCCTCAGCAAGGGAAAGCTGATGCGGATAGAGGCAGAGGATCTGGAAGAGCAGGAAGAGGAGCACAGCCTAAAGGAGCTGCTGGACCAGCTGAACTCAATGACCGGGCTGACGGCGGTAAAGGAGAGGGTGCAGCGTTTAGCCGCTCAGGCAAAGGTCGATCAGGCCGAAAGGCAAGCCGGCCGAAAGGGGACTGGTTTTGGTACCCTGCATATGATTTTTACCGGAAATGCCGGAACCGGCAAGACCACAGTAGCCCGCATCATCGGCGAAATCTACCGCGCTCTTGGGATACTTCCCCGGGGAAACGAAGTGGTGGAGTGCGGCCGCAGCGATCTGATCGGCCAGTACGAAGGCCACACAGCGCCCAAGGTCCGGGCCAAGGTGGCAGAAGCCATGGGCGGTGTGCTGTTTATCGACGAAGCTTACGCCTTATGCCAGGATACCAGGGATATGTACGGACTCGAGGCGGTGAATACTCTGGTGGCGGAGATCGAAAATCACAGGCAGGGCCTGATGGTGATTTTAGCGGGATATTCCGAGGATATGGACCGCTTTTTAGAGCAAAATCAGGGGCTTTCCAGCCGATTTCCCCACCGGCTGGAATTTGAAGACTACACCCAGGAGGAAATGGAGCAGATATTCCTGAACATGTTGGCAGGCAGCGGCAGGCGCCTTTCCGATGGTTGCGAACCGCTGGTAAAGGAGTATATTAACCAAAATCGAAGTAAAAAGGGCTTTGGCAATGCCCGGGGCATCCGGAATCTGCATCAACAGCTGATCGAAGCACAGAGCCTTCGCCTTAGCAGGGAAATGGAACAGAACGGCGCGCTTTCTCCAAACGCCTATGAAATCATTATGCGCGAAGATCTGGACAGTCTGACAGATGGCAGCTCTGCCGGCAAAAAAAGCCTTCAGGATTGGCTTTATGAGCTTGAGCATATGACGGGATTGGAATCGGTAAAGGAGAAGGTAAAGCGGAAATCCAACGCTATTCTCGCCCAGAGAAAAATGGAAGAATTGCACTTGGGAAGTCCTGACGATATTGGAACCATGCACATGGTGTTTCGCGGAAACGCTGGAACCGGCAAAACTACGGTGGCCCGCATCCTGGGCGGAATCTACAACGCCCTGGGTCTTCTGCCCGGCGAAGATATCTTTGTAGAGTGCGGCCGCAGCGATCTGGTGGGCGAGTATCAGGGCCATACGGCTATGAAGGTAAAGCAGGTCGTCAACCGGGCCATGGGCGGCGTGCTGTTCATCGACGAGGCTTATGCTCTGTGCCGCGACGCTTGCGATTCCTTTGGCAGAGAAGCGATAGACGCCTTGGTTGCGGATATGGAAAATCACCGCGAAGAGCTGATGGTGATTTTCGCAGGCTATTCTGAAGACATGGACCGCTTTTTAGAGCAAAACCAGGGACTTGCCAGCCGGGTGCCCACAAGCCTTACTTTCGAGGACTATACCCTGGAGGAATTGCTTCACATCTTCCGGAACATATTGGAAGGAAAGGGCTTTGCTCTGTCTGCTGACGCCGAAGAATCGGCCGGGCAGCTCATCGCAGAGCGCTCGCAGGCCCGCAGCTTCGGCAATGCCCGCGGTGTAAGAAACATCGCCGAAAAGATACTGGAAATGCACAAAGCCCGCATAGGAGAGATGCTGAGCGAGGGCAGGCTCCCGGCGGACAAAGAATTTATCACCGTAACCCTGGAGGACTTTCAGGGAATATGACCGCAGAGAAAGTGAGATGACCGACTATGTTTGATCCCTTCCAAACGCAGAAAAAACCAGCTCAGGCCCGGCCAGTCCAAAGGGTTGGAGCGTTGACGGATACCAGTCCGGACGCTGCCCGGATGCGCCCCCGCAGCAGAAAGTTTCTCCGCGCCGTGGAAATGCTGGATGTACTGACTTCAGACGAAAAACGCCTGTACGAATATCTGTCCGCCAAGGCTGTAGAAGCAAAGCCAGCGGCATCCAATCCTTTTGCCGCCAATCGGAGCGCGGCGGGAGTGGCTGCGGAGAAGGACGTTATCGACGAGCTCCTTCAGACGCCTCCGCCTCCTTTGGATACCCCGGAATTTCAAGAATTGAAGGACGAGCTGTGCCAGAAGTGCCAGGAGGCGGTTCAGGAGCAGACCGCTTTCGAAGACGAAGAGGTGGCGTATCTGGCTTCCTGCGGACTGCTTTTCCACTGCATTCACTGGCTGGATAAAACGGGCGCGATTTTACGCCACTACCGGCCCCGCGATTTGGATACGCCGCTGCTCCAAAAGGCGGATGAGCTGCTCCGTCAGGGCTTTATTCTGATCGAGGTCCGCGGCGGCTTTCCGGATGCCGGTCCCGGCAGCGTTCTGTACGCGGTGAGAGAAACTGGAGCCGTGCAGAAGGTAATGCTTTAAGAAAAAATTTGTGCGCTTTGACGGCCTCGCATTTTCATACTATAAAATAAGGAAGCTTAAAGAAATGGATACGCAATTTTTACAGCAGATCGGCATAGACCTCAGCCAGCCTCTGACGCAGGTGTTCGAAGATCTCCAGTCGAAGAATCTGGAATACCTGGAGCGAATCAGTACCTGCCAGAACCGGGAACGGGCCCAAGAGCTGCAGGCCATGCAAAATAAAATCGAGGCAGCCTGCGAGAAGCTGGACCGGATGCTTTCCAAAGGCGTATCTCTGGACCCGCCGAAGCGAAGTGCCAGCGCTTGCACAACGCCGGAGGCAAATGCAGCTGACGCGCCTGTAACACCAGAGGCGGATAGAACGGCTTCTGCCGCAAGCCCGAAGATGGCAGGAATCGCTGTCGCTGCAGGCCCGAAGGCGGCCGAAGCTGCCTTTGCTGCGAAACCAACGGATAGCGCTGCCGTCAACCAGGAAATGAAGGATGCCGTAGCGCATTATTTGCTTGGGCAGTGCTTCCTCACAGGCAAAGGTGTAGACAAGGACGCTGCCCGTGCGGCAGAACTGTTCCATAAGGCGGCGGAGATGGGCTATGCCGAGGCGCAGTACCAGATGGGATGGTGTTGCGAAACCGGTACGGGCATAGAGCGGGATATCGCTCAGGCCACCTCCTGGTACCGTCGGGCGGCAGAACAGAAGCACACCAGGGGACAATGCAGTCTGGCCAGATGCTACGAGCAGGTAGTGGGAGATGCTGTCAAGGCAGCGGAGTGGTATCGTGCAGCAGCTGAACTGGGCGATGCGGATGGACAGCTTCAGCTAAGCCGGCTTTACGAGAGCGGAAAGGGCGTACAAAAGAGCGATGCCCGGGCCATCGAATGGCTGCGTCGGGCAGCGGAGCAGGGCTCTGCCAAGGCTCAGAATAAGCTTGGCCTGCGCTATTATAGGGGCAGGGGCGTAGCCAAAGACGATGTGCAGGCAGCATCCTGGTTCCGCCGTGCGGCGCAGCAGGGTTACGCCTACGCCCAATGCAATCTTGGCTCGTGCTACGAAAACGGCAGGGGCGTAGCAAAGGATTATCTTCAGGCGGCGGAGTGGTATTCCCGTGCGGCACAGCAGGGCCACGCTTTAGGCCAGCGCAGTCTGGCGTTAGCTTATCAGAATGGCAGGGGCGTGTCCAAAAGACGATGCGAAGGCGGTGGAATGGTTTCGCCGGGCAGCAGAACAGGGCGATGCCGATGCGCAAAGCAATTTTGGCTGGTACTGCCTCACAGGCAAAGGGGTAGAGCAGAGCGATGCGAAGGCAGCATCCTGGTTTCGCCGGGCAGCGCAGCAGGGCAATGCCCATGCCCAATACTGTCTGGGCTGGTGCTGCGAGAAAGGTCGGATTGGAGTTCCAAAGCAGCCCTTAGAAAAAGCGTTTTTAAGTGCTTCTTTCAATGACCTCAACAGGCAGGCGGCGGAGTGGTACCGCAAGGCAGCGCAGCAGGGCCACGCCGATGCCCAGTATCGGCTGGGGCTTGTTACAAGAGAGGAAAAATGGCTTCGCACAGGAGCGGAGCAGGGGCATGCGGATGCGCAGGAAGCGCTTGTACAGTATTATTACCACCATTGGGATAAGGCAGAAGACGACGACAAGGCAGTGTTCTGGTTTCGCAAGTTAGCGGCGAAAGGAAACAGTCTGGCCCAGGATGGCCTCGGTCTGTGCTATTATACCGGCAGGGGTGTGGCACAGGATTACACCCAGGCGGTGGCCTGGTGGCACAAAGCTATGGAAGGATCGAAATTTGTCCGTCAGCAGACCGCATTCCGCCTGGCGGAATGCTATGAGAAAGGGCTGGGAGTAGGGAAGGATTGTGCCCGGGCAGTAGAATATTACTGTAAAGTGGGCAGGTGCGCCTATCCCGGCGATGAGCCGTATCATTCAGAATCTCAATACAGGCTGGGGCTTTGCTATTACAACGGCACAGGGGTAAAGCAGGACTGCGCTCAGGCGGTGCAGTGGTGGCGAAAAGCGGTAAAAAACGAAGAATATCCGAAAACAACGTATCGGATGCGCCACCATCCACAGGCTGAGTTTTATCTTGGTCTGTGCTATGAAATGGGACAGGGCGTAGAGAAGAGCCTCTACAGGGCGCGGGACTGGTACATGCACATCGCAAACGAGGGGCATGCCCAGGCGGCATTTCGGCTGGCTGCGCTGTACGAAACGTATAAAATCGGACGCGGAAATACCAAGGATCTGGCCTCGGCGGCGAAATATTACCGCAAGGCGGCGGAGATGGGAGTGGATGGCGCGCAGGAGGCGCTGGACAGAGTGGAAAAGAAAATCCGCTGGGGGCCTCTGGCCCTGTTTCGCTGAGATCGGTCGGGGCTCAGTTTTCTTGCTACAATTTGCGGCGAGCGATCAATATGCGGGGAGTTTCCGCATTGGTTGCGGCAATGAGGGGAGTATAGCTCCTCTTTTTTTGGAGTTTTTGAGCAGACGCAATAAAAAATCGCTGAAATTCAACAAATCTCAGCGATTTTTTGCCCTTTTCGGACACTCTGTGGTGCCGGCGGCCGGACTCGAACCGGCACGGTATCGCTACCGGTGGATTTTGAGTCCACTA
>CATJIF010000142.1 GCA_949740445.1 uncultured Peptostreptococcaceae bacterium | reverse complement strand
TTTTTACGCATATAATATGGAAAATTCAGTACAGGACTTCTGCTTGCGGAAGTCCTGCATTTGCGATACAGAATATACACAGTGCAGCCGTTTTCCGAAAAAAAGGTAATCTTCCGAAAAAACGGGTTGTCATGTACCTTCAACCTATGATATGCTTTGTAGAAAAGGGCTGCTTTGGCAAAGGGGCGGCCACATGGAAGCATATGGTATGGCAGAACAAAAAATGAAATAACGTATACATGCAAAGGAACATTATAACAAGGAATGTAACTATGGAAAAAATACTGATTATTGATGACAGTCCTGTACAGGCCAGTTTTTTGGAAAATATATTAAAAGACAGCTACGATATAACGGCTGTTCATACGGCAGAAGCGGGATTGCGCCACGCAAGGACCGGCGAATACGCGCTGGTTCTGTTAGACGTAATCATGCCCGAAATGGACGGTTTTATGTTGCTGAAGCAGCTGCAGAACGAAACGATCACGCAGCATATCCCGGTCATCCTGATTACCAGCTTGTCCGATACCCAAAACGAAGAACGAGGCCTGGTTTTAGGTGCTGTAGATTATATTGCAAAGCCGTTTCATCCCATCATCGTCAAAGCGCGGGTCAATACGCATATCAAGCTGTACCGGTACCGGGTGCAGATCGAGCAGCAGGCGATGTACGACGAACTGACGGGCGCTGCCAACAGAAGGCGTTACGACGAATACAGCATCCAAAAGTGGCAAGAGGCGATCCGGCTGCACCTGCCGGTTTCCATCTGCATGTTCGATATTGACCATTTCAAGGTATATAACGATACTTACGGCCATCCGGCGGGGGACAGGACCTTAGCTGCTGTAGCGAAAACGGCGGAGAACTACCTGCGGCGCGGCACGGATTTCTTTGCCCGCTACGGGGGCGAGGAGTTTGTGGCGATTATCGTAAGCGGCAGCGCTGAAGCGGATTTCGAGCACCTGAAGAAAATCCGCCAGGCGGTGGAAGATCTTCACATACCGCAAAACACCTCGGTTTCGCCGTGGATTACCATCAGCATCGGAGGCGTTACCGTCGTTCCCCAGGTGGGCGACGTATACGAAACGTATCTGAAGATCGCAGACACCATGCTGTACGATGCCAAGCGCTTTGGAAGAAACCAGGTGGTGTGGTCCAACGGGAAAATGAAACAGTGGAAAGAAAAATAAAAACGATAAAATAGAGAAGCTTAAAAAACAAAGGAGTTGCTGCACTGACAGAAACGAATCGTCGGTGTGGCAGCTCCTTTTGCTTTTTGCTTTTGTACCGAGTACGGCGGAATGTTATTCGCAGGGAAGATCTTCGAAGTGGAACTCACGGCGCCCCTCGGCGTAATCGCCTACTGTCTGCCCCCGGCCGGACAGCTGATATTTATAGGTAACGAGCCCGAAGAGGCCCACGGGGCCGCGGGCGTGGAGCTTGCCGGTGCTGATGCCCACTTCGGCGCCGAAGCCGTAGCGGAAGCCGTCGGCAAAGCGGGTGGAACAGTTCTGATAGACGCCGGCGGAATCCACCAGCAGCATAAACCGCTGGGCTGCCTCGGCCGATTCGGTGAGGATGGCGTCGGTATGGTGCGAACCGTAGCGGTTGATGTGTTCGATGGCTTCGTCGAGGCTGTCTACAAGCTTGACGCAAAGCACGTAATCCAGGTATTCAGTCCTGTAGTCCGATTCGGTGCAGGCGATGCCCTCGATCAGGGGCAGGCAGCGCGGGCAGCCGCGCAGGGCCACGCCTGCATCCTTACATCGGGCGGAGAGCTGCGGCAGGAATTCTTCGGCGATGCGTTTGTGGACGAGCAGCGTTTCTACAGCATTGCAGGCAGCGACATATTGGGTTTTGGCATCCAAAACCACGGGCAGGGCTTTGGAAATATCGGCGCTCTCATCGACGTAGATGTGGCAGACGCCGTCAGCATGGCCCATGACGGGGATGCGGGAGTTGTTCATAATATACTGTACAAAGGCGTTGGAGCCCCTGGGAATCAGCAGGTCGATGGTATCGTCGCACTTCAGAAGCTCGTCGATATCCGCGCGGTTTTCGATCAGCGTGAGAAATCCCGCAGGGATGCCGCTTTCCGTTCCCGCCTGATGAATCAGATCGAACAGAATGCGGTTTGTGTGCGCTGCTTCGCTGCCTCCCTTTAGAATCGCGCAGTTGCCGCTCTTTAAGCAGAGGGCGGCGATCTGCACCAGGGCGTCGGGCCGCGACTCGAAGATGACGCCGATAACGCCGATGGGGCAGGTGACCTGCTTCAGCAGCAGGTCGTTATCCAGGCGGCGGCGCAGCAGGGTGCGAAACAGGGGATCGGGCAGCTTTTGCAGCTCCTCCATGCCGGCGCAGACGTCGGAAAGCTTGGCCTCGTCGAATTTCAGGCGCTTCATAATGGGCTGGGGAAGAGAGGCTTCTTCCCCGGCGGCCAGATCCTTCTGGTTTGCGGCGAAAATATCCCCGCTGTGGGCGCGGAGCGTGTCGATGATCGTCTGAAGCGCGCGGTTGCGGATGTCGTTTGTCAGGGCGGCCATGGAAAAGCTGTCGGTTTTGACGGCCTTTGTAATTTCGTGGATGGTTGACATGGAAATCTCCTTTCAGATATCCTCGGTAAGACCTTCCCGGTCTTCTTCGGCGGAGTGAAATTCGGAAATGGGCACGGGCCCCTGCACTACCTTGCGGCGGATGTACATCAGCCCGTCCTCGTGGGAGCTGACGCGCCAGAAGACCAGGCTGATCTTGCCGTCGATGAGCTCAAGGCAGGTAAGGCCCCGGGGATGCATGCAGCATCCGGTATTGAAATAAGCGGGTTCACCGGGCTGAGGCATCTTCGGCCGGTGAGTGTGGCCGCAGATCAGCATGATCTTGTGCTGAGCGTTCCACTTGTTGTAGTGGCGCTCTACCTTGTGGCGCTTTAAGCGGCTGCGGGCCGGGCTTGCCGCATAGCGGATGCCCAAAACGTAGTGCATCGTGCGCCAGAAGGAGCGCACCATCAGGCAGGAAAACCGCCACAGCTGGTCGTTGGGAAGATCGCCCTGATGGCCGTGGACGACGAAAATCTCCTGTTCCGTCTGGCGGTGTTTCAGTATCAGCGCCTCGTGGACGACGATGCCGGGAAACAGGTCGATCTGCTTATCGGAAAAATCGTCGTAGGTAGTGTAGAGGTGGCGGCGCACGTAGGCTTCGTTTTTCAGCTGCATATTGTGATTGCCGAACAGCATATACATGCGGCCGGCATTGTAAAAGCGCGTCAGCCGTTCGAAGGTAGAGGCGTGGGCCATGCGTATGTGTCGGTAATGGGCGTTTTCCCATAGCTCGTCGCCGTCGCCGACCTCCACGTAGGTGTAACCGTGGTTATAGTAATAATCCAGCGCGTGATCGTAAATGTGCCGGTTTCTTCCAAATTCGTCGGACAAGCTGTCGTCGCCCCGGTGCACGTCGCTGAAAAAAACGAAGCGGGATGTATCGTCGAAGGGGACGGGAAATGCGTTGCGGAACACCTTATCCAGTCTGTGATTTGTTCGCATAAAAGCCTCCCGGTCAGTGCTGCCCGGCCTGCGAGAGGGCGGCGGGCAGCAGGATATTCAGGCAGTGGTTCATGGCGGCGCAGGCAGCCTTGCGGCCGTCGTGAAGAATCAGATAGCCGCTTTCGCAGTCAGGATAGCGGCGCAACGGGGAGAAATCTCCGGGCAAAGCCTCCAGGTCGCAAATGATGCAGCCTTGCAGATACATGACGGAAACCAGAAGCTGCAGGCGATGGCTACAGCTCTGATGGGTCAGGCGCAGGGCGGCATCGAACATGTCAATATCCTGCGGCAGGCCGTCGGTGGAGGCTTCGATGCGCCACTCTTTTTTGTGAAGAGTGATGGCATCGATGTGAAGCAGCGCCTGGCCGCAGCGGATGAGAAATCCGCGGCGGCTCATAATCCGGTGCAGGTCTACTTTGTGCAGCATCCGCATGAGGCGGGAAAGCTGGAGCAGGTCGTCGCGGTTGTGGAGGAGAATCCGCCGGCGCAGCGCTTCTGCCTCGAAGGCATCCTGCCCGCCGTCGCTCTGACTGCTGTTGAGGACCGGGCCGCCAGGAATTTGACTGTTGGCGGCAAGCAGAGACTGATAGCGGAAGAATAGCTGTGCGCTTTCTTCACCGCTGATCTCGTCGGTTCGCAGCGCCGAAAGCCCGAAGGCATCTTCCACGGTGGTCTGCCGCAGGTCGCAAAGGCGCTGGGCCATGGGGCAATAGGTGCGAAAAATCTGGTACAGATCCAGTGAAAGCACCGGCGGCATGTAGGCGGTGATGTTCCAGCGACGCAGCCGTTCTCTTAAAAAGGGAAGGTCGAAACTGTCGCCGTTATAAGTAATCAGGATCTGGCAGTCCCGCATCAGCTTCCAGAAGGCGCGGAGCATTTCTTCCTCTTCGCTCTGGCTGCTGCACAGCAGTTGAACGAGGCGCGGCTGTTCCTGAAGAAGCAGAAGGCCGCCTAAAACTATAGAATCGTGCCGGCGGGAAAGACCCGTGGTTTCCAGATCCAAAACGCCGACGCGAAAGCCGTCGGAATACATGTGCCAGGCGGCGCTGTAAAAGCCCGGCAGCGCAATGGTTTCGTCTGTTCGGTAGATCATGTGCAACGCGCTTTGGCTCCTTCCGTAGTATTTGCCGCAGAAAAATTATTATCTATTATATCACAACTATGCGGTGACAGGCGCGGTTTTTTTCTGACTTTTACAGATCTGTTCGATTTCGAAAACCCGCATGTTGGACGGTCGCGGATAAAAAACCAAAAAACAAAACAACCTGCAGGGGAGCAGGTTGTTTTGTTCAAAAGGGGTATTGGGATTAGAGATTAATGAGGCTATCAGGGGGATAACCTCATTTAGGATTATATACAATCTCGACAAAAAATGCAAGCTTTCGATAGAAAAAAGCGAGAAAAATCTTTACTTAGTACGAAAATTTATCTTGTTACAGCAATGCAGGGACGCAGTATTCGAGTAAAACAATTTATTTTAGAGTAAATTTACTATTAAAAAGAAAAAAGAGAAGTCAAAACAAAAATGAATTTTTATTAGTTACAGAATTTTTTCGACAGAACAATAAATAAAGATAATTGCCCGGCAGGTACAATGTACCGGGCAATTTATAACCTCGCAGCGCAGCCGCAGTCTACAGTGCGCCGATGGCCTGCAGCTCAGCGCGGATAGCTGCGACAGCTTCTTCTGCCGCGGGCTTTAGCGGCGCTCTGGGGAGGCCGCCCTGATAGCCGAGCATGTCCAGGGCAGCTTTCAGCCCAGCGATGCCGTAGGTGCCGGTAACTAAAGTATTGATTTTCAGAAGCTGCAGCTGCAACTTCTGCGCCTGGGCAAGCTGTCCCTGGGCGCAAAGGGAAGCCAGGCGGCAGCAGTGTTCAGGAAGAATATTGGAAAGCGCCAGCGTAGCACCCCGGGCGCCTACGCAAAGCGCGGGCAGCAGATAGCCGGCGTTTCCGGCAAAGACGGCAAAATCTTCAGGAGTATCGCGCACGATTTCCGCAATCTGAACGATATTGCCGCCAGTGTCTTTAATGCCGACGATGTTGGGATGCAGAGAAAGCCGGCGGACCAGCCCGGAGGAGAGATTGATCCCGGTGTTGCCGGGCATGTTGTAGAGCATGACCGGAACCGGAGACTGGTCCGCGACATCAGTAAAATACTGGTAGAGAATATCTTCTTTCATAGCTCCCTTATAATAGTGGGGCGGAAGCAGCAGCACGGCGTCCACCCCCAGGGCTGCCATGCGCTTTGCGGCCTCCACGGTCTGTGCGGTGGATTCCAGCGAGGCTCCGGCGATGATTTTTTTGTCTTTTGTAAAGTGCTGGGCTGCAAATTCCACAAGCTGCAGCTTTTCTTCGGTGGAGAGATACGCGAATTCGCCGTTGGAGCCCAAAACGACGATGCCGGAAAGGTCGGTGTCCGACCAGCGCTTGAGATTGTGCGCCAATTTTGAAACGTCGATTCTGCCCTGTGCATCGAAAGGCGTAACGATGGGGGTATAAATTCCCTGAAACATGGTTTTCCTCCTGTCAGATTTGTAGGTTTCTTTTCGATAACTTTATCTCGTATGGGCGGACGGCCCGCAGGGCTGCCTGCCCTGACTGCCGGAAAAAGCATCCGACAGTAGCATTGATAAATAAAGCATAAATCGTGCCAGGACGAAGCCGCGAAAGCAATGGAGGGGGCCTTTGCAGGGGAAATTGTCGTTTTTAGGAATTTTCTTTCCACCGTTTGAAGGCTCTGCCGTCGGCAGCTGCAATCGCAAGTGAGATTTTCGCCGGAATTTTTAGAGATGGGAAAGGAAATGATTCGAGTTTACAGAAAAGGAAAAAATTTCTACAATTTGCGAAAAATAAATGAGAAAAATTTGTCGATTTTAAGAATTTTACGCTTTCATTATCAATTTTGAGAAAAAAGAAGCAAGGGAAACCGCGCTGTTCTCAGAGGGAAAAGCGGTGCAGACAATAATATATTTGCCAGGCAGGGCAGCAAACCGACGGTTTTTCAGGCACGGACGGGCAAGGGGGCAATGGGCCGAAAAATTTCGGGGAGTCCGCCCGGACGAAAGAGAAAGTTGGCACAATATTTGCGCTATTTGAGAGTCGTTCCGCACGCGCGGTTTCAGCCAGGCGGTTTTAGCCGGGCGGTGCGGGCTATCCACGATTCGCAGAAATTACGGCTGTGATGAATCAACAGGAGGGTTAAACATGGAAGAAAAGAAAACAAACGAAACGACCGCTACCAGTGCGGTACAAAGCAAGGCTGCCGCGCAGACCGAAAAGAAACCCGGCATTCAAAAGGACAGCTATAAGAAGGAAATTCCGGATTTTAGAATGGACGACCAGCGAAGCGAAGTGGCGATTATGAAAGACTTTTACACGCTGCTTTACGGATTTTTAGCCCAGCGGGTGATCGACTCGTTTGGGGCAGAGGGTGATCAGGTCGTAAGGCGGGCCCTGCGGGACTTCGGCGAGCTTCGCGGTGGCAACTTAAGAGACCGGCAGCTGCACTACGGGCTGGAGCTGAACATGCGCAATCTGCACACTTACTGCGATCTGCCGGGCGACGACGAGCAGGACACCAACCGGCAGGTGTTCGAAAACGACGATTTCCTCTCCTACGTCTACGAATGCGAGATGTATGATCTTTGGAAAAAGTACGACCTAATGGATGCCGCTGTCGCGTATTGCGAGGAAATCCACCACGCCATGTGGCACACCTATCACGAAGATACCGTAGTGGTGCAGAAGGAAATCCTCACCAGAGGAGACTGCCGCTGCTCGTTTCAGTGTACGATGCCCAATTATAAGAGTTGCAAGGCAATGAAGGGCTACGCCAAGGGTAAAAAAGAAGAGCGATAGAACGTACCAGTCAATGCGAGTAAAGAAAGGAGAACACCGGTGCGCAGCGCATGCGCGGACGCGCCGGTACGACAACCATATGAAGAAGAAAATAACAGCGGTTCTTATCATCGCGGCGATGATAGCCAGCCTGCTTTCCGCATGCGGCGGAAACGGCGGCAATGGCGGCGGTTCGGCGGACGGCGACAGAGCGGTCATCTTGCGCCTGCCCTCAGCCATTACCACCCTGGACTGGGCAGGCAGCAACAATACCCACGACCAGAAGGTATACGAGCAGGTATACGAGGGCCTCTACGGCATGGACGAAGCCAACGGCGGCTACTACAGCGAGCTGGCAAAGGACATCGCACTCAATGAAGACGAAACCGTCTATACGATCACACTGCAAGAGGGCGTTACCTTTCAAAACGGCGACAGCCTGAAGGCGTCCGACGTCGTATTTAGCTACGAATGGGCCATGCAGAGCGCTGGCATGAACTACCTGACAAACATGATCGAAAGCGTCGAGGCCATCGACGATCAGACGGTGCAGCTGACGTTGAAAACTCCCTATTCCCCCATCGCCCACACGCTGTTTCGCATTAAAATTATGAGCGAGCGCGAGATAACCGAACAGGGCGAAACTTTTGGTACCGTGCCCAACAAGGCAGGGACCGGCCCCTACTACTTCGATACCTACGACGTGGCCTCCGGCGCCACGCTGAAGGCCTACGAGGACTACTGGAAGGGAAGCCCGGCCATCAAGGCCATCGACTACCGCGTGCTGGCCGACAACGCGGCGGCAGTGATTTCCTTCGAAAACGGCGAGCTGGATTATTACGAGGATGCGGCGCTGTCCGACTGGGATTCCCTGCAGGCGGCTGCCGGCGAAAACAGCGCCATG
>CATJIF010000141.1 GCA_949740445.1 uncultured Peptostreptococcaceae bacterium | reverse complement strand
TGATGCGGAATGGCAAATCTCATTTCGCGTACTTATCTTATCACAGAAGCGGACGGGGAATCAACAGCAGCCATGATAGACTCTTACACAGTGACAGGTACCAGGAAGTGTGATATAATGAGAAAAAATCCAAGGGAGGGAGCAATTGATGCAGGTGAAGGTAAACGAGGACAAGTGCCGGGGTTGCAAGTATTGTCTTCGCGTATGTCCGGCAAAGGCGATTTCCATGGGGCCGTCGGGCAAAGCGCAGATCGGGCAGCGATGCACGGGATGCGGGCAGTGTGTGGATTTGTGCATGGTCGGGGCGATCGACCGGGCGTAGCAGCGCCTGTAAAGTAAAAGCTGCGGGCAGCAGCGGAAAGGATGGAGAAGCGATGAAGTTTTACATTGTAGATGCGTTTACGCAAACCGTATTCGGAGGAAACCCTGCTGGTGTGGTAATTCTGCCGGAGGGTGCTGCTTTTCCGGAGGACGAAATCATGCGAAAGACAGCGGCAGAGCTGCGCTATTCGGAAACAGCGTTTATCCGGCAGCTTTCCGAAACGGAATTTAATATCCGCTATTTTACGCCAGCGGCAGAGGTGGAATTGTGCGGTCATGCGACCATCGGCTCGTTTGTGGCGCTGCTGTCCTGTGGCATGGTAAAGGCAGGAGAAACCTACAAAAATAAGACGCTGGCCGGCGACATTCAAGTGGAGGTAACCGAAGGTTCCATACTGATGGATATGGCAGCTCCGCAGTATATCGGTGCAATCCGCGAAGCAGAGGCCCGCGAAGAGCTCTATCGCGTGATGGGTCTTTCGGCGCAGGGGCAGGGCGTAGTTTGCGCCGATGCTGCCGCAGGAGAGCTATCTGGCGCAAACCAGGTGCTGGCTATGGGTGAGCTGATTCCCGAGCTGATTTCCACAGGACTTCCGGACATTATGATGCCGGTAAAGGATGAGGCGGAGCTTTCCCTCATCGCTCCGGATTTTGCCGCGCTGGCAAAGCTATCGGAGCGCTATGCGGTAACCGGCGTTCACGCGTTTACCATCCATGCAGAGGATGGAGCCGTTCATTGCCGGAATTTTGCACCGCTTTACGATATTGATGAAGAAGCAGCCACCGGAACATCCAACGGTGCTCTGACCTATTATCTGTATCGCCAGGGCCTGCTTGCACCCGAGGGGGAAAACGTGTTTATCCAGGGTGAGGCCATGGACCGGCCGTCTAAAATTACGTCAAAGCTCTCTGTGGAAGGCGAGGCGGTAACGATTCGGGTAGGCGGCAGCGGCGTGATTTTAGCGGAGGGAGAAATCCACATATAAAAGCATAATTAAATGTACGATACCTGCAAAGGCGGTGGCAAGAATGGTCGCCGCCTTTGTGGTGGTTCAGCTTTACTCTGTGCGGGTAGGCACAAGCGAAGCGACAGCGGTTACAATGCGCAGAAGCGACGAGACCACCAAAAGGCCTACGGCGATGGAAGCGGCCATGAGGATCGTCTCGTAACCCACGGCTGCTGTCTGCTCCAAATCGCGGGCCAGGAAGGCACGCATGGTGTTGTACATGCCGGCACCGGGAACGATAGGCAGGATGCCGGGGATGGAAAACAGGATAGCAGCATCTTTACATATCCGCGAAAAAAGCTCTGCCAGTGCGGTAACCAGGCAGGCGGCTGCAAAGCAGGCGGCGATTTTACTCTCGCCCTGCGCTGTCAGGTATTGATACAGCGCCCAGCCTGCGGCGCCTACGAAACTGGCGGGAATCAGGTGACGGCGCGGGATGTTAAAGATGAAGCAATAGCCGACGGTGGATAAAAAAGCGCAGATGCATTGAATTAGCATTATAAAACACCTCCGGAAACGCTGTACAGCTGAAAGACCAAAATAACGCCCATGGCGATAGAAACGGCGGTGAGCATGGCTTCGGCGGCACGGCTTAAACCAGCCATCGTATCTCCGGCCAGAAAGTCTCGCACAGCATTGGTAATCGCTACGCCGGGAAGAAAAATCATAATCGAGCCGATGATAATCGGGTCGATGTCGCGGCCGATGCCTATGGCGGTCAAAGTCAATGTCAGAGTGGTGGCCACGGCGCAGGCGAGAAAATCTTCGATAAACCAGTTCAGCTGCAGCTTTGCCAGCAGGCTGTGAAATACATAAGTCAGCGTGCCCACAATCAGAGAGCAAAAAAAGTCCGAAAGGCCGCCGCCGAACATGACGGTAAAAAACGAAGCGATCATGGCAGCGCCCAGCAGCCGGAAAACAAAGGCGAACTGAATGTCCTCACTCAGATGCGAAAGCGTCTGCATAGCGTCTTCTACCGATACAGGTTGCTTTGTGAGCGTGCGAGAAAAAGCGTTGATTTTGGAAATGCGTTCCAAATCAATGCGCGAGCTTTTAATGCGTTTTACGTAAGTCTGAACCTGCGCATGATCTTCGGGGGAATTTACAGTGATAAAAATGCCGGTGGGCATGGCAAAGACCTCGGCTTCTTTAATGCCAAAGGCGTGGCAAATGCGCGTGGCGGTATCTTCTACGCGGGCGGTTTCCGCTCCGTTTTTCAACATCAGTTCTCCCGCGCGCAGAGCTAAAAGCATGATCTGTTTTTCGCGGATATTCATGGGATGCCACCTCCGATTACTTAGAAAAATTACGATAAAAATAAGATTCTTACTTAAAATATTCGTATTTTTGAAGAATGTCAATAGTATTCACTGAAAAATGTTAAAAGTAAAGAAAAAAATCCAAAAATGAGTAAAAATTAAGGAAAAACAGTGGGAATACGAGGGAAAAACCCGGGGATAAAGAAACGGAGAAATGATTGAAATTTGAACGTTTCTATGGATATTTGGCCCGATTTGCGACAAAAAATAGTATACAAAAGCCAAATTTATGATATAATATAAATGTATTCTTATCAAGGGAATACGAGAAAGAGAGGGAATTTGATATGACAAAGAAGCTTATATCTGTGTGGCTTTCCTTGACAATCTTACTCTTCTCATCGATCTCCATATATGCAGAAGAAACGGTTACGGGATCTTTCTTTTTTAGAGATATCCGTATCAATGGAACACAAATTTTAAATTACGAACTGAACAATCCGTTGTTCCTTTACGACAGCACAACCTATATTCCGCTGTCAACCGGACTGCAGGGAGCCTTGGGCCTGCAATGCGAGATGGATTGGGAAAGCCGCACACTGAAGATTTTAAAAACCGAAATTACGAAGAATCAGGTCAAAGACGCCGAAGTGGCCAGCGACATGAAGGATGTGACCGCTACGGTAGTCGAAGGAGTAAAAGTCATTACCTACACAGAGGAGACATCCCCCGTGATGGAAGATGACTGGGACGATTCGCAGGCGACCATTGGTGCACCAGTGCTTTCAGCACATCAGTTGGATTTAGAGGAGTTTCCGCTGCTGATGGCAGGTGGGGTAGTCTATATGCCGCTAAAGGCACTGACTGACGATCCAAATCTGGGAATCAGCATTTATTACGAATCGTACAGCGGCGTGTACATCAGCACCGATCCCAATGTGGATGCGAAAACGTATTGGAACGAAGCCCGTTCCAAATACAACAAGGGCTTGGTCAGCTATATTCGCAAGTACAACAACAGCATCAGCGTAGCGAGGGCGCAGGAATTAGTAGCGCTGTTCCAGCACGAAGCTGATATTTATGGGCTGGACGAAACGCTTTTGATGGCGGTTGCCCACAAGGAGAGCAATTTTAATGTACAGGCCCGGTCGCGCAGCGGTGCTGCCGGCATTATGCAGGTAATGCCGCGGACAGCAGCTGGTTTTGGTGTAACCGAATCGCGGCTGTACAATGCGCATACCAGCATCAATCTCGGCGCGCGCTTAATCAGCGGTCAGCTGAGAGAATATAACAACGATATGACAAAGGCCCTGTCTGCCTACAATCAGGGTTCGGGTTCGGTTAACCGCGGTTCGTATTCAACAAAATACGCAACCCGCGTTATGACACAGCAGAAGAGCCTGACGGAGTACCTGACGCAGAACGGGTATGGGTTAGGAAAATAGAGCGATACCAATAAAAGAATACTGCCGGAATGTAAAAGATCCGGCAGTATTTTTTGTGCTTTCTTTGCGGCAAAACATGTGATAAAATAATAAAATATGGATCAATTTCAGTGACTGTGGGTATTGTAAACAAGCGACAAACGCGGTCCGGGCGGAAAGGAGATTCCGTGGCATATAAAGTAAAGCTGAGGCAGTTTGAAGGACCTTTCGACCTGCTGATATATCTGATTGAGCACGCGCAGATGAGCATTTACGACATCCGGGTCTCTGAAATTACGACCCAGTATATTGCGTACATCGAGCAGATGAAAGAGCAGGACATTGCCGTGGGCGGCGAATTTATGGTGCTTGCGGCGATGCTGATTGAGCTGAAATCCCGCATGCTTTTGCCGCGGCCGCAGACAGCAGCAGGGGCGGCAGAAGAAGATCCCAGAAAAGAACTGATGCAAAAGTTGCTGGAATACAAGCAATTCAAGGCAGCGGCGGAACAGCTCTCGGCGCAGCAGGAGTGGATGCAGCAGGTATATGTAAAGCCGCAGGAGGATCTTTCCGAGTATCGGAAGGAGCCGGACGAAATTTTAAATATGGACCTGGCGCAGTTTGTCAAGACCTTTCAGCTCTTTTTAATGAAGAAGCAGCGCCTGGAAGAAGTGCGAAAAACGTACGCGCGCGTGGAGCGGCAGCGAGTGACGATAGAAAACCGCATCGAGCAGCTGAAGGCATGCTTTTTACATAAGAGCCAGCTGACATTTCGGGAGCTTTTGCAGGGGGCTGTCAGCCGTTACGATGTGGTAATTACCTTTATGTCGCTTTTGGAGCTTTTAAAACAGCATGTCGTAACAGCGGTGCAGGAAACGCGCTATGGAGAGATTACGGTGGCGCTGGCCAGCCCGGCGCAGGCCGGGTTGACAGAAGAAATAAAAGAAGGGGCGCAGGAAGGGCGGATGCAGCGAAGCGACGGACAGAGGGGAGAGTATGAGCGGGAAAGAGACAATTAAGTCGGCGATAGAGTCTATTATGTTTGTGTGGGGACAACCGCTGTCCGCAAAGGATGCGGCGGAGATATTTGATATTTCCTGGCGCGAGGCATACGACTGCATGAAGGAGCTGCAAGAGGAGTATCGACAGCAGGGTCGGGGAATTATGATCCGCGAAATCGAACAAAGCTTTCAGTTTTGTACGGTTCCGGAAAACAGTGAATACATTCAGCGCTTCTGCACGCCAGTGCGGGAGAAGAAGCTGTCGCAGTCGGCGCTGGAGGTTCTTGCGATTATCGCTTACAAGCAGCCGGTTACCCGCGCTGAAATTGACGCCATCCGGGGGATTAAGTGCGACAGGGTGATCGAAGGCCTGGCAAAGAAGGAGCTGGTGGAGGAAAAGGGGCGCAGCCATGGGATTGGCCGTCCGATCCTCTATGGGACGACAAAGCTGTTTTTAGAGAAGTTCGGCTTTTCTTCGCTGAAGGATCTGCCGGAAATCGAAGAGATAGAAACGCTGCTGGGCGAAGAGGACTCGGAGGAAGAAGCGCTCAGCGCCCTGAGTGCGGGGCAGATTGCTTTGAATCTTTAAGAGAATCGGGGGAATATATATGAAGAAAAACAGAACTTTAGGTACGATTTGCGCTATTTTGGCAGCCTGCATTTACGGAAGCACTGCCATTTTAGGCAAGGCTTCTTATGCGGAAGGTGCAAATACGCTGACGCTTGCCATGTTTCGCAGCCTGTTTTCCCTGCCTGTGCTGGCGCTCATTTTAAAAGCAAAGGGCGAGTCGCTTAAAGTAACGAAGCATCAGCTGGCGGCACTGGCCGGTCTGGGCATTACGGGCGCATCTATGACCAGCTTGTTTCTGTATGGCGCTTACAATTATATTAGCGTGGGGCTGACGACCTGTATTCACTTTGTTTATCCGGTGATTGTAGCACTGATCTATGTAACGGTATTCCACGAGCGCATAAGCCGCGTTAAGGTTATCGCGATTATTCTATCTGTGGTAGGGCTTTTGATGTTTTTGGAAAAGAATCTCAACTTAAATATGACCGGGATATGGCTGGCGTTTCTCTCCGGCGTTGCCTATGCACTCTATGTTATCCTCATGGATAAGGGGGGCGTCAGCGAGCTTCATCCTATGGTCATCGCTTTTTATTGCTGCTGCACGGCTTCGGTAATTATGTTCGCTTATGGAACAGCTGCCGGTCAGCTAACCTACGATATGACGCCCCGCGGTTGGGTGTACCTGTTTTTGATGGCAATGTGCGTTTCTGTAGGCGCCAATTCGATGATTCCTGTAGCGGTAAAGCACGTGGGGCCGACAGCGACCTCCATTTTAGGCATGTTCGAACCGATTTCCACGGTCATTTTAGGCGTGCTTTTGCTGAATGAAACCTGTACGCCGCGGGGAATGCTGGGATGCGGGCTGGTAATTGGCTCTGTGGTGCTTCTGACGCTGGAAAGCCATTGGGAGAAAAAATCAGAAAAACCTGTGGAGGATGAGGTCTAAATCAGAAATCGACGGAATATCTCTTTCTCGTAGCGCGAAATGTGCATGTGCTGAAGACAGCCTGCACGCAGGCTGCCGCGCGGAGAAGGAGATTTTTTATGGGAAAAAATCGAAAAAACTGGAGGAATCAGGGCCCCAAATGGCAGGTGGGAGTGCTGGCGGCAACCGGGCTATCCATTGTTTTGTTGTTGGCAGTGATATTACCTGCGGTGCAGAGGGAAGAGACTGCAGGCGGACAACGGTTTGGAACGTGGGAGCAGAGCAGTGGAGAGGCGATAAGTACGATGGTAGATCCCAATGCGCCGGCGATATCAGCAAAGACGGCGGTGGTTATGGATATTGTCTCCGGACGGATACTGTACGAAAAGAATAAGGACGAAAAGGTATACCCGGCCAGCACGACAAAGATTATGACAGCGCTTTTGGGCATCGAACAGGGACAGCTCGACGAGATGATAACGGTCAGCGGTGCGGCAATCGGCGTGGAAGGGTCTTCGATTTATTTAAAAGAAGGGGAAAAGATTTCCATGGAAGATTTGCTGTACGGAGCTATGCTGCGCTCGGGAAACGACGCTGCGACGGCCATCGCCCAGGCGATTGGACAGAAGCTAAAAAAAGATAGCGTCGAGGACCCAGTGCAGATTTTTGTAGAGAAAATGAACCTGCGGGCGGCGGAGTTGGGTGCTGTGCATACGCAGTTTGCCAATCCGACAGGGCTGCACGACGAAAATCACTATACGACGGCATTGGATATGGCGCTGATCGGACGCGCGGCCATGCAAAACCCGACGTTTTCTACCATTGCCGGGGCGGAGAGCTGGATGGCAGAGCGCCAGGAGGACCGCGACCCGTACTTTTACAATAAAAATAAGGTGGTTCATCAATATGAAGGCGGCACGGGCGTTAAAATCGGATATACCAAAGCCACGGGAAGGACGCTGGTGGCCTCTTCTTCGCGCGAAGGAATGCAGCTGGTTTGTGTTGTAATGAACGCGCCGGATTGGTTTAACGATGCCTACCGGTTGATGGACTACATTTACGAGACATGTCAGAGCGTGGAAATCGCGGTAGCGGGGCAGCGGATCAGCCAGGTGAACATCGAAGGCGGTGTGCGAAATACGGTGTGGGTGGGGGTAAAAGAACCAGTATCCTGCATTGTCCGCCGGGGAGAGGAGAGCAACTTGGGCGTTGCCTGCGCTGTCCGCGAACCGGTAAAGGCGCCAGTGCAGCGCGGGCAGGAAGCGGGACAGCTTCACATCTACGCTTCCGGGCAGTATGTGTATTCCGTTCCGCTATATTTCTTTGAGGATGTGGACAGAGGGCAGTAACAAACAGCGGCAAAGCGCAATATTCTAATATGTATCCGGGCGGCGAAAAAAGAAAGGAATGGCTTCGGAAAGACCCTTCCGCAAAAGAGCCGTGCCGGAGGAAAGGGGCGTTTTATGAAAACCTGTTGCACATATACCTGCGTCGATGCCGGAACGGAACACTGCCCCTGCTACCTGGCTGTTACGGGAGATTGTCTCGTTTGCAGCCGGCTTCAGGGAAAGGAAACCTGCGACTGCGACTGGCAGGGAGTCTGCATATATAATGAATTTATTCAGGGACAGAAGCAAATCAATCAACCGCGCAGAGAGCATGCGGCGGCGATTCTGAAAAAAGAAAAATATCTCGACGATTTGACCGTGTTTGTGTTAGAAGTAGGAAAGGGCTTTGCCCTGCGGGCTTCGCGAACAGGAAGCTACGTTTTTTTGCGCCATCCAGAGGATGTGGGCTATTACGACGCGCCCATTTCTGTCTTAAAGGCGGATGAGAAGCAAGGAACGATCCATGTGGCGGTTAAAGAAATTGCGCCGAAGACCCGGCGGTTGATGGAGGCAAAGGAGCATTTGCTGGTACGAGGCGTTTATCGCGGCGGCATACAGGGAGTGCGGTATTTGCAGCCAGCATATTTAAAAGGAAAGAG
>CATJIF010000140.1 GCA_949740445.1 uncultured Peptostreptococcaceae bacterium | reverse complement strand
GTAAAATAGTAACTGCTCCCGCGTGCCAAGAGCACACGCCTATTGCGCTATTCTTTCACCATGTTCTTAAAATTCCAGTCCCAGGCAGAACCGATGTTCATGTCGCCGTGATCGCAGGCATTGCTCAACACGGTAAATACATTCGTATACTTATAAATGTAGTACGGCTGCTCCTCGACAATGATGTCGCAGACCTGCATCAGCAAATCCACGCGCTGCCCGTTGTCAGTGTTGACGCCAGCCTGCGCCAGCAAGCTGTCCACTGTCTCGTTTCTGTAAGATGCGCAATTGTAACCGCCCTCGCCGATGTTGCTGATGGTGTACAGCGGGTCTAAGTTAGCCGCCGGGTCGGGATAGTCAGCGCCCCAGGTGGCCACCAGCATATCGTAGTCGCGCACGCCGTCGGCGTCCAGCATATTGCCGAACTGGTAGGCGTAGAGCTCATCGCTGGTAACGCCCGCGATTTCCGCGTTAATGCCGATTTCCGCCAACGCATTCTGCACGACCAGAGCCACATCGTAGCGCTGAGAATCCGCCTGGCTTACCATGATTTCACAGGAGAATCCGTCGGGAACCGAAGACTGCGCCAGGCATTCCTTCGCCTTTTCGACGCTGTACTCATGTTGTGGCAAGGAGGCCGCGTAGTCCTTCCATCTCTGGGGTTCGATGGTAAACAGCGAATCCGTCATGGGCAGCAGCCCGCCCTTGGTGCCGGTTTCCTTTACGATATTTTCCATGATCGCGTCGATATTGATGGCATAGCCGATGGCCCTGCGCACGTTGATATCGTTAAACGGCTCTCTGTCCATGTTAAACGCCAGATAGTGGATGCCCATGCCCGGATTGTTGAACACTGTAACATTGTCCATCGCCTCTAACGTACCGATCATATTTTCGGAAAAATTGGCCGCCATGTCGATCTGCCCGCTCTTCATCGCCGTCGCCAGCGTAGTATCGTCGGAAATGATGGAAAACTGTATGGCATCAATGTTGGTCTTTGCCGACGCATCCCAATAGTTTTCGTTCTTCGTCAGCACCACCTTCGAGCCGGTAGTCCAGCTGTCGTACTGAAACGGGCCGGTGCCGATGATGCCGCCTGCGGCAGAGCCGAAGTCCGCGCCCTTTTCTTCGGCGTAGTCCTTCTTAACGATCATACCTGCGGACGTGGCCAGCACGTACTGCCAGTTGGCGTCAGGCTGTTTCAACGTTACCGTAACCTCCCAGTCGCCGGTCGCTTCGATGGATTCCACATTTTCGAAAAACCAGTTCATAAACGAGCCCAGATCGCCGTCCATGTGCCGGTTGAGAGAGTACACCACGTCGTCCACCGTCATCTGCGAACCGTCGGAAAACGTAACATCATCCCGGATCTGATAGACGTATGTCGTCGGATCAACGGCCTCCCAAGAAGCCGCCAGGTTGCATTTCAGGGAGTTATCCGGGTTGTGCGCAAGCAATCCCTCACAGATATTGTCGATAACGATGCTGGTATCATTATCGTAGGCAAACGCCGGGTCCAGGCGGACGATATCTCCGGCCAGAGCCACGTTCATAATCACGCTTCCGCCGTCCGCGCCTCCTCCGCCGCCTCCACAGGCCGCAAGCAGACCTGCAAGCATGACTGCACTCAGTAAAAGCGCCAATCCTTTTTTCTTTTGTTTCATGTCAGACCTCCTCTTACAATGAAAACAGCTTTTCGTATCAAAAGCGTCCGGGCTGGTTTCAGCGCGCCGGTTTCGCCGCTTTTATGGGTTCAGCGGCCTGGTCTTTGTTCGCCAAGGCCCGCAGTTCACCCTTAAAATCACAACATCTAAACGGTTTTACGCTTGCTTGTGCTCCCCGCCCGCCGGGTAGCGGTGGCAGGCCACCTGATGGCCTGCTTCTACCGTCAAAAGCACTGGCGATTCTTTTTTGCAGATGTCCATACAGTCCGGACAGCGCGAGGCAAACCGGCATCCTTCAGGCACATCTACTGCCGTGGGAATGTCCCCTGTCAACAGAATGCGCTGTTTCCCCTCGCCCATGGCCTCCACCGAGGGGATGGCCGACATCAACGCCTTTGTATACGGATGCAGAAGGTTTTTAAATACCACGGATGTCGTTCCCGCCTCGACCACTGTACCCAGATACATTACCGCCACCTCGTCGCAAATGTGTTCCACCACCGTCATATCGTGGGAGATAAACAGCATGGTCATATGATATGCCTGCTTCAAATCCAGTATGACGTTCAGAATCTGCGCCTGCACCGAAACATCCAGCGCCGAAACCGGCTCGTCCGCCACGATAAATTCGGGGCTCAGAAGCAGGGCGCGGGCGATGGCAAGCCGCTGCAGCTGCCCGCCGGACAGCTCGTGAGGAAACCGGTTCAGCTCGTTTTCCGACAGGCTGATGTAGTTTAAAAGCTCGCCGATCCGGTCATCGGTCTGCACGGGGCTCATGCCGTTGATGCGGCAGGGCTCGCGCAGCGAATAGCTGATCTTCAGCTTGGGGTTGAAGCTGGAAAAGGGATTCTGAAACACCATCTGCATTTTCGACAGCGTCTGCTTCATTTTCTTCGGTGGTTTTCGCGAAATGTCCTCGCCCTGAAAGATGACGCTGCCTTCGGTAATCTCCTGCAGGCGCATCATGCACTTTCCCAGCGTGCTTTTTCCGCATCCCGATTCGCCCACAATGCCGAAAATCGTTCCCTTTGTAACTGCTATGGAAACGTCGTCCAGAGCCTTCAGCGTCTTTCCGTTTTTAAATGGATAGTATTTCTTCAGATGCCTGGTTTCGATGCAAACCGGCTGTGCACTGTTGCTCATCCCTGCGCCTCCTTTCCACAGCAGCAGTTGTGGCAGGCCGCCAGATGGCCGATTTCCACCGCTGAATGGGCGCCCTCCGGCAGACCTGACGGGCTTTCTCCCTCCGCTTCCAACCGTCCCTGCGGTGCCTGCATGCCGGCACAGGGGGCAAGCAGCGGTTTTTCCCGCCAGCAGATATCACTTGCGAAATCGCAGCGCGGTGCAAAGGGGCAGCCGTCCACCAGGTCGAACAGCTCCGGCGGCGTTCCCGGGATCGTAGTCAGCCGTTGGCCGGCGTGCCCGGTCTTGGGGATGCTCTCAATCAGCGCACGGCTGTAGGGATTGACCGCATGTCTGAACATGTCGCGCTTCCTTCCAGTTTCCAGCACCGTTCCGGCATACATCACCGACACGTGGTCGCACAGCTCCGCCACGATGCCGAAATTGTGAGTGATAATCATAATCGACACATTTAGCTCCTTTTGCAGCTGCTTTAAAAGCTCCAGCACCTGCGCCTGGATGGTAACATCCAGCGCCGTAGTGGGCTCGTCGGCGATGATCAGCTTCGGCTTTGCCGCCACCGCAATGGCAATCACCACCCGCTGCAGCATGCCCCCGGAAAACTCGAAGGGATATTGCTGGTAGCGGGTTTGCGCCGGATGGATTCCCACCTGCTCCAAAAGCTCCAGCGCCTTTTTCTTCGCTGCGGCCCGGCTGTCCTTAAAATGGTGCATAAACACCTCGGCGATCTGATCTCCTACGCAAAACAGCGGGTTGAGCGCAGACATGGGGTCCTGAAAAATCATGCTGATTTCCCGTCCGCGAATCCTCTGCATCTCCCGCTCCGAAAGGCTCAGGAGATCGACACCGTTAAACTTGATTTCTCCCCGGATGCGCACTGTCCTGGGATGGTGCAGCCGCATGACCGATTTGGCCGTTACGCTCTTGCCGCATCCCGATTCGCCCACGATGCCGTGAATGATGCCCTGCTCTATGTCCAGATTGACCTGGCGCACCGCGTGAATCAGCCCGCGGGTGGACATGATGTCCACGGACAGGTTTTTAATTTCCAACAGCTGACTCATGCCTCGCACCCGCCTTTCTCCGCCTGCAGCTTCGTCGCCTTTTTGCGCTTTTTCTCCATCGCCCGTTCGTAGGCCCGAAAGCTCGGAAGCTTTCTCTGCTTTGGCTCCAGATAGCGATAGAGGCCGTCGCTGAAAATGTTGATGGATACCACCAGCAGAATGATGCACAAGCCCGGCAGCAGCGCCAGCAGCGGGTTCTGCATTAAGTACGAACGCCCCTCGTTGAGCATGGCGCCCCAGTCGGCTGTGGGCGGGCGCACGCCAAATCCCAGAAAGCTCATGCCCGCCAGGTCCAATACAGCATAGCCCAGATTTAAGGTAATCTGCACGATCACGCTGGAGACGCAGTTTGGCACGATGTGGATAAACATAATCCGCCAGTCGGAATAGCACATGGAATGCAGCGCTTCCACATAGGGCTTGTTGCGCTCCACCATGGTCAGCGAGCGCATCAGCCGGGCGATGCCGGGCACGTAGACGATGCCCAGGGCCAAAATGGCGTTGCTCATATTCCGGCCAAGCCCCGCCACCAGCACAAAGGCCAGAAGCAGCGACGGAAAGGACAGGATAATGTCGCACAGGCGCATAAAAAATGAATCTATTTTACCGCCGTAATAGCCACAGGCCAATCCCATAGGGATGCCGATGGCAATCGTAACCAGCACGATGGCGATGCCACCGAAGATGGTGGTTCTGCCGCCGTAAAAGAGCCGCGACAGGATATCCCTGCCCACGGAATCCGCGCCCAGAGGGTGCCCGGCGCTGGGCCCGCTGAAGGCCACGCTCAGATCCTGCTCGTAGGGGTCGCAGGGCGAAATCAACGGAGCGAACATGCTGCAGAATGCGATAGCGGCCAGGATGGCAAGCGCGACGATCACTGGGATGGTAAACAGCGTACCTGTATTTCCCTTGGTGCTGAGGTTGATTTCTCTTTTGCCAAACATTGTCTTCTCCCTCCTCACTTCAGCCGGATTCTCGGGTCCAGCACAGCATACAGGATATCCACGATCAGGTTGCACAGCAGGAATATGATAACCATTAAAAGCGTTAAGCTCTGAATGACGGGATAGTCCGATTTATTGATGCTGTCGGCTAAAAGCGAGCCGATGCCGTTGAGCGAAAACACCTTTTCTACCATGACCGACCCGCCCAGAAGCCCGGAGAGCTCCAGGCTCGTTACCGTTAGGATGGGAATAGCCGCGTTTTTCAGCGCGTGCTTATACACCACCTCTGGCCGGGATAAGCCCTTTGCCGTCGCTGTCTGTATATAGTTGGCGGACAGCTGCTCTACCATATTGCTTCTGGTAATCCGCATGATTAAGGCCATATGCACTGCCGCCAAAGCGATGGATGGCAGCGCTAGATAGCGGATGTTGCTGATAAAATCCGTTCCTGTCCCAAAAGTAGGGAATACCGGCCAAACCATGGTAAAGAGCAGCATCAGCAAAATTCCTGTAAAAAAGGAAGGCGAGGATACCAGCACCAGCGAGGTAACGGTGGCAGTCTGATCCAGCAGGCTGTTCATTTTCGAAGCGCTCAGCATGCCAAACGGTATGGCGATAAACACGATCAGCACCGCGCTTTGCAGCATCAACTGCAGCGTAGTCATCATGCGCACAGCGATAATCGAGGCTACCGACTCTCTGTACTGGTAGCTCTTTCCGAAGTCGCCGTGGAACATGTCCGAAACCCAGTTGATGTACTGCACCGGCATGGACTGGTCCAGGTTGTACTCCTTTTTTAAAGCTGCAATCGTTTCTTCGCTGGCCGGCTTTCCTCTGGTAATCGAGGTAATCGGATCTGTGGGCGTAATCCGCACTACGCTGAAAATCAAAACCGAAACCACGGCAATGGTAAAGAGCATCTGCAGCGTTCGTTTTAAGATATATTTTCCCATAAGGTCTTCCTTTCCGGGCGACAGCTCCCCCTTCCTGCACATCGTTTCGCCCGCGCCGAAAAGCTACGCTTCCCGCCTTGGACGCTTACACGTACAGGTCGGCGTCGTCTCGGAATCCTCCCGCAAGCGACGTGCCTGTCATAAAAGAACGATATGCGCTGAGGTAGTCTCCCGCCTGATAGCGGACCGTCACCTCGTCTAACCGCACCGTACCTGAACTCTTTGTGGCAAGCTCCGCCTGAACCTCCGCCGAATAGCGCACGTCTATCTGGATGGGCCCATTCAGCCTCATCGGCTGGATGCCGTCCTTCTGATAATTTCTCAGCGCCTGCTCTACCGTCTTAGCGATGTTTCTGGCGTTGCGCCTGGGATGGTGGCACAGAGCCGCGTTGTTGCTGATGGCGACTTTGGTTTCTACGGTATAGATGCCGGGAATGCTCTCCTTCGCATCTTCAATTACGAGATTATCGCCTGAGAGAAATACCACTGGTATGCCGTAGGCGCCGATGCAGAGACCGACCAGGTCGTGCTCCGAAGCCAGCTTGCCGTTGATGCGCATTTCTACCATGCTGCCGTAGGAATAGCTGTGGCTGATGACGCCCTTGCCGCCCTTTCGCCTGTGATAGCCGATGAGAAGCGCTGCATCGCACCCCAGATCTGCCCCCTGCGCCATGCCCAATGGCCGGATGTTGCCGGAAATCAGGTCGATCCGCTCGTCTAACTGGTCGATGAGCAAGTTGTTGCCCGCGTTGTGGGCGTCGTTGACGATTACCTGCTGCGCCCCTGCCGCAAAAGCGCCTTCCGCCGCAGCGTTGATATCGTTTGCCATCATGATCTGCGCCCAGGCAAACTCCTTGTGAGAAGGCATCACCTGCCCTAACTTATAAATGCCGGAAATCCCTTCCGCATCCATGGAAATATATACTTTCATATGTGTTCTCCTTTCTTCTTCCCTGCATTTGCATGTCGGCATCCGTACATCGGTATCTGTGCATTCCTATTTGTGCATCAATGGTTGCGCGTTGGCATTCTGCGCCCGTACTGCAGAGGACAGCCTGTCATTGTTTTCGAAACCAGATATCCTCTGCCATCGGCTCGTAGCCGATGCTTACGCCGGTAATGCGGCGTTTTCCATCGTCCGAACCGTCTTCGGAAAATTCCACGGGAACCTTCATCTTCCAGATGTCTTCCTTTACGCCGGACAGAAAGAACTGGCTGCCGCCCCAGTGCTGCAGAGGCAGCTCCTGGTCTCTGTAAAACAGCTGCAGCTCCCCAAAAGCTCCTTCTTTTTCGTAAATTCTCACCTCACCGTAGCCCGGATCGAAATATATGCCCTGCAGCTGCCCGGTTTCGCAGCCAAGGGGCTTTCCTTTCTGCTCCGCTGAAAACCGCCCAGCTGTGGCATCCATGCTGCAATCTCCGTAAGTTGCAAGCGGCGCCTGCTCTTCTTCGCCCCGGAACTTCCGTTCCCAATGGCTGTTCTCATACCCCAGCATCTGATCTAACAGCGTATAAAGAACCGTATAGAAGATCGGCGTTGAAGGCGAATGCGCATTCATCATAATCGCTACGCCGACGCGCTCCCTCGGCAGATAGGCCTGCAGCGTGCTGTACCCTTCGATCTTTCCCGAGTGCTTTTGCAGAAGATGTCCTCTGTAGATGCCGGACAGCCACCCCTGGCAGTACGAGTCGCAGGGGAAGCAGTCCTCTGCAAGCCCCGCGTTATCGTCGTAGACGATGTGCGGCGTGTGCATCTGGGCGAACGTCTGCGGCGCAAGCAACGGCGTTTTGCCCTCCCGCTTTCCTCTGTTGATATGAAAGCGCAGCCACTTTGCCATATCCTCGATGGTACTGTTGACCGAAGCCGCCGGCCCCGCTAAATCCACGTTCCAGAACGGAACTTTCACAGCCCGTCCGCCTTCTATAAAATACGGCTCGGCGTGGTTGCCATCCTGCGTTATCTGCTCCGCCAAGCAGTTTGTCCGCTTCATGCAAAGCGGCGCAAAGAGATATTCTTCCATCAGTTCATCCCAGGGCCTTCCTGTAACGTACTCCGCGACATAACCAGCCATCGCGTACATTAAGTTGCTGTACAGCGCCTGTTCGCGAAACCCTCCGCAGGGCTGCAGGTATTTTATGCGCCTGCAGAGTTCTTCCCTGGTCGCCCTGCCGGGCCACAGCGCGTCGTGAGCGCCGATACCGCTTCTGTGGCAGAGAATGTCCCGCAGCGTCAGCTGTTCATCCGCCACCGGATCCTTCATGTGGAAATGCGGTATGTAAGTTCTGACAGGCACATCGTAGTCCAAAAGCCCCCGGTCCACCAGCACTGCAATCAGTGCCGCTGTCATTGCTTTGGTGCAGGAAGCGATGCAAAACTGCGTATCCGACGTTACTGGAAGCTTTTTTTCCGCATCCCTGTAACCCAGACAAGCGATAACATCTGGTTCTTCCGCCCGTATGGCTACCACCGCCATGCCCGGAATGCGCCAGTATTCCATCTCCCGCTGCAGCCATTTTTCATCTATTTGCATTGGATGTAACAAAATTATGTGCTCCTTTCACAATTGTATTTTACTCTTTAGATATTGCATAAACCGTGCCAAAGGATTTTTAAAACCTTGCCGCCGCTTTTTAGTATTAAAATTTCAACTTTCCTTAATTTTCTGTTAATTATTCGATGCGATTGTTCTGTGAGATTTTCCAGTTATCCACCAGATATCATCTTATTTTATCCAGATATCTTCTATTTTCCGTCCATTTACTTGTACATTTTCCTCTGCTATAATAGACTTTACTGATACAGGAATATGCGAGGTATTTATGAAAACCGTCATCGTCGTATACAATGAATGCATCAATTTTGCCGCCATCAAGCACAACCAGGATACACTATCGGATATTTTCAACCATCAGCTTTGCGTGGAAAACCGCTATTACGATCAGATGGACGACGGCGAACAGCTGCACGCCGATGCCTATCTGCTCTCCAACGAAGGGCTGCTGCATCCCATGCGCAGGCACATTTCCGATTTCAAGCGGATTATCATTATGGAGCGGACGCTGCAGCGCAGCCAGATTCATTCCATTATGGATATCCCCGCCGACAGCGATGTTTTGCTGGTCAACGATTCTATCGAAACCTCGGTCCACACGGTCTACATGCTCTATGCTCTGGGAATTTCGCACTTAAACCTGATTCCCTACGACAGCTCTCTGGAAGAAACCGGCATCTACCGCGGGATTTCCCATGCGGTTACGCCCGGGGAACGCCGGCTGGTTCCCCCCTACATCAGTCACGTCGTCGACTGCCTGTACCGGGTGGTCAGTTTCAAAACGCTGATCAGCCTGTCGAACATCCTCGGCCTGGATTCCGATGTCATTCACCGCAACCTGCTGCAATATATGCACTCTCTGGCGGAAGTCGATGCTGATTTCCACAGCAATTATCTGAAAAGCCACCTGCAGAGCCAGATGCTAAACCTGATCGTGCGGGATTCGGATTCTGCCATTATCGTCGTCAACGATAGCTACCAGCTGATCTACACCAACGAGCTGGCCGAAAAGGTTCTGAAGCTTTCGGATTCTTCTGTTTTGCCGCCCGCCATCCTCCATCTGTTCCGCAGCTCTGCAAGCAATACGCTGATTACCATTTACGACGAGAATTTCGTCTTCGAAAACGCCCCCCTGATGCTGATGGACCAGCTGATGGGCTACTGCATTACCCTGCACAACGAAAATACACTGCGGGAAATCGAATACAATCTGAACAGCCACCTGCGCCAGAAGGGGCTGTACGCCCGCCATCACTTTCAGGATATCATCCACAAATCCCCCGCGATGGAGGCTTCCATCCGCCTGGCCAAGCAGGCTGCCGTTACCGACTGCACGGTGCTGCTCCGCGGGGAAAGCGGCTCGGGCAAGGAACTGTTTGCACAGGCCATCCACAATTTTTCCAGGAGGAGCAGCGGCCCCTTCGTTGCCGTCAACTGCGCGGCGCTTGCGGAGTCCCTTCTGGAAAGTCAGCTGTTCGGCTACGAGGATGGCGCCTTTACCGGCGCCAGAAAAGGGGGAAAGGCCGGCCTGTTCGAGCAGGCGCACCGGGGCACGATCTTTCTGGATGAAATCGGCGACATCTCGCCGCATCTGCAGTCGCAGCTTTTGCGCGTTTTGCAGGAAAAGCAGCTGATGCGCATCGGCAGCGATAAAATTATCAGCATTGATGTGCGCATTATCGCTGCCACCAACCGCGATTTGGAGCAGCTCATAGACGCGGGCGCGTTCCGCCGCGACCTCTTCTTCCGCCTGAATGTAATTCCCATGGAAATTCCGCCGCTGCGAAACCGCAGGGACGATATTCTTCCGCTGTTTTTTCATTTCCTCGGAAATGGCTGCGCCGAAATTGCGCCATGGCAGCAGCAGTGCCTGCTCGCCTTCGACTGGCCGGGAAACGTGCGCCAGCTGGAAAATGCCGCCACCTACTACAAGGCTCTGGGCCAGTTTCCCGACTATCTGGCAAAGGCCCGGCCTTATCCGCAGGCTGGCATCCCCTCTGGTGTTTGTGGCGCGCCCAGCGTTTCCGCTGGCTTTGATGTTTTCAAAAGCCCCGGTTCTCCCAGCCCGGCTTTTCCCCGCGACCTATCTCTTTCCTCCGGTCCGGCCTGCGCTGCCGCCCCGGATGCGCCGCTTCTGACGCGCACATCTGTACAGGCGATGCGGCTGCTTTGGGAGCGGGAAATTTTAAGCATCCTTTACTGCACCACAGAGCCTTCCCACGGCATTGGCAGAGAGGCCCTGCTTTGCGAATTGAAGGCCCGTGGCCTTGCTATCAGCAGCAACCGACTGCGCACGGTGCTTTCCGAGCTGGCGCAGCGGGGCCTTCTCACCGTGCAGAAAGGCCGCGCCGGCTGCCGGATTACAGAGGCTGGCCTGCATCATCTATCCTCTTTTACAAATCCGCAGGATGATTTTTCCGCGCAAATATGATATGATGGTTAGGTACTCTCGCCTGCCAGGGGCATACGCGCCTTTCAGCGGGAGAGTGAAATTGCAAAATGTTACAGGAGGCTTTTCCTTGATACTGCTCAACGCTACAGATATATCCAAATCCTATACCGCATCGCCACTTTTGTCGCATTTGTCCTTCGCCATCAACGAAGGCGAAAAAATCGGCCTGATCGGCATCAACGGGGCCGGAAAATCCACGCTGCTGCGCATTGCCGCACAGGCAGAGGAGCCAGACAGCGGCCATATCATCCTGACCGGCGGCGTGCGCATCGCCTTTTTACCCCAGTCGCCCGCTGTTTGCCCAGAAGCCACAGTGCTTTCCCAGGCGCTTTCCTATCTGTGGCCACAGACCGCTGCCGAAGGCGATTTCCGCTGCAAATCCATGCTGCGCCAGATTGGCATTTCCGACTTCGAAGCGAAAATGGACACGCTCTCCGGCGGAGAGCGCAAGCGGGTAGCCATGGCTGGCATCCTCACCAACCCGGCGGACATCCTGATTTTAGACGAACCCACCAACCACATCGACAGCGCTACGGTAGAATGGCTCGAAGGGTTTCTAAAAAAATACAAGGGCGCTGTCTTTATGGTAACCCACGACCGCTATTTCCTGGATCGCATTACCAACGTTATCCTCGAACTGAACGGCTCTGCGCTGTACCGCCACGAAGGCAGCTTCCAGACCTACCTGGAAAACCGGGCAGCCCGCGAGGAAATGGCCGCTGCCGCAGAGCGCAAGCGAAAGGCTCTCTATCGCCGCGAACTGGAATGGATGCGCCGCGGTGCGCAGGCCAGAAGCACCAAGGCCAAGGCCCGCATCGACCGCTTCGAGCAGCTGCAGGAGGGGGCGCCGGCACCAGAGGGCCCTGCGCTGGAAATGCGCTCCCTGTCCTCGCGCCTGGGCAAAAAAATCATCGAGCTGTCCCACGTCTGCAAGGCCTTTTCCGGAAAACCCGTAATCGACGATTTTACCTATACCGTACTGCGCAATGACCGCATCGGGATCTTAGGGGAAAACGGCGCCGGAAAATCCACCCTGCTTAAACTGATCTGCGGCGAGCTTGTGCCGGATAGCGGCACAGTGGACATCGGCGATACCGTCCGACTGGGTTACTTTTCGCAGGAAAACGAGGCGCTCAATCAGACGCAGCGGGTGATTGATTACATCTGCAGCATCGCAAGCAATGTCGTTACGGCAGACGGCATCATCAGCGCTTCGCAGATGTTAGAGCGCTTCTTGTTTCCGCCGCATATGCACTCCCTGCCCATCGGCCGGCTCTCCGGCGGCGAACAGCGCCGCCTGTATCTGGCCGGCCTTCTTATGGAAGCGCCCAATGTACTTCTTCTGGATGAGCCGACCAACGACCTGGACATCGACACCCTCTGTGTTTTGGAGGACTATCTGGACAGCTTTGCCGGCGCCGTCATCGCGGTTTCTCACGACCGCCACTTTATCGACCGCATGGCTATTCGCACTTTCGTCTATGAGGGGGGCGGGCGCATTGTCCACTATCCCGGCGGCTACACCGACTGGGCGCTATTGCGCAAAGAGCAGCCGTCCCCGGGCAATGCAAAGGCCCTGAGCAGCCGCAGCGCCAAGTCTGGGGCAGAGTCTGCCGCCAAATCGGAGGCAGGAAGCGACACGAAATCTTCTGAGGACCGCAGAAGCCCCGACAACAGGCCGAAGAAGCTGAAATTTACGTTTAAGGAACAGCGGGAATTCGAAACCATCGACGAGGATATTGCTGCTCTCGAAGCCCAGCTGCGGGCAGCTGATGAAGAAATCGCAGCAGCTTGCAGCGACTACGAGGCGCTGCAAGCCCTCAGCGAAAAGCGGCAGGCGCTTGCGGTGCAGCTGGATAAAAAAACCGAGCGCTGGGTGGTTCTCAACGAGCTTGCCGAAGCCATTGAAGCGCAGCAGAAGCCGCGCTGAGGCTCTGGCTTGCTTTACGTATAACAACAGGGCGTTTCGCCTGCGGGCGGACGCATCCTTTCGGAGGTAAGAGTATTATGAGAGAATTGGATTGCTATTACGACATCGAGGTGGAAGCCTCGCAGATCAATGAGTTTGGTATTTTAAAGCCCCACGCCTATCAGGTGCTGTTTGCGGACATCGCAAGCCGCCACCTGAACAGCTTTCACCTCAATGCCGACGACACGATAAAATATGGCATGGCCTGGGCCCTGATCTCCCTGCATCTGGAAATCCTGCGCCCCATCGACGGCTGCGCGCCTCTGCGTGCCCAGACCTGGCACTCGCAGACAAAGGGGCCTTATTTCCGGCGAGAGCTGGTCTTCTGCGACCTCCACGGCAACACGGTCTTTCACGGCTCTACGTTTTCCGTTCTTCTGGATATGGAAAAGCGCAGCATCCTGCGGCCAAAGGCGCTCCCCATTGCTCTGCCCGAGCCCGATCCTGTCTTTACCATCGAGGCGCGACCCACGAGAAAAATACACATGGACTTTGCGCCACACGAGGAGCGTAAAGTATACAATAGTTATATTGATATGTTAGGCCACGTAAACAACTGCCGCTACGGCGAGTTTGCCTACGATACCTTTACGCTAAAAGAAAAGGCCCGACTGCACCAGATGAAGCGCATGGAAATCTATTTCGAATCGGAACTGCGCCCGCAGGATTCGTTTCTAATCAGCAAGGCTTATGATGGCAACTCGCTGGTGGTGCGCGGCCACAACAACGGAAAGGACGATACCGCCTTCGATATCGTTATGACCTTCGGTGGGGAGCCTCTGAAGGGGGCGGTTCTTTAGTGGACAGTTTTCTCTTTGCCATTAACGCTACCGTCCCGGTATTTCTCGTCATTTTGCTGGGCGGTTGGCTTCGCCGCACCGGTATGCTGAACAAAGCCTTTACCGATGTTGCAGATAAGTATGTATTTAAAGTGGCGCTTCCCGTGCTTCTATTTTACGATATCGCCACCTCTGATCTATACCGGGATTTTCAGCTCTCCTTTGTTCTGTTCTGCGCCTTCGGAACCATCGTCATGTTTCTCGGCGTATGGTTTTTTTCGCAGCTGCTGATAAAAGATAAGTCCATTGTCGGCGCCTTTTCTCAGGGGGCGGTTCGAGGCAGTGCCGCGATTCTGGGCGTAGCCTTTGTGCAGAATATCTATGGTGAACCGGGACAGCTGCCGCTGATGATCGTGTCTGCCGTCCCCCTCTTCAATATTTTATCAGTGGTGATTCTGACCTTTTCGGCCGTGCCGCGGGATGGAAACAGCAACTGCGTGGATGGAAATAACGTTGCAGACGCCTCTAAAAACAGAGCTGCTGCGCCTGCGCTCAGAAACGGCGCCATCGCTTCTGCACTAAAAAACATCGTGAAAAACCCCATCATCCTTGGCATTCTGGCCGGCCTGCCCTTTGCTCTGCTTTGCCTGCCGCTTCCGGCTATCGCCGCCAAGGCTGCCATCAGCATCGGCAACACCGCCACCCCGCTGGCGCTGCTTTCCATCGGTGCTGAATTCGACGGCAGAAAGGCGCTCGCCCGGCTAAAACCTACGTTTTCAGCGGCTTTCATTAAACTGTTGTTTCTGCCTGCCGTCTTTCTTGCCGCTGCTGTCGCCATGGGCTTTACCCACAGCCAGCTGATCGCCATTCTGATTATGACAGGCTCTTCCACCACAGTATCTTCGTATATTATGGCAAAAAATATGGATAACGACGCTGTTCTCACCGCAAGCATTATCGTCGTTACAACCCTGCTGTCTTCGATTACGCTGACGTTCTGGCTTTTTTTGCTGCGGCTTTATGGCTTAATCTGACCGCACGCTTACTTTTTCTATTCTACATTGCGGATTTGTATCTAAAATCATTGCAGCCCGATGTTCTGCAAGCCCTGCGATGCCTTCGCCAGGACTTTTTTCTTCTTTACGCAGTATTTTATCACACTGGCCTTCGAACACGTTCGGAGGTTGCCTTCAATTTTGCAAAAAATAACCAGCCACGCATTCGGTGTCTGGTTTTCTACTATGTAAAAAGCGCCGCAGGCAGCGGCACTAAAGAAGCGGTTGCAAAGAGGCGGCCTCGGAATTGAAAAAGCAATCAACAAGCACCAGCAGGGCGGCAGCAAGCGCTGCCTACGGCAGCGGCGATACCTGTTGCATCCAGAGCCTGCGAAAGCGGTCCGACAGGCAGATTGTGGCAATCAGGCGGCAACATAGCTGCGGCCAGAGAAACAGAAGCAGCACAACCGCCCACAGCGGGCCCTCTGGCAAGAGAAATCCCCACAGCACCCCGACCGCACAGCTGCACAGAATCCAGGCCGCTTTATATCTTCCGGCCTCCCGCAGCTGGCGCTTCCAGCTATAGAGGCTCAGACAAAAAGAAAGCAGCAAAAAGAGGGCTAAAGTGCCGCTGGATAGCCACACTGGCATCGCTTCTTGCGCCTTCCACGCTTCTGCAAAACCCACCGCGCTTTCCAGCGGGTTTCCCGTCCGCGAAAGCTCTGCCGCAACCAGGCACAGACCGGTTATAAGGCCGATTCCCCACAGCCCGACAGCAGCTTCTGCCGCGCAGGCAGAGGTCAGGCGCAGCAAAGTATTGGCTTCCGCCTGCGCTGCCTCGCCACTGCGCTCTGTCCGGCCGCGTTTTTCTTCCGACTGCATTTCAAGCAGCCTCAGGTAATTCCGGCTGCTGCTTTCCTCTGTCAGCCCGCTGATGTAGCAGGCCATCCCGATCCCGGCGGCAAAGCAGGTAATCCACCCCCGGTTGACGGCGCTTCCCATAAAGCTCTGCTGCTGGAATCCGTCGCTTATCACTGCGGATAACACGATATTCAGCCGCGAAAGCTGTGGCAGAAACAGCACTAATAAAAGCATCAGATAAATGCAAATCGCCCCGGCTTCCCACGAATGTCCAAAGCGCCCCGGCATCGCAGCGCCTTTTTGTGCGGCAGATCCCGGCGCAACCTGCTTTACCCCTTCTTCTGTTTTCCTGCTCTTTTCGGAGCGCAGCGCAGAAAATAGCAGTAGAAAGAATACCGCCGCCGGCACCGCAGCTGCCGGCACGCCTGTGTACTGGCGCATCCACAGCGCCGCCCCGTAAAGCGGCAGGAAGGAGATGACGGCTGCGCTGCTTCCCAGCTTCATCAGTCGGCTGAGCCAGACAGCTGAAGGCACGTGCATTCGTGTGCACAGCTCGCTTTCGATCAGTCCGCTCAGCCCACTTTCCTGCTCCGCGGGTGTTTTTCTGCCGCAGGCCCCATCGCCTTTTGCCTGCAACTCCCTTATTTCCTTTCGCTTGCGCCTTCTCCGCGCTCTCTCGCACAGCCCCGCCTCTTTCTTTTCTTCCTGCGGCCAGAGAAGGGCCAGCTGCACAAAGCGCAAAAAGATGCAAAGCGGCGAAACGACCACCATCCACAGCAGGCTGCCGGCCCCACCCAGATACAGGCAGGCGGCGATCAAACATGGGTTTGCCCGCCCGGCTGTGGCCGCCAAATTCTCTAAAAAACAGTGGCACAGCGCCGCAGAGGGCTTTTCCCGTTCCCACATAAGCCTCTGCTGCTTCGCAGCGTTTATCCGCTGGATTTCCTGACATTCCTCCCGCAGATTGCAGCGATACATCAGATAACCGCACAGCAAAAGCGCTGCCATAGGAAAACCGTAGGCAGTGCTCCAAAGCCTCAAGAGCATGGATTTTTCAGCGGCTCTTGCTGTATCGCCTGCGCTGCAATGGCAACCGAGGCGGAAGCTCCGATGCGGTCAGCCCCAGAAGCGATCATAGCTGCGGCTGTCTCATAGTTTCTTATGCCGCCGGACGCCTTGACCCTCAGGCGGCCTCCCACGGCTTGTTTCATCAGCGCCACGTGCCTTTGCGTCGCCCCGCCCGACGAAAAGCCGGTGGATGTCTTTACGAACGCCGCCCCGCCTTCCTCTGCCAGCCGGCAGGCGGTTACGATTTCCTCATCGCTCAACAAGCAGGTTTCCAGAATGACTTTTACAGTTCCACCGTGGCCCGCTGCGGCCTTTACTACCGCAGCGATGTCCGCTCTCACCTCGTCGAAGCGCTTGTCTTTTAAGGCGCCGATGTTCATTACCATGTCGATCTCACATGCCCCCCTGCGGCAGGCCCACTCTGCCTCGGCTGCCTTGATCTCCGAAGCGCAGGCACCCAGGGGAAACCCCACGACGCAGGCCACAGCCACCGGGCTTGCAGAAAGCAGCCTCGCTGCTGTTTCCACGTGGCAGGAATTGACGCAGACGGCAAAAAAGCCGTATTGCTTTGCTTCGGCGCACAGGGTTTCGATATCCGCAGTGGTCGCCTCCGGCTTTAGAAGCGTGTGGTCGATATAACAGTTGATCGGTTGATTCACAGACGGTTTCCTCCCTTCGAAAAACGGGAGCGCCGCAGGAATGCAATGTCTTTCATTCCGCTTCGCTCCCGTCGGCGTTTGCTACGCCCTGCGATTCGCCTGGCGTTTCTTTCGTCTTTTCTTTTCTCCTACTTCAGAATTTCTACTTCCACGTCGTTTTTCAGACCAGCTGCATTTCCTTCGTCGGTATCCAGATGGCATTCTCTCTCGTGGCCCTCGCCTGCGCGAATCAGCACGTTTTCAAAGATCAGGCCGCGCTCGCCGCCCACTTTAATGCTTACCATATCCTTGTCAGCAACGCCGGCCTCTGCTGCCTGCTGCGCGTTCAGGTGGATGTGACGCAGCGCTACGATTACGCCGTGGTCGAGTTCTACTTCGCCCTTGGGGCCGACCAGCTTGACGCCGGGCGTTCCGGACAGCTTGCCCGATTCTCTGACAGGCGCTGCCACGCCGATACTTCTGCAGTCCGTCATCGCCAGCTCCACCTGCGTCTCTGGACGAACCGGTCCCAGCACGCGAATGCCCTTCAGCGTTCCCTTTGGTCCTACGATATCGACCTTTTCTTCGCTGGCAAACTGTCCCGGCTGCTTCAGCGGCTTGGTAGGATGCAGCTCATAGCCCTCGCCGAACAGCGCAGCCAGATCCGCGGACGATAAGTGCAGATGTTTGTTGGACAGGCCAACAGGTACTTTGTAACCCATTTCGTATTCTCCTTACTGATATCCCTGAGTCTGCCTCTGCCGAAGGGCCTGCCGCTCCGTTGCAGAGCGCCCCTGCCGCTCTCAGCAAAAGCCAATAATTCTATGTACAAAAAGCTCCGCGGCTTTGCAACCGCCCGCCTTTTTGTCTTATTTCTGCTGTGGAAGCTCCACGACCGATGTTATGTAAGGCAGGTTGCGATATCGCTGGTTGACATCGAGACCATAGCCCACGATAAACAGATCTTCCACCGGAAAGCCCGTGTAATCCGCCTTCAGCTCTACGGTACGGCGATCCGGTTTATCCAAAAAAGTGCATATTTTCAGCGATGCCGGCTTTCTGCCCCAGAGGGTTTCTTTCAGATAGTTCAGCGTCAGGCCCGAATCAATGATATCCTCGATAATCAACACGTCTTTTCCGGTAATATCGGTATCGAGATCTTTTAAAATCCGCACCACGCCAGAGCTTTTCGTCGAAGAGCCATAGCTGGATACCGACATGAAATCCATCTGCAGCGGGTTGTCGATGACCCGGATGAGGTCTGCCATAAAGGGGACGCTGCCTTTTAGAATGCCTACCGCCAGCAGTTCGCGCCCACGATAATCCTCGCTGATCTGGGCGCCCAGCTGGGCAATCCGTTCCCGTATCTGCTGTTCTGTGATTAAAATTTCTCCTAATGCGTACTGTTTCTCAGCCATATCCTTTACTCCTGTCGCTTCTGCTCACCGGGGGCCGCGGATGTCCCGTCGAAGGAAGCTTCTTCGATCTTCACTTCAAATTCTACACCATTTACCACGTTTTTTCCACGGAATTTTTTCTTTTTTTCCGCTTTGGAGGGCACCTTTTCGGCATCGTACTTTCCCAGCTCGTCCCACAGCAGATACAGCACAAAGCACCACAGTGCAAAATCGTCCAAAAATCCGAAGACGGGAATCAGCGGCGGGATCAGGTCCACCGGCAGCACCAGATAGACCACGGAAAATACCACCAGAGCCTTTTTCCAAAGCGCAGTGGAAGGGTCTTTCATCAGTCGGCGAAGGTGTTTTATCCGGCCAAGCAAAACCGCCATGGTAATTCTCTGCATCGCATTCCTCCATCAAGCGCGCTCTCCCGCAGGAGCCGCGCAGGTCAGTTTCTCCGCGCAAATATCAGGCGTCTTCTCCGACCAGCTGCTCCAATACTGCCCAAAGCTCCGCATAGCCGGTCTTTTTCAGCGACGATATCGGCAAAAGGATGTCCTCCTTTGCCATGCAAAGAGCCTTCCGGATTTCGCCCAGCTGGCGGTTCATCTGGTTGCGCGAAATTTTATCGGCCTTCGTAGCCACCGCAACGCCGTCGAGGCCGTAGTGCTGAAGCCACCGGTACATTTGCACATCCTGCGCCGACGGCTGATGACGGATATCCACCAGTTGCACGACGCAGCGCAGACAGTTCCGGTTTGCCAGATAGCCTTCGATCATATCTCCCCAGTGCTCTGTCGCGGATTTGGAAAGCTTTGCATAGCCGTAGCCCGGCAGGTCCACAATGCGGAAGGCATCATTGATCTGAAAGAAGTTGATGGTCCGCGTCTTGCCCGGGCTGCCGCTGACGCGAGCCAGGTTTCTGCGGTTTACCAGCGTATTGAGCAGAGAGGATTTTCCTACGTTGGAGCGCCCGGCAAAGGCCACCTCCGGCATGTCCTCCGGAGGATACTGCTCTTTTTTTACTGCCACTGCTGCCAGCTCCGCTTTTTTTACAATCATGTTCTCTCCTCTGTCTCTCCTGTTGTTTGCAGTGCCCATACTGCGCCATCCCGCCTGTGTTGCCTTCTGCTTTTGCCTGCGCTAGCTGTGCCTTTATCCCCTGCGGCGCTGCCGCCGCACCTCCGGCTTTTCCGGCCGGAACAGCGCTTCGCGCAGTGCATCGTCCACGGTATCTAACAGCACAAAGGTCAGTTCTTTCCTCACCTTCTCCGGGATTTCCTCGATGTCGATCTCGTTTTCCCGCGGAAGCAGTATCTTTTTAATCCCTGCACGGTGCGCCGCCAGCACCTTCTCGCGGATGCCGCCCACCGGCAGCACCTTGCCCCGCAGCGTGATTTCCCCTGTCATGGAAACCTCCTTGCGCACAGGAACCGACGTCAGCGCCGAAATTACCGCTGTACACATCGTAACGCCTGCTGACGGGCCATCTTTTGGCGTCGCCCCTTCCGGGATGTGAATGTGAATATCACACTCTTTATAGAAATCCTCCGGGATCGACAGTTCCTTTGCCCGCGAACGGATGTAGCTGATGCCCGCTTTGGCGGATTCCTGCATTACCTCGCCCAGCTGTCCGGTCAGAACCAGCCGTCCGCTGCCGGGCAGAATCGTAGTTTCGATAAAGAGCGTATCGCCGCCCACAATGGTCCAGGCCATGCCTGTGCTGACGCCGATTTCGTTGACGCCCTCGACCTTGTCGTAGTGGTAGCGGCGCTTGCCGAGCAGCGCCCTGACCTGCGCCGAATCCACGAGAACGGGCTTTTTCTTTTTCTCTTTCTTTGCGTCTTCCGCGCCGTCCGCTTTCCGCACCTGATAGACTGCGGCTGCTTCGTTTACACAATCCGCTTCCTGCAGTTCCTGCCCCTGGCCCTCAGCCTCCGCCGTTTTTGCCCCCTCTGCCTCGACGGCTTTCCTGGCAAGCTTGCGGCAGACGTTGGAAATTTCGCGCTCCAGATTGCGGACGCCGGATTCTCTCGTATAGTCGTTGATAATCGTGCGAACCGCCGCTTCGCTTAAGGATACGCCGTTTTCCGCCAGCCCGTTTTCCTTAATCTTTTTGGGAACCAGGTAGCGCTGCGCAATCTGCACCTTATCTTCTTCCGTATAGCCGCTGACGGAAATGACCTCCATGCGGTCTAACAGCGGCCGCGGGATGGTATCCACCGTATTGGCTGTGGTAATAAACATTACCTTCGATAAATCGAAGGGGATTTCCAGATAGTGGTCCATAAATTCCTTGTTCTGCTCGGGGTCCAGCACCTCCAGCAGCGCCGAGGCCGGATCGCCTTTGTAGTCGGAGCCTATCTTATCCACCTCGTCGAACAGGAATACGGGGTTGTTGGTCCCTGCCTCTTTGATGGCGGACATGATGCGCCCGGGAATGGCGCCGATATACGTGCGCCGGTGGCCGCGGATCTCTGCTTCATCCCGCACGCCCCCCAGCGACATGCGGGCGAATTTCCTGTTGATGGAGTGGGCGATGGAACGGGCGATGGAGGTTTTCCCCACGCCCGGAGGCCCCACCAGGCACAGGATGGGCCCCTTCATCTGTCCGGTGAGCTTCATAACCGACAGGTATTCCAGTATGCGGTCTTTTACCTTAGCCAGCCCGTAGTGCTCCTCATCCAGAATTTTCTCTGCTGCTGCTATGTCGATGGTATCCTCAGATGCCTCGTTCCACGGCAGCTCTAAAATCCAGTCGATATAGCTGCGGATGACGCCGCTTTCCGCAGAGGACTGCGACAGCTTGTTGTAGCGCTTCATCTCCTTGACGACTTTTTCCTCCACCGCCTCGGGAAGCGACAGCTCCGCCAACGTCTCCTGCCAGGCAGCGATTTCGTCTTCCACATCCTCGTCCATGCCCAGCTCTTCCTGTATGGCTTTCATCTGCTCGCGCAGATAATACTCTCTCTGATTTTTGGTAACTGCCGTTTTTACCTTCGCTGTAATGTCGGTCTGTACGGTGAGGATTTCAATTTCCTGCTGCAGATATTTGCAGACGAGCTCCAGCCGCTGCTTTGGATTTAACGTCGCAAGCACCGACTGTTTGTCGTCGGTTTTTACATCTACGTGCGCCATGATCATATCGGCAATCCTCCCCGGATGCTCCACAGCGCTGATGCTTCCCAAAAGCTCCATCACCTTTGGTGTAAAGCTCAGGTATTTCTCAAACAGCGATAGCGCCATGCGCATCAGTGCCGCCACCTCTACCGGCAGCCCGTCGGGATAGCTGATCTCCGGCAGGCACCGCACGCGGCACTTGAAATAAGGAACCTCTTTGATTAAAGTTTCCATTTCCCCGCGGCAGACGCCCTCCACCAGCACCCGGATATTATCGCCCGGCATCTTCAGCATCTGTTTTATCTTGGCCACCGTACCGATGTGATAAAAATCCTCTACCGTGGGAAGGTCGGTCTGCGCATCTTTCTGCGACACTAAAAACACGGTCTGGTTCATCATCATGGCGCGTTCCAGGGCCACTACGGATTTTTCTCTGCCTATGTCGAAATGAAGTACCATGTCGGGAAAGACCGTCATGCCTCTCAGAGGAATCAGGGGCATGACTGTCGCCTTGGGCGGCAGTTGCAGATCGCTCTCATCGCTTTCCTCCTGCTCCATTGCGGCTTCGTCGTTTTCCTCAACGACCGCCTGCCCGGGGTGTTCGCTCTGCTGCTCTTTTGTGCTCTGCTGACCGTCCGCGTCCTGCTCTTCCATCAGTTCCTGCTCTTTGTCGCTTTCGCTGTCCTGTTCTTTGTCTTTTTCCCACTCAAACATCCCGTTGCCTCCTTTCCTTTTTTCGAAACCTGCACAGTTTTGCCGCATCCGGAACGCCGGTGCGGACATGTGAAAGCGCTGCTTCAAAATGCGACGATTTCGAAACAGCCCTTCCATTCGTTTTCTATGAAGCGGATTTTTCTTCCTCGCTCCGTTCCGATTCTGATTTCAGAATCAGCGCCGGGCCGGTTCCGCAGTCGATGGTCCCCCGGGTGATGATGCAGGTACTGATATCATCGCGCGAAGGAATTTCGTACATAATGTCGTTGAGCGTCTGCTCTAAAATGCTGCGCAAGCCTCTGGCGCCGGTCTTGCGCTCGATTGCCTTCTCTGCCACGCGCAGGATGGCATCTTCTTCTACCTCCAGCTCCACGCCGTCCATTTCAAACAGCTTCTTATACTGCCGGATAATGGCGTTTTTCGGCTCTTTCATAATGCGCACCAGCGCATCCTTGGACAGATCCTCCAGCGTAACCATCACTGGCAGTCGGCCGATAAACTCAGGGATTAAACCGAATTTTAAAAGGTCCTCGGCCTGCAGCTTCTTTAACAGCGCAGACGCGTCTTCCTTTTTCGATTCGATCAGTTTGGCGTTGAAGCCGATGGTCTTTTCACCCAGCCGCTTCTGGATAATTTTATCCAGGCCATCGAATGCCCCGCCGCAGATGAATAAAACGTTCGTCGTATCGAACTGCAGGAAATCCTGATGCGGATGCTTGCGGCCTCCCTGCGGCGGCACGCTGGCTATGGTTCCCTCCAGAATCTTCAGCAGCGCCTGCTGCACGCCCTCGCCGCTGACATCTCTCGTAATCGAGGGATTATCGGACTTCCTGGCGATTTTGTCGATTTCATCGACGTAGATAATGCCTCTTTGCGCTTTCTCGATATCGTAATCCGCCGCCTGAATCAGCTTTAACAGAATGTTTTCTACATCCTCGCCCACATAACCTGCTTCGGTCAGCGCTGTAGCATCGGCGATGGCAAAAGGCACGTTTAAAATCTTCGCAAGCGTCTGCGCCAAAAGCGTCTTGCCCGAGCCCGTAGGCCCGATCATAATGATGTTGCTCTTCTGCAGCTCCACATCATCGCCCGCATCTTTTCTCCCTGTGGACTGGATTCTCTTATAGTGATTATACACCGCCACGGCCAGAATGCGCTTTGCGTTTTCCTGATCAATCACGTAATCCGAAAGCGTCTTTGCAATTTCCTTTGGCTTGGGAAGGGCGGTTTCGGAAACCGCCGTCTCTTCGCCGGCCGCCATCGCAAACTCCTCACTGATGATCTCCTGGCACAGCTCGATGCACTCGTCGCAGATATAAACGTTGGGACCCGCTACCAGCCGACGCACCTGGTCCTGCGGCTTTCCACAGAAGGAGCAGCGCAGCTGCTTTGAATCGTCATACTTTGATGCCATGTATATTTACCTACCTTTCGCGGATGACAGCGTCGATCAGCCCGTATTCCACAGCCTCCTCCGGCTCCATAAAACGGTCTCTGTCGGTGTCTCTCGCAATTTTTTCCAGAGGCTGGCCGGTGCGCTGGCTTAAAATCGCATTCAGCTTTTCTCTCATGCGGATAATGCGTTCTGCGTGAATCCGCATATCTTCCGCCTGCCCCTGCATTCCGCCCAGCGGCTGGTGAATCATAATCTCCGCATTGGGAAGCGCATAGCGCTTGCCTTTGGCTCCGGCAGCCAGAAGAAAGGCCCCCATGGAAGCGGCCATCCCGATACAGATGGTAGATACATCGGGCTTGATGTACTGCATCGTATCGTAAATCGCCATGCCGGAAGTAATGGATCCACCGGGACTGTTGATGTAGAAACTGATATCCTTCTCTCCATCTTCCGACTCTAAAAACAGCAGCTGTGCCACCACGAGGCTGGCAGATGCATCGTTGACCTCCCCGTCTAAAAACACGATGCGGTCTTTTAAAAGACGGGAATAAATATCGTAGGAGCGCTCCCCGCGCCCGCTTTGCTCTACGACTATAGGAACTAAGCTCATCTCTCATTTCCCCCTTACTGTATCCGGGCCGAATCGGAAGCACTTCCGTTCGGCCTGAATACAAGCATATGTTTATATTTATGTTACTATTATTACTCGATTACTGCATTTTCAAACAGAAAATCAATCGCTTTTCTCATTTTAATATCCTGCATCATGTAGCTGAAGTTGTCCACGCCCATCATCTGCCGCAGCTTTTCCACTTCCATCTTGTACATATCAGCCATGGCCGCAAGCTCTTTTTCGATGTCCTCCTTGGTGGCTTCCATCTTTTCCGCCTCAGCGACAGCTTCGACGATCAGGCGCGTCTTGACCTTCTTCTCTGCATCGGGACGCAGTTCTTTCTTCAGTTCTTCCACATCCTTGCCCAGGTACTTGCAATACATGTCGAGGTTTAGGCCCTGCTGCGAAAGCTGCTGTGCAAATTCGCGGAGCATCTCGTCCACCTGGTCGCGGTACATCACCTCGGGGATGTCGATTTCCGTGGCTTCGTACAGCTTTTCGATGACAGCGTTCTTCGTCTCGTATTCCACAGCCTCTACCGCCATCTTTTCCAGCTTTTCTCTGGTATCTTTTCTGTATTCTTCCATGGTATCGAAATCGCTGACATCCACGGCAAAGTCGTCGTTCAACTCAGGCAGCTCTTCTTCTTTTACCTCGTGAATCTTGCACTTGAATACCGCATCTTTGCCCTTCAGGTTTTCGGCGTGGTATTCCTCGGGGAAAGTCACTTTAACTTCGACCTCACTGCCTGCCTTCGCGCCGATCAGCTGATCCTCAAAGCCGGGAATAAACTGGTTGGAGCCCAGCACCAGCGACTGGCTTTCCGCCGTGCCGCCCTCAAACTGCTCGCCGTCGGCAAAGCCGGCGTAATCTAAAATAACGGTATCGCCGCTCTTGGCTTCCCTGTCCACGACCACGAGGCGGGCGTTTCTCTTCCGCACGCTTTCGATTTCCTTCTCTACATCTTCGTCGGTTACGGGATGCTCAATCTTTGCGATTTTAATTCCTTTATAGTCTTTCACTTCGACTTCGGGCATGCAGGTGACGGTAACGGTGACTTCAAACCCCTTGCCCTTCTCTAATTTTTCTTCGCCAAACTCCACGTTAGGGCGGTCCACTGGCGTCAGTGCAAGCTCCTTCAGCGCTTCGGGATATCCAGACTGAAACAGCTGGTCGATGGCGTCCTCAAAGAATACGCCCTCTCCGTATTTGGCTTCGATCAACCGGCGGGGTGCTTTTCCCTTGCGGAATCCGTCTACGACAAATTTTCCTCTGTTCGCCTGGTATGCATCGTTCACCGCTTTATCAAAATCCTCTGCCGCAAACGCTATGGTAAATTTGGCATCGTTCTTTTCCTTACTGATCAGTGTTGCATTCATCTTTGATATATCCTCCTAAATATGATTGAACCGGTTCAAACTGCACAGACTGTGCACATTATTATATCACGAACCGTTTTTCTTTTCCAGCACTTTTATTCACTTTCTCAAAACGTTTGAACCGCCGCCTGCCGTTCCTCACTCGTTACTTGCCGCCCGATGCCCAACGATATCGAATGCTGCCGGGCAATCGCCACGGTATCGAACAATGCTCAGCAATCTCCTGCACTCATTGCGCGAATGTCTGCATGGATAT
>CATJIF010000139.1 GCA_949740445.1 uncultured Peptostreptococcaceae bacterium | reverse complement strand
TCCAGACTACGATTATACAAAACCGTATATCGAACGGCAAGACCGACCAGAATGGGATTGTGTTGGTATGGTCGGTGTCCTTCCTGTTTACGACGATGGGACCTGTCAGGTAAATGGATTCTGCAAACCTGCAGCAGGGGGAATTGCCACAGCAGCGGAAAGCCAGATTGCTGGATCGACATATCGCGTAATCGAGCGGGTTTCGGAGTCTGTCATAAAAATTATATTTCGTTAAATTTGATTGAACAGCGAACTGTTTTAGAAATCAATGAAAAATAAGATGGTGCCGGCCATCAGGTGCTTGCAGCTTGAATGTCCCTTGGATGCTGCATCATTGCGTTTCTCTTTTTAATGAGGAAACGTATACCGCGTAAGCGCAAGGTGCTTGCCAACGCAGCAGCGCGCTGCTTGCTCCTTCGCTTGCTTACACTCATTACGCTGTCCGTTGTGCCGGCAAATCAGCAGTTTCTGCCGCACAAGAAAGGAGCGCTCCGGTAGGAGCGCTTTTTCTGCAAAATAGAACTGAATGAACCGCACACTCGAAATGCGTGCGGCGTTGATATGGGCGGTGCCAAAGCGATATTAAATATGAATGCCCTGTTCCGCCAAGATTTTCTGAAGTTCCGTGTGATACGTTTCCAAGAGCATGATGGAAAAATCCATAAGCAGCTGGTTTTGCTGAACCGCATCGTGCAGCTCTTTGTTGTCAAAATCGAGTTCAGTGCTGAATTTTCCGCCGGCGATTTCTTTGACCGATTTTTCGATAGAATCATCAATTATCTTAGAAAAATCCATAAAGCAGCTCCTTTCCTAATACTTAGCCGTTCCATAATATGGAAGACCTTCGGCCTGTATCTCAATTATAAGACGGAACATATGCTATGGCAACAAATTTTTATTCCGGATTTCTGCATGCGCGAATAGAATAGGATGCGGCAGCTGGATACAACGTCAGCTGGCTTTGCCGCAGAGAAGTTTAAAACGAATGGAAAAATGATCCAATCGAGAAAAGAGAAGAGAAAAAAGAAAGGAGAGATCGCTTATGGTATTCAGAAGCTTGCCGGTGGATGGACCGCTTCGGATTACCAGCCGCTTTGGGCCGCGCAACATCAGCGTAGCCGGGGCGTCGAAAAATCATCAGGGAGTTGATTTGGGAGGGGATCGAAGCAAACCGCAGACTAAAATACTGGCGGTAGATTCCGGAACAGTCAGCTCCAATTATTGGAATAAATACCGGGGCTGGGTGGTCGTAATCCAGCACGATGGAGACTGGTCTACTCTGTACCAGCATTTAAAGCAGCGATCGCCGCTGCCGGTTGGGACGAAGGTTTCCGCCGGAGAAACCATCGGCATTATGGGAAATAGCGCCGACCCAACCGTACTGCCCAATATAGCGACACATCTGCATTTTGAATTGCGCAAACACGGCGTGCCGGTAGATCCAGAGCCGTATTTAAAACGTGTAGAAACACCATCCAAACCTGGAAAAGAGGAGGTGCCAGATATGACAAAGAAGGAAATCGAACTTTTGATCGACCAGAAATTAAATGAACGTCTAAGCGGAGAGGGCAAACCGGCTCCCACATGGGCGCAAGAATTTCTCAAAGAGGCAGAAGCGCTGGGCATCAGCGACGGAAGCCGGCCCGCTGGCTATGTAACGCGCGCGGAATGCATGACGATGGCGGTTCATGCGGTTCACGCATCCCGCAAAGAAGCAGAGGAATAGCGCCTGTCATTTGGCGTCGCAAAACATCACATCTTCCATGGAAAACAGACCGGGCGCAGTCTGCCGCAGGGCAAACTGCATTGCTAAAACGGCTCCTTGCGCAAAAAGGCTGCGGGAATGGGCTTCGTGCGAAAACGTGAGAATTTCGTTGGCACTGGCAAAGAGCACGCAGTGTTTTCCGCTGACGGCACCCCCGCGGATAGCGTGAAGCCCGATTTCACCGTTTCTGCGAGAAACACCCCGCCGGCCGGTAAGGCGAGGCATCGCATGCTGGGGGTCTACGGCATCCGCCAGCGCCAGGGCCGTGCCGCTGGGAGCATCTAACTTGCGGTTGTGGTGCATTTCCACGATTTCCACATCCCACTGAGAAAGCAGTGGCGAAATGCTGCGCAGGATGCGGCTTAAAATCGTAATGCCGGGTGAAAAATTGGCGGCAAACACCACGGGTACCCGCTGCGACAGGCTGTGAATCTGCCGGAGCTGCTCTTCGTTGTGGCCGGTGGTAGCGATAACGAGAGGAACCGGGTGAACGCTAATATAGGCAGCGATTCCCGAAAGAAAGTCGGGGTGGCTGAAATCAATGATGCCGTGAATCGGCGCTTCGATTTGAAACAGCGAAGAAAAGTCGCCGGGCCCGACACATCCGGCGCACTGAAAGCGGCAGCTGCCGGGCGATTCCGCCTGCAGCTGCTCTTTTACCAGCTGCCCCATAACGCCGTTTCCGGAAACAGCGATAGAAAATTCATCCATAAAAAACCTCCTTGCGCAATGCGTGCGCACTCTGCCTGCAGCAAAGGGAAACAAGCCCGCCAATGGCATTGGAATACATGCAGGCCTGTAGAAACTTTATGACGGAAAACCGTCGAGTATGATTGATTTTGCATAGGGACTTTTGTATAATAAACACATTGATATATGCGCCTTTCGCCCGGGTTCGGCAGGGTTTGGCCTTCGGTGCGGAGGTGCAGGATAGATGCAAAACAAAGGTGCAGAATGGGTGAGAGGCTTGCGGGGCCAGAAGGAGAAACAGCAATATGGAACAGAGTTTGCAGACGAAAAACGCCCTGGGATATGGCGTGGCTTCCATTGCGGAGTCTTCTATGTATCAGCTTGTCAACGGATATCTTCTTTTATATCTTACCAGCGTGGTCGGCGTGGGAGCGGACAAGGCGGGGTTGGTGATGTCGGTAGGTATGGTGTTCGAAACAATGGCGGGGCTGATAATCGGAAAGCTTTCGGATTCGTGCACTTCACCGAAGGGACGGCGCCGGCCGTTTATGATTTTCTGCGCCATCTATGTGCCCATCGTATTGATATTGCTGTTTTCTAATTACAGCGGTATCTTTGGCGGAGGCAGTCTGATTTTTCCATATCTGTTTTTAAACATCCTATTTTGGATTGGACATTCCGCCATGTACATCCCCTATACCGCCTTTGGCGCGGAGCTCGCTACTGGTTACGACGACCGTACCAGGCTACGCAGCATGTGCAGCATATTTTCTGTAGTAGGGTCGTTTTTGGGATCGGCCTGTCCGCTGATGGCCGTCAGCTTCTTTTCCAGCCGACTGAGAGCCGGCGATTCTACGGCGTGGTTTTTAACGGCAGCTGCAATTGCCATCTGCAACGGAGTTGCCATATTCATCGGCTGGAAGCTGACCGCAGGCATGGAGCACATGCCGCCGGATGGAAGGTTTCGCCCCATGGAGGCGCTTGCAGAAATCCCCTTGCTTTTAAAAGATTACTGGCAGTTGATGAAGCTAAAGACCATGAAAATCCTCATCGTTTTTAAAGTGGCCTTTAACGTGGCGTATGGCTTTTTTACGGCGAGCATGGTCTTTTTTTTACAGTATCGCCTGGGCTTTGGAAACGAAGTCACCTCGACCATTTATTCCATTCAGATTGTAGTCAACTTTATCAATGTGCTCATCGTATCGCGGATTGCGCTGCGCGTGGGAAAATCGGCGACGCTGCTGTTTTCCATGAGCATCGCCGGCTTTGGATGCATGGCGTTTTACATTGCCGGGATCGAAAGCTACGCGGCTTTGATCGTATTTATCATACTGTTTTCTTTGGCGTCAAACAGCTTCTGGCAGCTATCCAATGCCATTTTTTACGACGTTACAGAAGTCGATGAATTTGTTTACGGAAAGCGCCGTGAGGGTGCAATCATATCGCTGCAATCCGGAATTGGCTCATTGGCCAGCGCCGCTATTGTAGCGGGAATGGGGATGTATCTGGAAATCATAGGATTTGATACAGCGCTTCCGGTGCAGACGCCGGCAGCCATGGCTGCGCTGGACCGGCTGTTTCTGATGCTGCCGGGGCTGTTTTTGATGGCAGGATGCGCCATGCTGCTGCTGTACCCGCTGAGCAAGGCGCGCTTTGCCTCGCTGCAGTCGGCCCTGCGGCTGAAAAACAAAGGCAGCGATTATTCGATGTATCAGAACGATTTGGATAAAATATTATAAAAAAGCGGGAGGATATATGGGCAGAGAACAGGATTCCCGGACAGAGGCGCTTTTGGGAAGCGAAGCCTTCAGGCGATTGCAGGCTTCGCGGGTTGCGGTGTTCGGCATTGGCGGCGTGGGCGGATTTGCGGCGGAAGCGCTGGCGCGCAGCGGCGTCGGCGCACTGGATCTGATCGACAAAGACGTGGTAGCGGAGTCGAATATCAACCGGCAGATCATCGCCCTGCACAGCACCATCGGGCGGCCAAAGGTAGAGGTGATGCGCGAGCGAATTGCGCAGATCAACCCCGATTGCAGGGTAAAAAGCGTGCAAATGCTGTATTTGCCGGAAACGGCAGGGCAATTTGACTTTTCGGAGTACGACTGCGTAATCGACGCCGTGGACACGGTAGCGGCTAAAGTAGAACTGGTTTTACAGGCGCGTTCAGCGGGCGTTCCTATTTTGTGCAGCATGGGCGCGGGAAACAAGCTGGACCCTACGCGCTTTGCGGTGGCGGACATCAGTGCTACAACAGTATGCCCGCTGGCGCGGGCTGTGCGGCGCGAGCTTAAGCTTCGCGGGATTACCGAAGGCGTAACGGTGGTATTTTCGCGGGAACCAGCGCGCAAGCCGCCAGCGGAATTTGCAGCGGCAGAGGGCGCAGGCGCGCCAGCGAGCATCGCCTTTGTGCCTTCCGTAGCCGGTCTTATCCTGGCAGGCGAGGCAGTTCGGATGCTTTGCGGCATCGAGCGGGATTGCTGAGCGGGTTGCCCAAAGGGACAGATCAGCGGATGAGGAAACAAACCAAGAGCAACCCGACCGCAAGAGAACAGCGTGTTGGGACCTCTTCCCGTTGGTAAAGACAAGGGGTGTACTTTTCGCACATTTTTTGTATTTTTTTGCGAAATAGACAGGGAGTATGGTATAATGTCTACACCCGGCGATTGCCAAGCAGAACGAAGTGAGGCGCAGGCAGAGCCGCGGTGTAACAGATATCGCGCAGCTTAGCGATTGGCAAGCTGAGCGAAAGCGAGGCGCTGCCAGAGCTTAGCGGAGCCGATGAAATGTCTACACCCGGCGATTGCCATCTACGTTCACTTGCGGTTCGCTGCGCTGTCCGTTTTGCTGACAAATCGACTGCGCACGATGTGCTTGTCTCTTTGGGCAAAAAGGCGAGTGCGCAGCATAAAGGCAACGCAGCCGGGTAGTACAGGATAAAATAAGGGGGATTTGTGTTATGGAGAAAAAATTATATCGGTCTGCCAACGACAGGGCCGTATTGGGAATTTGCGGCGGCATAGGGGAATACTTGGATATCGACCCTATTATCGTGCGGTTGATTGTAGTAATTCTAACGCTTTTGGGATTTTCCGGGCTGCTGTTTTATATCGTAGCGATCTTTGTAATTCCCGAAAATCCAGTATATCAGGCGCGGAGAGAAGGCCGCTATTACGAAGCGGACTGGAAATATGCAGAAAATTCCAGCGGAAGCGCAAGCAGCACAACAGAAAATTCGTCGGGCGGTACAGCGCGCTCTGGCGAACAGGTACAGTACGAGGTGGGGCCCGATGGACAGGTTCGCGAAAGGGAACCGAAACAGTACCATTACGAAGTGCAGAATCGTAGAAGAAGCGGCAATGGGGCGCTGCTGTTAGGGTTTTTGCTGATTGCAGCGGGCATTTTCGTTCTGCTTCGCATCTTTATGCCGTGGATCGACCAGCGATTATTTATGGCGCTTATACTGATCGTATTGGGGCTTGTAATGATTCTCAGACGGTAAAAGAATTCTTGAGCGGCAAATAACTTTTGAAAGATGGGCCGCAGAGATAGGAACAAAGGAGGAAGTGCAATGAAATTGAATATACGACGGGTAGAAGCGGAGGACCTAGACAGATTAGTAGAGGTAGAGCAGCTGTGCTTTCCAGAAGCCGAGGCGGCGACGCGCCAGTCGTTTCGCTATCGCATCGGTGCGTTTCCTGACAGCTTTTACGTTGCTGAAACAGACGGCGTTATTGTGGGCCTGATTAACGGCTGCGTAACCAACCGGCCGTTTATCTGCGATGAGTTGTACGAACCAGAAGGAGGGCACGAGCCGGAAGGCGAAAACCAGACCGTGTTCGGGCTGGCAACTCACCCGAAATTTCAGCGGCAGGGGATAGCGGAGCAGCTGATGAACCGCTTGATTGCCGAGGCAAGAGCTGCGGGGCGCAAACGCATGGTACTGACCTGCAAGGAGCGATTGATTCATTACTACGAAAAATTTGGTTATGTCAATCACGGTGTATCGGCATCTGTTCACGGCGGAGCTGTCTGGTACGATATGGTAATGGAACTATAAAATATAGAACGTTCTAATAAAAAAATGTGCAATTTAATGGTTCGCACATTTTAGGCATAATAAAACAAAAGAACACCAAAAGAGACGCCACACACCGAAAAGATGCGGAAGCGTCTCTTTTTTGTTAGTTGCTTTTATGAAAAACTGCCAGTGTATGTGGGCCTGCGGACAAAAGGATCGGATTTTCTTTTTCGTGGAACAACGATGCATCAAGAATCTTTTATTTTCGAAATTTAGTCAAATTAAATTTAGTAAATTAAATTTGACTAAATTATATATGATATGATATGCTGGATGCAGAGAAATGGGGTGCGCATATGTTTATTGGAAGAGATCGCGAGTTGAGGTCGCTGGAACAGCTGTACACATCGGGCAGGTTTGAGTTTGCTGTTTTGTATGGACGGCGGCGCGTGGGAAAAACAGCCCTTCTAACCCAGTTTATCCAAAAGAAAAAAGCCATCTATTTTATGGGGGTAGAGAGCAATGCCAAGCAGAACCTTGAGAACTTCAGCAGGAGCATTCTGGAATGCACAAACGGCATTGAGGCGGCAAATTCTTTCGCATCCTTTCAGGCGGCGCTGGAATATGTTTTTAAGCTGGCAGAACAGGAACGGATGCTTCTTGTAATCGACGAATATCCATATGTGGCCCATGCCTCCAAGAGCCTTGCCTCTACGCTGCAGCTTCTGATTGATAAAAATAAAGATACATCCAGGCTGATGTTGATCCTCTGCGGGTCGTCCATGTCCTATATGGAAGATCAGGTGCTGGCGTACAAAGCTCCACTGTACGGCAGGCGGACGGCCCAGATCAAACTGCTGCCTTTTAACTTTGAGGAAACCTGCCGCTACCTTGAGCACTTTCCGGGCGAGGATAAGGCGCTGGCGTATGGGATTGTCGGAGGAACACCGCAGTATTTGCTTCAGATCAACGACCGATTGAGCATTGAGGAGAATATTAAGAATACATTTCTCAACCCGGTTTCTTTCCTTTACGAAGAACCAGTAAACCTCCTGAAACAGGAGGTGCGCGAGCCGGCCATCTACACGGCGATTATTACCGCCATTGCCGCGGGGGCTTCGCGAATGTCCGAGATTTCAAGCAAGGTAGGGGAAGATACCAATGTCTGCGCAGGCTACATCAAGAATTTAATCAGCCTGGGAATCGTGCAGAAAGAAACACCTTACGGAGAGAAGGCTTCTCGCAAGTCCCTGTATTCTATCGAAGATAATATGTTTCGCTTCTGGCATCGCTTTGTGTTGGAAAACAATTCGCTCATTGCCCGCGGAGGTGCTGATCTCGTGTATCGGCGCATCGAACCGCAGCTTTCCGATTATATGGGAAATGTATTCGAAGAAATCAGCAAACAATATCTCTGGAAATTATTGTTGGAAGGCAAATGCCCGGTGGAGTTTGCTTCGCTGGGCCGTTGGTGGGGCAATGATCCCATTGAAAAAGCACAGGCAGAGATCGACATCCTTGGAGAACAGGACAAAACTGCCGCCCTGTTTGGCGAATGCAAGTGGACGAATGAAAAAGTTGATCTGAATGTGCTGGAAACACTCATTCACCGCAGCCATCTGTTTTCGTACCGCAAGGTACATTACTTCCTGTTCTCTAAATCAGGTTTTACGAAGGGATGTATTGACCGGGCAAATGACCTCGGCAGCGTAACACTGGTCAGATATGAAGATATGCTAAAAAGTTACAGGGTGTGATATGCAAAAAAGAAAGTTCTTACGATATGGTAATGGAACTATAAAATATAGAACGTTCTAATAAAAAATGTGCAATTCAATGGTTTGTACATTATTAAGCATAATAAAGCAAAAGAACACCAAAAGAGACGCCACACATGCCGAAAGGATGGAAAGCGTCTCTTTTTTACGCAAATATGCAATGCTCCACACAAACTATCGCTTGTCTTTGTGAAGGTATTTTTCTTTGGTAGCCATTCCGCCGCGGATGTGGCGTTCTGCTTTATTGTCGTTGAGAATTCGTTTTACCTGGTGGGCCAGCGGCGGATTGATTTCCGTCAGGCGCTCGGTAATATCCTTGTGCACTGTACTCTTGCTGACTCTGAATTTCTTTGCTGCGGCACGCACGGTCGCTTTTGTATCTAAAATGTACTTTGCCAGTTCTAAAACTCTTTCTTCTATGTAATCCTTCATTGGCGCACACACTCCTTACATATAGTTATCACACTATATGC
>CATJIF010000138.1 GCA_949740445.1 uncultured Peptostreptococcaceae bacterium | reverse complement strand
AGGACCCACCTGTTCCCATCTCGAACACAGTCGTTAAGCTCCTTTGCGCTGATGATACTTGGCGGGAAGCTGCCTGGGAAAGTAGGACGTTGCCGGTTAATACAAACGACCATCATTCGATGGTCGTTTGTGTTATGTGTAATCTTCTGTTTTGGTGGCGGGTTCCCGCCAGGCGGGAAGGTGCGCATTTTACGCGGCTTTAGCCGCAGTGTAAAATGCGACAGCGAAGAGAGCACGGAACGTGCGAACGGAGGAGCAGGCGACGCAGTCGCCGCGTTGCCTGGGAAAGTAGGACGTTGCCGGTTAGACCAAAAGAGAGAGTTGCTCAAGCAGCTCTCTTTTTTAGCGTGCAAAGAGCGAAAAAAGAACATACAAAACGGAAGCCGAATTATCAGCTTCCGTTTCCGTTTTTTAAATCCCTTGTTCTACTTATGACGCTTTCTTCCGTGTCAAACAAACCCCGACGATTGATCCAATCAAGACAAGCGGTGCGATTCTAACGAATAACCACTCCAATGCGTGGACCACGACTCCGATGACTGCGGTTTCGGGTTGGCTGTAATCCCAACTCAAGTAAGGACTATTTAACACTGGCAGGGCTGCAAAAATAGCCACTATAATCGCACACAATAAGATGAAAAACCAGTGAGTTGCTTTTTGCCTCGTTGCTTTTCTATTCGCCAGTTGCAGGTTTATGACCTCAAGTTTCTCGGAAATTGCTCTCAAGTCATCAGCCTTTGTCTCGGCAATGCTTTCTCCAAGCAGTGTGCTTACAGGGGTTTCAAATACCTCGGATATGCAAATCAGCATATCGGCGTCTGGAACCGACAGGCCCTGTTCCCATTTAGAAATTGTTTGCCGCACCACATTTAGCTTGATTGCGAGCTCTTCCTGCGAAAGCCCCTTGGATGTTCTGATGGTTTTAATGTTTTCATTTAGCATCAGCGATGCCCTCCTTTCACTGCTAGTATAAGGGAGAAGAACGCGTTGCGGCAAGCAACAGAAATTAACATTACAGCATTCTTTCGATAAAACAGTGTTCTTAGTATTCAAGCTCACTGTGGGGATAAAGCGCATAGATGAGATGCGGCATGGCTTTCCCTTGGTAGTGCTTAATAAACTCTCCCTCTACCTGCATGCCAAGGCGCTCCGCTACCTGGCGGGAGGCCAGGTTATCCGGTCGGATTTCGGCGATCACCCTTTCTGCGTGAAGGGTTTGGAAGGCATAGCGAATACAGGCGCGGGCGCCTTCTGTGGCATAGCCCTGGTGCCAGAATGGCTTGTCGAGAATATAGGCGATACCGGTAAAGGGTTTGCCTTCGATGGTTTCGATCAGCGGGCCCATTACGCCTATGGGCTGGCTGAAATTAAACTCCGCAGACAACTGCCCGGCAGGAATCTCTGCAGAAATATTCTCAGGCTGCGGATGCTGGAAATCCGATGTGCAGGCGCCTGTGTCTTCTGGAGCACGGAAGGCAGCAAAGTAGCTAAACCCCTCCTTCGCATAGCGAAGCAGGTTCGCTTCGATCCATTCCTGCACTTCTCTGTCCGTAAAAGCGTGCTCCCAGGCGTACATAACCGTTTCGTTTTGCAGGATTGGCTTCAGCCAGTGAAAATCTTCATAGACCAATCGCCGCAGTCGGAGCCGCGGCGATGAAATGATCCATTCTCTGTTTACGTTTGTATTCATAGCAGTATCTGTGTAGTTTATATTTTTATGCGTATTCATCTGCAAATTCCTTTCCGTATTTTTTATCAAAAAATGCGTGGTTTCACTGCGCAGCAGCAATGTTTATAGGGATATTCTTACAGAACCATTGCGGTCGCGCACAGAGCTATATTTTATAATTCGTTCGACGCCTAAAATTCCTGTTTTTCCATGTAGCGGCAGGAATATAAGCAGGACAGCCCAAAGCAGAGCAGAGAAGCGGCCAGGCAGAAAAGCGCCGCGCTCCACAGGTATATTGGCTGCCCGTTTTTAAAGGCAGAGAGGAACGGCAGGGCGCGAAATGCAGCATCGCTAAGCGTCAGCAGCATGGCTTCGGGCATTAGTTTTGTAAAGAGAAGAAGAGCGGCGGCAGGAAGCATGGCGATAGCCATCATAACGATGCGCCCCTTTTCCGGGCCGAAACGGAACAGAGCAGCGCATCCAAGGCTGAGAAGAAACAGAAGCACGCTGTCGATAAAGAGGCAGGTCAGCAGATGGTCGCTCATTTCGGAGATGCCGTAGCTCTGCACAAGAACGAAACCGCCGACGAGAATTTGCAGGGCGGTCATAACGCCCAGGCACAGGAGCGTAAAAACGTAACGGGATGTTACCAGAAGGCGCCGGCGAATGGGCAGCGTTACCGCGTACACATTCCACTGACTGCTCTGATCTAAAGAAAAGGCAGAAATCGGAAGCAGCACGGCAATCATGGCACACAGACCGCTCAAGATAGAAAATTCTCCAGAAAGCACCGCAAAAGCGCCGTAGAGAACCAGAAAAAGCGACAGTGTGCGCCCTGTCTTTTTTAAGTTATAGATATCTTTTAAGAGCAATCCAAGCATCTTGTGTTATCTCCTTTCCGCATACAGCGTCATAATCGTTTCTAAAGAAGCGGGGTCCAGCACCGCCTCGGGATGGCGGGCAGAAAAAACATTACGGTCGCGGATGAGCACATCGCAGCCGAAGGCATTTTTGCGATAGCTGACGTATTCCTCGGGCAAAAGCTGCTGAAAGTCCTGCCAGCCGCAGCGGACAACTGCGTAATGTTCTAAAAGAACTGACGTTTCCTCGCAGAAGAGCAGTTGCCCCTGGTGAAGATAGGCAGTATAGTCGGCGACCTTTTCCAGATCCGATGTGATGTGCGAGGACAGAAGGATAGAACAGGTTTCGTCTTGAATAAATTCCAAAAGCAGGTCTAAAAACTGCGAACGGGCGACAGGGTCCAGGCCGGAGGTGGGTTCGTCCAGCAGCAAAAGCTGCGGATGAGGTGCCATGGCGGCTGCCAGCTTCAGCTTGGCCCGCATGCCCTGGGACATATCCTTGTAGCGCTTTTGCAGTGGCAGGCCAAACTGCTTCAAAAGCTGCAAAAAGTAAGCTTCATCCCAGAAAGGATGGCAGCGGCGCAGAATAGTGTTCATCTGCTTTGGCGACAGCTCTTCGTAGAAAAAGCCCTGCGCAAGCACTGTGCCGGTGTGCGCTTTGACTTCCGCTTCGTTTTCTTCCGGGAGCAGATTCAGCAGGCGCACGGAACCCTGCTCCCGGCGCAGCATGCCTAACAGGAGTTTCAGCGTCGTGGTTTTTCCGGCGCCGTTTTCGCCGATCAGGCCCATAATCGTGCCGCAGGGCAGCGAAAAAGAAATATTTTGCAATTGAAAATCGTCGAAGGATTTGCAGAGTCCCTTCGCTTCAATGGCATAATCGCAGTGAATTCGTTCCATAGTAGTCATCATTCCTCCTGATAAAGCAAAGCCAGCATTTCCTGCAGCTGAGAAAGCGACAGGGAGCAGCTGCGGGCGCTTTCGATAGCGCGGGCTAGGTGTTCTTCGGTAATGCGCAGCTGTTCCTCGCGCAGAAGCTCCTGGTTTCCGGCGGCGACGAAGCTGCCCTTGCCGGGAACGGTTTCGATAAAGCCATCCCGCTCCAGTTCTTCGTAGGCCCGCTTTGTGGTAATTACGCTGATGCGCAGCTCCTTTGCCAGCAGCCGCATGGACGGAAGGGCATCGCCTTCCGCCAGGCTGCCGTTTAAAACCATCGCTTTGATCTGTGCGGTAATCTGCTCGTAAATCGGTTTTTCGGATGCGTTGCTGATGATAATATTCATAAAACCCCCTGCCCCGGCCGCCAATGCGTGCACGGCTGGCGGTCGAGGGAATCCCCGGCAGCAGGGCAGCGCGCTTTCGATCATCGAGTGCGGGCGCTCAGCTGCTGGGGCGTGCTTGATGGCGCATACCCGTTTTCCTGCGCAGGGAAAATCGGGTTGCAAAAGTGTATATATACGATATATACACTATAATCGCAAAAAGGCACATTGTCAATCTTTTTTTATTGTTTTCCTTCTGGCAATGGCAACTGCCGGTTTCTCTTAAATTGTAATTGAAATTATCCTGTAAAAATGATAGCATGAATAAAAGCAGTGCGCTGCTGAAACGATGCGGGTCGGCATTTAAAACATAAAGGGCAGGGAGAGCTTGCATAACTATGGAAATCGACGGATGCGGGCAACAGAAGCAGTCTGCCAGAGAAGAGGAGGGCGAGATGAACACTACAGAGAAAAAAAAGGGTTCTGCACAAGATAAAACGCCGCTGTTCGATGCGATTATGGCGTATAATCGACGCAGGCCGGCGTATTTCCGCATTCCGGGCCACCGCTTCCAGCGGGGCATCAACCGGCGCTGGCGGGAAGTCGTAGGCGACGAAATTTTCAAATTTGATCTGACGGAAACGCCCTACACCGACGACCTGCACAATGCGGAGGGCGCCATCGCGCAGGCGCAGGATCTTGCGGCGCAGGTGTTCCACGCGGAGCAGACGTATTTTCTGGTCAATGGCACCACCTGCGGCAATCAGGCCATGGTGCTGACCGCGGCCCTCGAAGGGCAGACGGTAGCCATTGCGCGAAACGCGCACAAGTCGGCGCTGATGGGCCTGATTATGAGCGGAGCAAAGCCGCTGTACATCATGCCGCAGCTGCACCGGCAGTGGGGGCTTCACGGCGGCGTAACGCCCGAGGAGGTGGAACGCCTGTTTTCGGCGCATCCCGAATGCCGGGGCCTGATGGTAGTAAGCCCTACATATTATGGCATATGCAGCGACATCCGCGGGATTGCGGAGGTCTGCCACCGCCACAGTGCCATACTGATGGTAGATGAAGCCCACGGCGCGCACTGCTATTTTTCGCAGGAGCTGCCCGAAGGGGCGCTCAGCCAGGGCGCGGACATGGCCTCGCAGTCCATCCACAAGGTAACGGGGTCGCTGACGCAGAGCTCCATGCTGCACCTGCGCTCCTCGCTTGTGGACCGGGCGCGGCTTCGCGCCAATCTGCACATGGTGCAGAGTACCAGCCCCAGCTACCTGCTGCTGACCTCCTTGGATATGGCCCGGCACGACCTGGCCATGCGGGGGCCGGAGATGATCGCAGAAGCGGTAAAGCTTGCGCAGGAAGCGCGAAAGCGCATCAACGAAATCAAGGGCATCCGCTGCGCGGGCAGGGAACTGATCGGAACAGCGGGAATCGCTGCGCTGGATGAGACGCGGCTGACCATCAGCGCCGCTGCGCTGGGGATTGAGGGTTTCCGGTTGGAGCAGCTGCTCTTTGAGGAATACGGCTGCGATGTGGAGCTTTCGGACTATAAAAACGTACTGGCGATTGTTACCTTTGCTAACGAGGCGCAGGAGCTCGACCGCCTGGTCGATGCGCTGGCGGACATTTCGCGCCGGCATGCAGGCGGAAAGCCACTGGCCGACGGGGCGCCGCTGCCCGCGCAGCCGCCGGCGGTTATGACGCCGCGGCAGGCGTATTTTGCCGAAAGCGAGGTCGTGGACTGGCAGCGGGCCCAGGGAAGGATTTCGGCGGAAATGATCGCTCCCTATCCGCCGGGCATTCCGCTGGTCTATCCCGGCGAACAGATAACGGAGCCGGTCTTTCGCTTTTTAGAGGAGTACCGGCAGCGGGACGGCCATCTGCAGGGGCCTGCAGACCCGACGCTGGCAACCTGCCGCGTGATTTGCAAACAGTAACGACGAAAAGGAGGGGGTTTTGTATGGATAAAAAGGCTATGTACCAGCTGAGCTACGGATTGTTTGTCCTTACCTCAGCGATAGAAGGAAAAGATAACGGCTGCATCATCAATACTGCCATTCAGGTAACCGGCCAGCCGAGCCGCATCAGCATTGCGGTAAACAAGGCGAATTTTACACAGGAAATTATACAGAAGAGCAGAAAGTTCAACATTTCTATCCTCAGCGAAGCCGCCAGTTTCGATATCTTCCGCCATTTCGGCTTTCAGTCCGGTCGGGAAGCAGATAAATTTGCCGGTTATGCGGACTGCAGGCGCAGCAAAAACGGCCTGTACTATCTTACTGCTGGCAGCAACGCCTATATCAGCGCTGCGGTAGAGCAGTCCATCGACCTGGGCAGCCACACGCTGTTTATCGCCGCAGTGGATGGCATGGAAGTGCTTTCCGATGTTCCCTCAGCGACGTATGCGTACTACCAGAATAATATCAAGCCAAAGCCGGCAGCTGACGGCAGGGGGACGGCTGGAAAAACCGCCTGGCGCTGCTCCGTGTGCGGCTACGTCCACGAGGCAGAGGAACTTCCGGCGGACTTTATCTGTCCGCTGTGCAAGCATCCTGCTTCGGATTTTGAGAAGATCGCGCAGAATTAGCAGAAAAAAGAAACTCCGGCTGCAGTGCTGGACTGCGCTTTCTCGTGCAGCCGGATAGAAAGACTACATATGTTACAGGAACAGCCGGGATATGCCGTTGGCTGCGATGCAAAGGAGGATTCCGATTGCCGTGGGAATCACAATCGCCGCTGCGGTCCACTTCCGGCTTTTCGTTTCTCTGTAGATGGTAAAGCAGGTGGTTCCGCAGGGGAAATGGGCTACGGAAAACAGCAGAAAGCACAGCGCTGTGGTTTGCGTCCACCCGTGGGAAAGCAAGAGCTTTTGAAATTCCGGAAGGCTTGCAAAGTCGGTGAGCACACCGGTGGAAAGATAGCTCATCAGCAAGATGGGGATAACGATCTCGTTGGCCGGAAAGCCCAATAAAAAGGCGGTTAGAATAACGCCGTCCAGGCCCATCAGGCGGCCTAAAGGGTCGAGTGCGCTGGTTAAGAGGGAGAGCAGGCCGGTGTTGGCGAGCACCCAGATGAGGATGCCTGCCGGAGCGGCCACGCAGACAGCGCGCCCAAGGACAAACAGCGTGCGGTCCAGGACAGAGCGCAGGATTACCCTTCCGATCTGCGGGCGGCGATAGGGCGGCAGCTCCAGCGCAAAGGAGGAGGGAAGGCCTTTCAGCAGCGTTTTGGACAACAGATACGAGGTAAGCAGCGTCAGCCCCAGGCAGAAGAGGATTAGAAGCGTCAGCAGCAGCGCTGGAAGCAGCTTTGTGCCGGAACTTCCGGCAAAGAACATCGTAAGGATGGCGATCAGGGCCGCAAACTTTCCATTGCAGGGCACAAGGGTGTTGGTAAGTATCGCAATCAGGCGTTCGCGCGGGGATTCGATGATCCGGCAGCCCATGACGCCGCAGGCGTTGCATCCGAAGCCCATGCAGGTGGTTAGCGCCTGTTTTCCGTGGGCGTGCGCCCGGCAGAAGCAGCGGTCTAAATTGAAGGCGATGCGGGGCAGGTAGCCAAAGTCCTCTAACAGGGTAAACAGCGGAAAGAAAATAGCCATGGGAGGCAGCATTACGGATACCACCCAGGTCAGGGTTTTGTACAGGCCGTCGACCAGCATGCTGCATGCGGCAGGCGGAAGGGAAAGCTGCAAAAGCCCGCTGCGAAGCGGCTCCTGAAAGCGGTCGAACAGCTGGCTCAAAAGCTGCGAGGGCAGGTTGGCCCCGGCGATGGTAAGCCAGAAGATCAGGCAGAGAAAGGCCAGCATAATCGGGTAGCCCGTCAGGCGCGAGGTAAAGAGGCGGTCTAATTTCCGGTCGAAGCTGTGGGGCTCCTGGCTGGCAGTGCTGACGCAGGCCTCGAAGATAAACTGGCTGCGCTGGGCAATTTCTTCCATGGAAAGCGTCTGGCCTGCAGAGGGGGTTTCGCTGGCAAGCGAATCTTCATCTGCGGACGCATCTGTTTTTGCACAGGGGGCATTCCCTGTGGCGGCTTCGCTGCCCGCGAGGCTGTCGACGATGGGAATTTCTTTTACGGCCTCCTGGTTGTGGAGGAGCAGGGCCTGCTCTAAAACGGCATCCTTCAGCGCGCAGAGCCCCCGCCCGTCTCTGGCACAGGCGCCGACCACGGGAACGCGCAGCAGCTGCGACAGGCGGAACAGGTCTACGTGGATCTGTTTTTTTTCAGCTTCGTCTAACAGATTGACGCAGACGACGACCCGCGGCGTCAGCTGCAGGATTTGGAGAATCAGGTTTAAGTTGCGCTGCAGGCCGGTAGCGTCGGCGACGCAGACCACCAGGTCCGCTTCGCCGCTGCAAATGTAATCTCTTGCGATTTCCTCCTCCACAGAACCGCAGCGGAGGGAATATGTGCCGGGCAGATCGACTAATGTAAAGGAAGCCTGCTTCCAGGAAAATTGGCCAACCGCGTTGGAGACAGTCTTTCCGGGCCAGTTGCCAGTGTGCTGGCGCAAGTGGGTAAGCGCGTTGAAAATGCTGGATTTCCCCACATTGGGATTGCCGGCTAGGGCGATGGTAAAGTTTCTCACGGGTGTACGCTCCCTTCTGGGGCGGCGCAGAAAGGCCCGCTTTTCGACAGGATACCGGAGGAGCTGCCCTGTTGCGCCTTGTACGCGGATTCGCTTTGCGATACGGGGCGGCAGAGGATGCGCGAAGCGTCCTTTCGGCGGAGGGCGATGACGGCACCCATAACGGTGTAGGCGGTCGGGTCGCCCGCGGGCGCGCGGTGCAGGGCCCTGATGCAGGCGCCGGGGATAAAGCCTAAATCCTCCATGTGCCGCAGGTTTCGCCCCTCCGCATCCAGGCTGGAAACGACGGCGGTGGTTCCCAGGGGAAGACGATCCAGGGGAACGGGCGTATATGAAATAGGGTTCATGGGTTTTCACCTCGATTTGCTAAGATTTGTCTTGGTGCAGTATATGAAAGGGGCTTTTGTCCGCGTGAAGCCTTT
>CATJIF010000137.1 GCA_949740445.1 uncultured Peptostreptococcaceae bacterium | reverse complement strand
CAGGCAATCAACTACCACATATCGAACAGTGATATTATAGCACAACAAATTGTAACTGTAAAACACTTTTTTCAGAAAGTAACCATCTTTTTTTTCGGCTTGGATTGTGATATACTATTTTTAAAACAAGAGGACAGGCGAAGCAGCGCAGCATGCGGACAGTAAAGAGGAAGAATTATGCTTTACAGCGAAATCAACGGTCAAGGAACCATCAGCATCCACACCTCCGTAATCTGCCAGCTCATCGAAGAGATGGTAGAAACGGAGTTTTCCGGCAGGGTGTGGATCAGCGATAAAAAGGGGCAGGATTCCAGCTTTATTATGAAAATCGGTGCCAAGGATGTGACCGACGACATCGAAATGTATCTGGAAAACGGGCAGCTGTTCGTAAAGCTGTATGTGGTGCTGCGCTTTGGCCTGAGCATTAAACAGGTGACGAATGCGCTGATTGGCCGCTTAAAAGAAACGATTGCCGAAAATACGGCCATTCCCGTCAGGGAAATCACCGTCGTGGTCGCCGGCGTCATGTCCCGGCAGCTGGCGCGGCGCAACATCGAAATCAGGGGATAGCCGGCAAATGCCGGAGCCGACGGAGGGAGTATGCTTCAAGAACCGGTCAGCAGCATCCGGGGCGTGGGGCCGAAAAAGGCTGGCGCGCTGAAAAAACTGGATATTTTAAAAATAGAAGATTTTTTATTCCTGTATCCGAGAAACTATGAAGACAGAAGCAATCGAAAAAAAATTGCGCAGCTTTCGGACGGCGAACAGGCCTATGTAACCGCACAGGTGGTTTTAATCGTAAAGGGCGGCTTCCGCTACGGAAAAAAACGCACGCTGAAACTCCTGGCGCAGGATGAAACCGGTTCGCTGGAGGTCGTATTCTTCGCCCAGGCCGGGTATCTGGAAAAAGCCTTTCAGCAGGGCAGGACTTACGGGTTTTTCGGCAGGGTTTCGCTGCAGAAGGGGCGGATGCAGATGATGCATCCGGAGTTTCAGGAAGAACAGAGCGCCGGCGAGGGCAGCTGCGGAGAGGCAGCAGTGCAGCGGGAGGAAGGCATCCTTCCGGTCTATCCGCTGTCGGCCGGGCTAACCCAGCGGGATCTGCGGCGATACAGCCGCCTGGCGCTTTCGCATGCGCAGGAGCTTTCCGAATACCTTCCGGCGCAGACGCTTCAAAGAAACCGCCTCTGCGGCCTGCACTACGCGCTGCAGAACATCCATTATCCGCAGGATCGGACAAAATATAAAGAAGCGAAGTACCGGCTGATCTTCGATGAACTTTTGCTTTTGCAGATGGGAATTTTGCTCACCCGCAGCAAAATCGACCATCAATATACCGGCATTCGCTTTTCTTCACGGCATAAAATGGAGCAGTTTACGGACAGCCTTCCCTATCCTCTGACGCCGGCGCAGAAAAAAGTGCTTTCGGAAATCGAGCGCGATATGGAATCGTCCAAGGTTATGAACCGGCTGGTGCAGGGCGACGTGGGCTCGGGAAAGACCGCAGTAGCTGCGGCAGCGCTTTACAAGGCGGTAAAAAGCGGCTATCAGGGCGTCTTGATGGCGCCGACGGAGATTTTAGCCATGCAGCACTACGAAGGCTTAAGCCGCCAGTTTGCGCCTTTTGGAATTACGGTGGGGTTTCTCTCTGCGACAGTGGGCGCAAAGGAGCGGAGGCAACTTCTTTCGCAGTTGTCTGAGGGCGGGGTGCAGATCCTCATCGGAACCCACGCCCTGATCCAAAGCGATGTGGCCTTTTTGCGGCTGGGCCTTGTCATCACCGACGAGCAGCACCGCTTTGGCGTGGATCAGCGCAGCCTGCTGGGCGAAAAGGGCGACCATCCCGATACGATGGTAATGACGGCCACGCCGATTCCGCGGACGCTTGCGGTCGTGCTTTACGGAGATCTGGATATTTCCGTCATCGACCAGCTGCCGCCGGGCCGTCAGCCGGTCGTAACCAAAGCGCTGCGGGCCACGCAGCGCGAGGCAGTTTTGGAATTCCTCCTCAAAGAGGTAAACAAGGGGCGACAGGCCTATATCGTAGCGCCGCTGATTGCCGAATCGGAACAGCTTTCCGCCCGCTCGGCTACGGAAATTTACGAGGAATTTTCCGGGCGGTTTGCGCAGATAAGTGCAGCGCTGCTGCACGGGGCGATGAAGCAGAAAGAAAAAGATGAAATCATGGCCGGGTTTTACGAGGGGAAGATACAAGTTCTCATTTCCACGGTCGTCATCGAGGTGGGGATCAACGTTCCCAATGCCACAATCATGGTAATCGAAAATGCGGAGCGCTTCGGCCTTGCGCAGCTGCATCAGCTGCGGGGACGCGTGGGGCGAGGCAGGCACCAGTCCTACTGCCTTTTGATTTCCGAGGGAGAAAGCGCGGTGGCCAGGCAGAGGGCGGAGATTATGCAAAGCACCAGCGACGGCTTTCGCATCGCCGAAGAAGACCTGCGGCTGCGGGGGCCGGGCGAGTTTTTCGGCGTGCGTCAGCACGGCGTTCCGGAGCTTAAGCTGGCGGACCTGGGAAAGCACGCCGCCATCCTCAGCGCTGCAAGGGAGGAGGCGCGCCGCCTTTTAGAAAGCGATGTCCTGCTTTCCGATGGCGAAAACCAAAGGATAAAGCAGCGGGTTCAGCAGGTGTTTCACACAGCGGGGCAGCTGCAGCTGTAACGGCTTGCAGAAAGCGGTTTCAGGAAATACGCTCAGGAAATAATTGGCGAGAATAGATTTCCCTCCACGGGCGCATGATAAGGGCGTAAAGAGGAGGTGAAACAAATGACTTTACAGAAGAAAATGAGTTCTGAAGCAAAGCCTGCTTTAGACAGTATGAAGACCGAAATCGCCAATGAACTGGGACTTGCCAATTACGGCAGCATGGACAAGGGCAACCTGACAGCCAGACAGAACGGCTACGTGGGTGGCTATATGACCAAACGACTGGTGGAAATGGCCGAGCAGCAGCTGTCCGGAAAATAGACAGAAGAAAAAACAATCAGGCGATAAAAACAAAAAAGGAGCTGTCCCCTATAAAATCTGTCGGGACGGCTCCTTTATTATTGCATTTTTGCCTGGCTGCTGATAAAATAATACAGATAGAAAGGGGAGTTGTCATGCGCATCATAGCAGGAAGGCTGAAAGGCCGGCGCCTTTTCACACCCTCGGATGGGCGCATACGGCCCACGACAGACAAGGTAAAAGAAGCGATTTTCAGCATGATCTGCGGGTATATCGACGGGGACAGCGTCTGCATCGACCTGTTTTGCGGAACGGGAAGCCTGGGGCTTGAGGCCATCAGCCGAGGGGCGAAAACCGTGTATTTCTGCGACCGGCATAGAGAAAGCCTGGCGCTTTCGAAGGCCAATATCCACCGCTGCGGTGCAGAAAACCAGGCGGTATTATTGTTGGGTGACTTTGTTTCATCGCTTGCGAGGATCGGGCAGAAAGCGGATGTCATCTTTTTAGACCCGCCGTACGGGGAGCGGATGATCGGCGACTGCCTTGCGCGCATTGCGGAGTATGGCAGCCTTTCCCCGCAGGGAATTATCGTAGCGGAGCACGAGAGGTGCGATGTGTTGCCCGACGCTTGCTGCGGCTTTCAGCGGATAAAAGAAAAAAGATACGGAGCCGTAAGCGTCAGCGTGTACGGTTTTCCGGAAGCGGAAAAGGATGAAGAATGAAAAAAGTATTATTTGCAGGCTCCTTTGATCCCATCACCAGCGGACATCTGGATCTGATCAACCGGGCCGCCTGCCTGTGCGAGTGCCTGGTGGTGGGCGTGGTGGGCAACCAGTCGAAAACGCCGTATTTTACGCCCCAGGAGCGCATGCAGATGATTCGCGAGGCCACGTCGCACCTGAAAAATGTAGAGGTGGACAGCTTCAGCGGACTGTTGGCCGATTATGTCAATGCAAATGGAATCCAGGCCGTGCTGCGGGGGTTGCGGGCGACTACGGATTTTGAATATGAAATACAGATGGCGCAGATGAATGACAGGCTGTACCGGGAGGGGATCGAAACCATATTTCTGATGACTGCGCCCGAGCATTCGTTCATCAGTTCCAGCATGATTAAAGAAGTATTTCTTCTGGGCGGACAGGTTGATGGTCTCGTACCGGAGAATGTGCTGAGATACATGAAGGCGAAGCGAGAGGAAAAGGGAGGAAGAGAGAGATGAAGGTTTTGGAGTTGCTGGATGAGATCGAAGAAATTGTAGATACGGCTCCGGGATTTCCCCTGTCCGGAAAAATAATGATCGACTCGGATGAACTGATCGAAATCGTAAAGGAGATCCGCGTGGAGCTGCCCGACGAAATCGAGCAGGCCAAGTGGATTAAAGACGAGCGGCAGCGGATTTTGGACGAGGCCAAGGCGGAGTACGAGACGATCCTAAACGACGCAAAAGCCCAGGCAGAGGCCATGGTAGAAAACGACGACATCACGGTCAAGGCAAAGAAGCGGGCGGATGAGATCATGCGGGCCGCGGATGGGAACGCCAGGGGGCTTAAGCTGGGAACGTTCGAATACGTGGACAGCATCCTCTATAATTTTCAGGACAAGATGGACCAGCTGAACGCCTCTTACTTTGCGGACATGTTTAACCACATTCAGGATACCTTCGATAAAATCAACGCTACGATTTCGGAAAACAGGAGCGAAATCAAAGAGATGATTTATCAGGCGCAGCTGGATGCGGACAAGTAACGAGAAAATAAACGGATGCGCGGACAAAAAAGCGGTATGGCGGCAAATGCGGCTGCATATGCTGTGATATGAAAAAAGCGCATTGTAATCGAAATAAAAAAGGATATGCAGCAGCCGGCGCTTTTTCCATCGCCGGCTGTTTTCTCATGGTGGCGTTTCCGCAGATCTCCATGAACGGATGCAGCGCTGGCATCAACCTGTTTTTCGGGTCGGTGCTTCCGACGCTGTTCCCTTTTTTCGTAGCCGTCAATTTTATGGTGCGGCTGGGCTTTCCTGAGCGCGTGGGGGCGCTGTTTGAAGGGATGTTCCGGCGGCTGTACGGATGCAGCGGCATGGGAGCGTTTATCTGCGTGCTCAGCATGGCATCCGGCTATCCTATGGCGGCAAAATTAGTGGGGGACCAGTGCAGAAGCGGAAGGATGTCGGTGGCGGAGGGCAAGAAAATCCTCTCGTTTTCTTCGGTGTCGGGCCCTCTGTTTTTAGTCGGAACCGTGGGGACTGCCATGCTGGGAAGCGCTGCCTGCGGTTATATCATCGCCTTTGGACACTATCTGGCGGCCGTGATTAACGGATGGGTCTTTTGTCGCTTTCTATGGAACGGAGAGGATGGCAGAGCCCGTCCGCAGGGCGTTCGGCTGCGGCAGGCTTGTCCGTCGATAGCAGAGGCGCTCAGCGATTCCATCCTGAATGCCTTTCGGACGCTGTGCCAGATCTGCGGCTATATCGTGCTGTTTTCTATCGCAGGGGAGTTTTTGCAGTTTGCGGGGCTGCTGTCTCTGCTGCCTGCGCCGTGGCAGGCGGCTGCGGCAAAGGGAGTCTTGGAGATGACGATGGGATGCAGCGCGGTCGCTGCGGCTCCGGCCATCAGCAGCGCCTTCCGCCTGGCGCTTTGCGCCTTTCTGGTTTCCTTTGGGGGATTGTCGATTGCGGGACAGTCGCTTTCCATGCTTTCCGGAAGCGGGATCAGCAGCCGGTATTATTTCTTTATGAAATTCTGCCACGGGTGTCTGGCGGCAGGAGTTACCATGGCGCTGGCGCTGCTCGTGCAGAAGGCCGGCGGCACGGAGGTACTGGCAAGCGCTGTTTACGGCTCTCAGGAGCCCGCCGTCCTGGTGCTGGGAGGGTTTCACAGCCTGCTGTTTTCTTCGCAGACGGCAGGGCTTCTCTGCCTGCTCATGGGCCTGATTGCCGCCGGGCATCTGTGGTTTCGCGGGATGCGGCGGATGCTCTGCCGGCTGGCAAGAGGGCTGCGGAAAATACGCCAGGGTGCAAAACGGCGCGAAGAAAGCGCAAAGGTGGACAAAAGCTGAGAAGAGCGAGGAAATATGAAGGTTTTAGGCATCATCGCAGAATACAATCCCTTTCACAACGGGCATCTCTATCACCTGCGGCAGGCGGTTGCCCTTGCGGGGGCACAGGCCGTGGTGGCCGTTATCAGCGGAGCTGTAACCCAGCGCGGGGAACCGGCGTTTGCGGATAAGTGGAGCCGGGCGCGCATGGCCGTAGACAACGGCGTGGACCTGGTGCTGGAGCTGCCCTTTGCCTTTGCCTGCAACAGCGCGGAGGAATTTGCCCGCGGGGGGGTTTGCCTGCTGAAACGCCTGGGCTGCGTTACGGACATGGCCTTCGGATGCGAAAGCGAGCCGGACAGGCTGATCGAAGCAGCGCGAGTCTCTGCCCTCCGCGACGAGGAATTCTCGCAGAGGCTTCGCCGGGCCTTAAACGAAGGGCTTGCCTATCCTGCGGCCCGCAGCCGGGCGCTCCTGGAAACGGGCGGCCTGCTGTCCGGTGCCGGTGCTTCTGGATTGCAGGAAGCGCTGCGTGCGCCCAACGATATTTTAGCGGTGGAATACGTCCGGCAGCTGCAGCTTCAGGAGGCTTCGATCCGCCCCTGGGGCATCCGCAGAACGGGTAGCGGCTATCACAGTTTGCAGACAGGTACGGCGCTTGCGAGCGCCGCTGCCATACGCCGGGCGATTTCGCGCTTACAGGCGCAGGGCTTGCCTTCCACGGATGCAGGCAGCGCTGCCAAACCAGAGGCAGCCGCCCTTTCCGAGGATATCCTCCGTGCCGTTCCCAAAGCGACGCTGGCAGTGCTCGAAGAGCTTTTGCAGCAGGGCGGACTGTGGCGCCCGCAGGATAGCCTGCGGCTTGACGCCATGCTGCTAAGCCAGCTGCGGCGGCTGGGCCCCCCGGGGCTGCGGCAGCTTCAGGGGTGCAGCGAAGGCCTGGAATACCGGCTGTGGAAGGCGCTTCCTTACGCGGAAAGCGCAGAGCAGCTCCTGTCGCTCTCCTCCTGCGCCCGGTATTCTACAGCGCGGATGCGCAGGCTCCTGTGCGCCGCTCTGATGGATTTCGACGGAAAAACCTGGGGAAATATCAAGGAATCTGCCGATAAAGGTTTGCTTTATGGCCGTGTTTTGGGAATTGGAAACAAAGGAGCGCAGCTATTGCGCTGCATCCGCAGTCAAAAACGCCGGGAAGAAGAGCGTTCTGCGGCGCAGCGGGATTCGCTTTCGGAGAGTGTACCTCTGCTTTTGAGCAACCTCAACCGGGAGCTGACAAAAGAGCAGAAGCGCTTTGTCAAAGGCGAGACAGCCGCATGCGCTGACGGCGGATGCGCGGCGTTTGCGGCTCTGCGCCTGGATGTCCGCGCGGCGGACCTGTGCCGCACGGCCCGCGCAGCGGATATTTACAGCGGCTCGGATTTTGTCCGCAGCCCATACGTGGCAGACGCGCCTGGCATGGTAGAAGCGTCCGGAAAAAACGAAAATTCCATAAAAACCACTGGATTTTTGCGGCAATCCGGGATATAATGGCAATGGCAATATCCGTTATAAATGCCTGAACTCGAATGTCCGCATCTAAAATGGCGGGCATTTTCTGCAATTCGGGGATTGAGAAATAATTAACAAATGAGATGAATCGAAGGAGAACAGCAATGAAGGTATTAGTCATCAACTGCGGCAGCTCTTCGCTGAAGTACCAGGTACTTCAGATGGAAGACGAAACCCTGCTGTGCAAAGGACTGGTGGAGAGAATCGGCATCAACGGTTCCGTTCTGAAGCACGAAAAAATCGGACAGGACAAGTTCGTTTTAGAAGTCCCGATGGACGATCACAAAGACGCCATCGGCCACGTGTTGGAAGCCATCGTCAATCCGGAGCACGGCGTAGCCAAATCCATGGACGAGATCGAAGCCGTAGGCCACCGCGTGGTGCACGCGGGCGAAAAGTATGCCTGCTCGGTTAAAATCACAGAGGATGTCATGGATGCACTGGACGAATGTACCGATCTGGCGCCTCTTCACAATCCGCCCAACATTTTAGGTATCCGCGCCTGCCAGGAGCTGATGCCCGATACGCCGATGGTAGCGGTATTCGATACGGCCTTCCACCAGACCATGCCGCCTGAATCCTACATTTACGCCATTCCCTACGAGTATTACGAGAAATATAAGGTAAGAAGATACGGCTTCCCCGGCACCAGCCACAAGTATGTAGCTGAGCGGGCTGCGGAGATGATCGGGCTTCCCATCGAGCAGCTGAAGATCATCACCTGCCACCTGGGCAACGGCGCTTCCGTATCTGCCATCCGCAACGGAAAGTGCATCGACACTTCCATGGGCTTTACGCCGCTGGAAGGTCTGGTTATGGGTACGCGTTCCGGTGATATCGACCCGGCCATCGTCACCTATATCAGACAGAAGGAAAACCTGCCTCAGGGCGAGATGAACAACATCCTGAACAAGAAATCCGGCATTCTGGGCATTTCCGGAATCAGCAGCGACTTCCGCGACGTCGAGGCCGCGTCCGAGGAGGGCAACGAAAGAGCGCAGCTGGCGCAGAGAGTGTTTGCGCACAAGGTCCGCTTCTACATCGGCGCTTACATGGCGGAGATGAACGGCGTGGATGCCATCGTCTTCACCGCCGGCGTGGGTGAAAACGACATCGGCATGAGAGATATCATCTGCCAGGACCTGTCCGGGCTTGGCATCAAGCTGGACTTGATCCGCAACAAAGTGAGAGGCAAGGAAACCCTCATCAGCGCCGACGATTCCAAGGTGAAGATCCTCCTGATCCCCACCAACGAGGAATTGATGATCGCCAGAGATACCGTAGCGCTGGCTAACGAATAAATTCGGTAAAAACTACCTGAGATAAGTATTGACAAGCAGTAAAACAGACTATATAATTTAATAGTTAGCGTTGAAAGGTGCCATTTGGGACCTAAGACTGCGAAATGTTACGACTATCGTATTTAATTGAGCAAAGGAGGTGTCCACAATGGCAGTACCAAAGAGGAAAACATCGAAAGCCAAGAGAAATTCCAGAAGAAGCGCAAATATGAAGATGTCTGCACCTGCATTATCCATTTGCCCTCAGTGCCACGAACCTAAGCTTCCACATAGAGTATGCCCTAACTGCAATTACTATGACGGAAAAGCGGTCGTTTCGGAAGCATAAGGCCTTGGTAAAGACAGAAACACTTGCCACTGAAAACCCTGTTGAAATTCAACAGGGTTTTTTGCGAGAGGGCAGAAAAAGCCCGAACGGAGAGGGAAAAGACATGGGAGAAAAGGAAAACATACAAAAGCAGAGGCTTGCAGAAAAGGGCGTTCGTGCAGGCAGGGCCGGCCTTCAGGAGGTCCAGCCGGTGCTGCAGCTGTACCAATCGCTTGTGGGCAGTCCAGGCTGCCTGTGGAGCGAAGACTATCCGGCGCTTGCAGATGTACAGAAAGACCAGGCGCAGGATGGGCTCTACTGTCTGTACGACGAAAGCGGAGCGCTGATCGCGGCCATGGCTGCGGAGGATATGGAAGCGGATCCGGAAATCAAAGCAGCAGGCTGCTGGAATCCGCAATTTCAACATCCTGCGGTTCTCAGCCGCCTGGGTGTGCGAATAGACTGTCAGAGGAGGGGAATGGCCCAGGCCCTGCTTCTCTTTACCATGGAGGAGCTGAAAAAGCAGGGATTTGACGGCGTTTGCCTGATGGCCGGAAAGGAAAATCCGGGCGCTGTGGCGCTGTACGAAGGCATGGGGTTTCATTTCTGCGGAGAGGGGCAGCTCTTCGAAATAGACTGGAAATTTTACGAAAAAAGATTATAGTAAACAAAGGAGTGCGCAAATGAGTAAATTTGTCATTGAAGAACCGTTTTGGAAGCTGTTTCCGGAGGCGGCCATCGGCGTCGTCGTTGCAGAAAATATCTGCAACACGGAGGAAGGAAATGAAGAGCGCCGGCCCGATATCATCGAAATGCTGAAGCAGTGCAACGAGGAAGCGAAAAAATACCTGGCTGCTCCGGTGTTCAGCGAAAATCCGGTGATCGCGGTCTGGCGCCAAGCGTTTCAGAAGTTCAAGACAAAAAAGGGCGTGCGCTGTTCCATCGAAGCGCTTTTAAAGCGCGTGGAAAAGGGCAAGGAAGTAGGAGCAATCAATCCCCTGGTGGATTTGTACAACTGCATTTCTCTGCGCTACGGGCTGCCCTGCGGCGGCGAGGATATCGACACCTTTGCCGGAAACCTGCGCCTGACGGTAACCGAAGGCGGCGATCCTTTCCTGGCTCTGGGCGACGAGGAAGCAGAAGAGACGCTTCCCGGCGAGGTCTGCTACATAGACGATGCAGGAGCTGTCTGCCGCTGCTGGAACTGGCGCGACGGGCAGCGGACCATGCTGACAGAAGATACCAGGCGTGCGGTTTTGGTAATCGAATCGGTAGACCCCGACCGCTGCAATGCGCTGAACGATGCCATCGGTCAGCTGGCAGGCCTGATTTCGGAGTATTTAGGGGCAACGGCGCGGACGGAAATCCTCACCAGAAAACATCCGGAAGTACAGTTGTAACCAACCTCGCGCCGCATCTTGCAAAGCGCCGCCTTAAGGCGGCGCAGGGAGTATAGACTATGAACTCAGCAGAACTATTCATCATCGCCGTGGGGCTCTCCATGGATGCCTTTGCCGTATCCATCTGCAAGGGCCTGTCCGTAAAAGGGCGGCTGCGTCCGGGGCACGCGCTGATTACCGGCCTCTATTTCGGAGGCTTTCAGGCGTTGATGCCTCTGCTCGGCTACGTTCTGGGCGCTAACTTCCAGTCCCTGATCGTCAGCGTGGACCACTGGATCGCCTTCGGGCTTCTGACGCTGATCGGCGTCAATATGATAAGAGAATCGCGCAGCCAGGAGGAAGAGGCGATGGAAGATTCCTTTTCGCCGGGCGTTATGCTGCCCCTGGCCGTGGCGACTAGCATCGACGCGCTGGCGATAGGCGTTACCTTTGCTTTTTTGCAGGTGGACATCGGCCGGGCAGCGGCTATGATCGGCACCACGACCTTTGCTTTATCCGCTGCAGGCGTAGCTGCCGGCCGCCTGGCTGGCGGCCGGCTCAAGGGCGGGGCAGAGCTTTTGGGCGGCCTGGTGCTCGTGTGCATGGGAATAAAGATTTTAACGGAGCACCTGGGGCTGCTGTAATCCGGGCACAAAAGAAACCTCAGGCGTTTTGCGAAACAAGCCCGTAATCCGCAAGCGTTTTTTGAATCCGCTCTTTTGCGGCATCCGAGGGCGGGCAGAGCGGCAGCCGGTATTCCTCTTCCATAAAGCCCATCAGGTGGAGCGCATACTTGACGGGAATGGGGTTGACCTCGCAAAACAGCGCGTCGATCAGAGCCTTGTATTCCCGCTGCAGGCGGCAGGCTTCCTGAGGCTTTCCGAAGAACCAGGCCTGCGTCATATCGTGCATGGCCTGCGGGATTACATTGGCGGCCGTGGAAATCACGCCGCTGCCTCCCATGGATAAAAGGGGAACGACGGAGTCGTCGTTGCCGGAATAGAGGGCAAAGTTTTCGCTGCAATACTTGGAAATCTCCACGATTTGCGATATGTTGCCGGAGGCTTCTTTAATGCCGCAGATGTTGGGATGGCGCGACAGGACAGAGACGGCAGAAGGGCTGATATTGACGCCGGTGCGCGACGGTACGGAATAGAGGATGACAGGGCAGCTCAGCTGGTCGGCGATGGTTATGTAATGGCGGATCAATCCCTGCTCTGAGCACTTGTTGTAGTAGGGGGTAACCATCAGAAGGCCGTCAGCTCCGGCGTATTCCATGGCCCTGGCTGCGGCTAAAGCGCTGGCCGTATCGTTTTTGCCTGCGCCTGCGATGACAGGGACGCGGCCGGCGGCCTTTGCGACGGTAAACTGCACGATCTGGATCTGCTCCTCCATGGAAAGCGTGGAGGCTTCTCCTGTCGTGCCGCAGCTGACAAGGGCATCAATGTGGTTTTCTAACTGAAATTCAATCAGGCGTTCCAGCGCCGCAAAATCCGGCGCGCCGTCCCGAAAAGGCGTCGCTAAAGCGACGGCGGTTCCCTGAAACAGTGGCATAGCAAAACCTTCTTTCTTTGATCGTTGAAATCGTTCCCTTCGGGGGCATAAGCCCCGCGTCTGGGGGACAGGCGGATATACACAGGACAGCGGATTGCGGAGCAGCAGGAGATGAGTTCCGGCCGCTGTTTTCCATTTTGTGTTTCTTAAAATATGTTATGTTTTACAGGGGATTTGTGGTATAATATTCCGGTAAAAAAGTACGAGCAATACGGGTACGGAGGAGAACATGTCAGAACCAAAGAAAAAGACTGCCAGGTCTGCCGGGACTTCCAGTGCAGCAAGCAAGGCGAAAAAGAAGGCGGCCTCGGCGCGGCAAAAGGAGGAAATCCTGCGGCAGAGCCGGCTTCACGACGAAATCTGGTCGATGATATTCATCGCCTGCGGGGTGTTTTTAGCCATCGCGGTGCAGACTTCGGCAGCAGGGATCATCGGCGCTGCTATTAAGAGCTTTTTAATGGGGATGTTCGGCATCGTGGCGTATATACTGCCGTACTACCTGATTGTATATGGGATCTTGCTGTTTGCCAGGCAGGCGGCGCACATCGGACTGCGCTCCGGCATCTGCCTGGCGCTGATCTTTTTAATGGCATCGGTCATTAACTCTGCCTTCTGCATCCAAGAGACGGATACGTTCGGGCTGGGTTTTCTCGCGGAAAGCTTTGCCGCGGGAAAGCTGGGGGAAAGCGCCGGGGCCTTTGGCATGCTCATCGGCTTTGGGCTGACGAAGATCGTCGGCAAGACCGGTTTATGGATTTTTTGCAGCGTGATTATCCTCGTCTGCGCGCTCCTGCTGATTAACACGCCCATCAGCGCCTTCTTCGACAGCCTGAAAACGCGCAGGGAACTTTTGAGAACGCAGCGGGAGCAGGCGGAGGAAATTTTGCAGGAAGAGGCCCTTCAGCAGGAAGAAGCAATGCAGGAGCCGCCTGCAAAAAAGCAGAGATCCGCTGCCGGAAAAGGGAAAAAACAGAGGGAAACGGCGGAAGAACAAGTGCAGGAGCCACTCGGGATAGCTTCAGAGCCCGTCATACTGCTCGACGATTCGCAGGCAGAGCCGCCGCAGCTGCGCCCAAGACCGGGAAAGCGGCCGGGGCAGCGGCCCGGAACCATCTCCAAGGGGCAGATGAAAATCCTCGATTACATGAAGGACGATACCCTGTTCGAATCCAGGGGCGTAAGCGATGGCCTGGGGATCGAAGAGCCTTCCCCGGTGGAACCCGGCAAGGGGCTGACCCCCGTGGGGCTTGTAGAAGATGCGCCGGTGAGCTTCGGCCTTCCGCCGGAGGAAGAAGAGGCATTCGATGCGCCGGAAGGGGAGGCAGCGGAAAAGGCGGCGCTGAACACAGGGCTTGCGGAAGATGCGGCCCCTGCGGAAAAAGCAGAAATTACTTCCGCGCCGAAGCCGCCGCTTTTTGCTGAAACGGCAGAAAAGGACGGCACCGCTTGGCATCCGGAAGCGGCGCCGTTGCCAAAGGCGCAGCCAAAAGCAGAGGACATCCCGGCCGCAGCAGAAAGCAAGCCGAAGCCCAAACCTTACCAGCCGCCCGCAATCGACCTGCTCAACCGCCCCAACCGCGGAAATAATTCCGGCGAAAAGGCGGATCTTCAGGCGAAAGCGCAAAAGCTGGAGGAAACGCTGCACAATTTCAACGTCAATGCCAGAGTATTGCAGGTCACCAGGGGGCCGGCGGTTACGCGCTACGAAATACAGCCCAGCACCGGCGTCAAGGTCAACAGCATCGTCCGCCTGGCCGACGATATCGCGCTGAATTTAGAGGCCAAGAGCATTCGAATCGAAGCGCCCATTCCCGGTAAAGCTGCGGTGGGCATCGAGGTAGAAAACGAGAAGATCAACATGGTTACCATCCGCGAAATCGTGGATTCCAAAGAATTTAAGGAGGCGAAATCCAAGATATCCTTTGCCGTAGGAAAGGACATCGCCGGAAAGTGCATCGTAGCGGACTTAAAATCCATGCCCCACCTGTTGATCGCCGGCTCCACCGGCTCGGGAAAGAGCGTCTGCATCAACAGCCTCATCATCAGCATCCTCTACCACGCCACACCGGAAGAGGTAAAATTCGTTCTCATCGACCCCAAGGTGGTGGAGCTTTCCAATTACAACGGCATCCCCCATCTGCTGATTCCGGTGGTAACGGAGCCTTCGAAGGCGTCCGCAGCGTTGAGTTGGGCTGTGGCGGAGATGAACGACCGCTATAAAAAATTTGCGCAGGAGGGCGTGCGCGACCTGGCCTCTTACAACGAAACGGTAAAAGGCAGGGGCGAAGACGATAAATTTATGCCGCAGATCGTTATCATCATCGACGAGCTGGCGGATCTGATGCTGGCATCGCCGGCCCAAGTGGAGGAGTCCATCAGCCGGCTGGCAGCCCTGGCCAGAGCCGCGGGCATGCACCTGGTGGTAGCCACCCAGCGGCCTTCGGTAGATGTCATTACCGGTGTAATCAAGGCAAATATCCCTTCGCGGATCGCCTTTGCCGTGTCGTCGCAGTTCGACTCCCGCACGATACTGGACATGGCCGGCGCGGAAAAGCTCGTGGGGAAGGGCGACATGCTCTTCAACCCGCTGGGCATGGCCAAGCCCACCCGCGTGCAGGGCTGCTTTATCTCCGACCAAGAGGTGCACAATGTCATCGAGCACTTAAAGCCCATGGCGGTGGAGACAGAGTACGCGGCCGACGTGCTGCATTCCATCGAACGGGCGCAGTCCGAGCCCGGCCATCAGGAAGAGGAGACAGACGAGCTTTTGGCAGAGGCCATCGAAACCGTGGTCCGGGCGGAGCAGGCTTCCGTATCCATGCTGCAGCGGCGGTTCCGCATCGGCTATAACCGGGCCGCGCGCCTGGTGGACATGATGGAAGCCAGAGGGATTATCGGGGCAGCGGACGGAAGCCGCCCGCGCAAGGTGCTGGTCAGCGTGGCAGAACTGGAAGCCATGGGGCAGCAGGCGGAAGAAGCAGAAGGTGAAGAAGCGTAAAAAGCAAGGAGAAAAAGAGCAAGTGAAATTCTATATCAATACATTGGGATGCGAAAAAAACACCGTAGATTCCGAGGGGGTGGCGGGCATTTTAACCCGGGCGGGCCATCAGATGGCGGAAAGCCCCGAACAGGCGGATGTGATTCTGGTGAACACCTGCTGCTTCATCAACGATGCCAAGGAGCAGTCCATCGACGCCATATTTGAAATGGCGCAGTTGAAGAGAAAAGACGCCCTTTTGGCGGTATCCGGATGCTTAAGCCAGCGCTACAGCAAACAGCTGCTGAAGCAGATGCCGGAAGTGGATCTGTTTTTGGGCGTCAACGATTACGAAAAACTGCCGGAGATTCTGGCCGGGTATCGAAAGGGGCAACGCCAGGCCTATGCCGGCGACTGCGGAACAGCCTATGCGGAAATGGGGCAGCGCTGGCGAACGGAGGAGGCGGCTTACACGGCGTCAGTAAAGATCGCCGAAGGATGCGACAATGTCTGTTCCTACTGCATCATTCCCTTTATCCGCGGCAGGTACCGCAGCCGACGGATGGAAAACGTGGTGGAGGAGATTGAACAGCTGGCCCGGGAGGGCTGCCGGGAGGTCGTCCTCATTGCCCAGGATGTTACGAATTACGGCGTGGACCTGTACGGGGAATACCGGCTGCCGGAGCTTCTGCGGAAGGTTTGCCGCATCGAGGGCATCCACTGGGTCCGCCTGCTGTACTGCTACGAGGAACGCATTACCGACGAGCTGATTCGCGTGATGGCGCAGGAGCCCAAGATATGCCACTACATCGACATCCCTCTGCAGCACTGCAACGACAGGATTTTGCAGGAAATGAACCGCAAATCCACGGAAGCTTCGATTAAAGAAACCATCGCAAAGCTGCGCAAGGCCATTCCGGACATCCACATCCGCACTACGCTGATTGCGGGGCTTCCCGGCGAGACAAAGGCGGATTTCGCCCAGCTGGAGCGCTTTGTTCGCACGCAGAAATTCGAACGCTTGGGCGTGTTCCCCTACTCGAGAGAGGAGGGGACGCTGGCGGCTTCCATGAAGGGGCAGGTGCGCGAACAGACCAAGCAGAAGCGCAGAGACGAGCTGATGGCGCTGCAGTGCTCGATTTCTCTGGAGCACAACCGCAAAAAAATCGGCCAGGTGCTGGAGGTATTGGTGGAGGCGGAGGACGGCGACGGAAGCTATGCCGGCCGCACGCGCTACGATGCGCCGGACATCGACAATGCGGTGCTGTTTACCTCGGAGCGCGAGCTGATTCCTGGAGAGTTCGTATTCGTGCGCATCACCGATGCCTTTGACTACGATTTGATTGGAGAGGAAGTGGAGGCCCCTTATGAACCTGCCGAATAAGCTGACCGTGGCGAGAGTGATCGCCGTGCCGTTTTTTATCTTCTGCTATATAAAAGGCTATGCGCTGGCGGCATTCCTTTTGTTTATCGCCGCTTCCTTAACCGATATGCTAGATGGGCAGATCGCGAGGAAATACAATCTGATTACGAATTTTGGAAAGATCATGGACCCGCTGGCCGATAAAATTTTAGTCTACTCCGCCTTCTGCATGATGGTGGAGGACGGCACGGTTCCCGGCTTTATGCTCATTATCATTTTAGCCAGGGAATTTGCCGTGGCAGGCATGCGCACCGTGGCCGCATCCGAGGGGATTGTCGTAGCCGCGGGGATGAGCGGGAAAATCAAGACGGTGCTGCAGATGATCGCCGTGCCGCTTTTGCTGCTTGTGGGTGTACTGCCTGACGTAAGAATCCTTTCGCTTGCAGCTCAAGGGTTTTTGTGGGCTTCGCTGGTAATGACCATCGTGTCGGGCGCGGAATACATCTATCAGAATAGAAATGTATTTTCCATGTAATACTATGGGAGGCAGAAAAGAGCCCGGCCCGCGCAGCTTGTGCGGGCGGAAAGCGGAATACAGGAGGAAAACGAACATGAAATGCGCAATTTTAGCCGTGGGAACAGAGCTTTTGTTCGGGCATACCGTCAACACCAACGCCGTATATCTGTCCCGTCAGCTGAATTCCATGGGAATCGACGTGCTCTATCACTACGCGGTAGGCGATAATCCCGACCGACTGAAAGAGCTGTTGCATCAGGCGCTGAAGGACTGCGACCTGGTTATTACTACCGGCGGCATGGGGCCGACGCAGGACGATCTGACAAAGGAGGTTGTCTGCCAGGTGCAGCAGGACCAGCTGCAGGAGCACGCCCCATCCATGGAACGGTTGCTGCGCCATTTTCAGAAGCGCAAGCGCCCTATGACAGAGAATAACAAAAAGCAGGCGCTGCTGCCATCGCGGGCTATCGTATTCGACAACAACCACGGAACGGCGCCCGGATTTGCGCTGACTTTTGAGGAAAGGACGGTCATATGCCTTCCGGGACCGCCCTCGGAGATGACAGCTATGTTCTCCGAAAGCGTGGGGCCCTGGCTTGCGGAAAAGTCGTCGGAGGCTTTGCACTTCTGCACGGTCCGCACCTTTGGCATCGGCGAATCCATGCTGGAGACAAAGCTTCTGCCCCTGATCGACGGCCAGGACGATCCCACGCTTGCGACCTACGCCAAAGAGGGCGAGGCTACGCTGCGCATCGCCTCGAAACGGGCGACAAAGGAAGAGGCAAAGCAGGCGGTGGAGGAGATGCTCTCCCGCGTGAGGGAATACATCGGGGAATACATCTACAGCACAGAGGATCAGGGCCTTGCCGAAGTGGTGGCAGGCAAGCTGATTGCGCGCAGCATTACCATATCCTGCGCCGAATCCTGCACCGGCGGCATGCTGGCCGAAAAGCTGACCGATGTTGCGGGCATTTCCGCTGTCTTTGAACGGGGCATCGTCACCTACAGCAACCGGGCAAAGCACGAGGAGCTGGGCGTTTCGGAGCAGACGCTTCAAGAATGCGGAGCGGTCAGCCCACAGACGGCGAAGGAAATGGTTCTGGGGCTGAGGGAAAAGACAAAGAGCCAGGTCTGCGTCTCTATAACGGGGATCGCCGGACCTGAGGGGGGCACGGAAGAAAAGCCGGTGGGCCTGATTTACGTGGGCGTGGTCTTCGACGAGCGCGCTGAGGTCTTTGAGCTGCGCACCAACAATAAAAACCGGCAGTGGAACCGGAATTACACTGTGCTCTTTGCCCTGGATAAGATCAACCGGATGCTCGATAACCGAGATGTTGAGTAATGTAAAAAAATTACTTTACAGTATAAATTAAATTTGGTAAAATATAGATAACAAAAATTTCCTTGACTGCGCTGGAAAAAGGGGATATCATTCAGAGAAAAGAACAGATGTTCCCCTTTGGCCGGGGCAGTCAGACACATGGCTAAAAGCAGAATGGGAGGAATTTAAGTGGCTTCAAATACGACAAAAAACATTCCGGTCGTAACGCAGATTACAGACGCGGAGGAGAGAGAGAAGGCCCTGACATCTGCACTGGCGCAGATCGAAAAGCAATTTGGAAAGGGCTCGGTCATGCGGCTGGGCGACAATACGAGCATCATGGGAGTCGATGCCATCTCTACCGGTTCTGTCAGCCTGGATCTGGTTACGGGCATCGGCGGCATTCCCAAGGGCAGGATTACGGAAATCTACGGGCCGGAATCCTCCGGAAAGACGACGCTGACCTTACATATTATCGCAGAGGCGCAGAAGGCGGGCGGAAAGGCGGCTTTCATTGATGCGGAGCATGCGCTGGACCCGGAATACGCGGCGCGGCTTGGCGTAAATATCAACGATCTTTTGGTATCGCAGCCCGATACCGGAGAGCAGGCGCTGGAGATCTGCGAAATGCTGGTGCGCAGCGGCGCCATCGACGTGGTGGTTATCGACTCCGTGGCGGCGCTGGTTCCCAAGGCGGAAATTCAGGGCGAGATGGGCGATTCCCACGTGGGGCTTCAGGCCCGCCTCATGTCGCAGGCCTTGAGAAAGCTGACGAGCATCGTAAAAAAATCCAATACGGCAGCTATTTTTATCAATCAGCTGCGCGAAAAGGTGGGCATTATGTTCGGAAACCCCGAAACCACCACCGGAGGCCGAGCGCTGAAATTCTATTCCAGCATGCGCCTGGATGTCCGCAGGGTGGAAGCCATTAAAAACGGCGACCAGCTCATCGGCAACCGCACCAGGGTAAAGATCGTTAAAAACAAAGTGGCGCCTCCGTTTAAGCAGGCGGAGTTCGACATCATGTACGGTCGGGGGATTTCCAAAGAAGGCGACCTTTTGGATTGCGCCGTGGATGCCAAGATCATAGAGAAGGCGGGCGCGTGGTACAGCTACAATAAAAACCGCATCGGCCAGGGGCGCGAGAATGTAAAGAACTATCTGACCGAGCATCCGGAGATTATGGCCGAGATCGAAGAAAAGCTGAAAGCGGGCCTGCGGCCTTGCGCAGAGAACGGACAGCAGGCAGAAGAGGCGCAGGATGCGGGGCAGGCAGCGGCTGCTGCTGCAATGCCGGTGCAGGCTGGCACAGACGACGGACTGCCCGAAGAATTATCCTTTACGGTCGATGAGGATGGCGTGATTTTAGAATAAATATATTTGACAAGCATTGATTTCTATGATATATTTATGGAATGTAAGCCGCTCAGAACAGGTTGGAAAAGCACGGATCAGCCGGCGCTTACCTGCGATGGCGAGACTGGATAGAGGAGGTACTCAGAAGAAATGTATGCAGTAATCGAAACCGGCGGAAAGCAGTACCGCGTGCAGCAGGGAGATGTAGTCTCCGTAGAGAAGCTGAACGTGGAGGCCGGAGAAAAAGTAACGTTCGACAAGGTTTTAGTGGTCAATGACGGCGCAGCCGTTACCGTAGGAACTCCCGCCGTAGAGGGCGCAGCCGTCAGCGGCACCGTCGTAGAGAACGGCAAGGGCAAGAAGGTAGTCATCTTCAAGTACAAGGCGAAGAAGGATTACAGAAAAAAGCAGGGCCACAGACAGCCTTATACCATGGTTAAAATTGAAGAGATCGCCATGGGCGGTAAAGTGTTTGCAGCTCCCGCAAAGGAAGAAGAGAAGGCAGATAAGGTCAACCTGAAGGCCATGAAAAAAGCGGAGCTGATCGACTATGCCAAAGAACAAGGCATCGAAGTCAACGAAAAGGCTGTAAAAGACGAGATTATTGCTGCTATCGAAGCAGCCAGCAAATAGTCGGTGATCTGGACAAGGGAGGTGTAGACCATGGCAAGTAAGAAGGGTGTAGGTAGCTCTAAGAACGGAAGAGACAGTGAGTCGAAACGCTTAGGTGTCAAGAGAGCGGACGGTCAGTTTGTAAGCGCCGGAAGCATTCTGGTAAGACAGAGAGGAACGAAGTTCCATCCCGGCAACAACGTAGGCAAGGGCGGAGACGATACCCTGTTTGCAAAGGCAGACGGCGTCGTCAAGTTCGAGCGCTACGACAAAACCAGAAAACAGGTAAGCGTCTATCCGAAGGAAGCGTAATCACCAAGGCCCCTATAAAGCGTTATAGGGGTTCTTGTTTTTTTAGGGATAAAATGTCTTTTTTTAGAGATCATTAGAGATAAAACGTCAGGGAGGTGTTTTATGTTTGTAGATCGAGCTAAAATCACCATCAGGTCCGGCAAGGGCGGAAATGGTTCCGTCTCTTTTCGCAGAGAGCCCTTCGTGCCCCAGGGGGGGCCGGATGGCGGCGATGGCGGCAAGGGCGGGGACATCGTTATTCGCGCCGACGAAGGGCTGCGGACGCTGATGGATTTCCGATACAAGAGAAAATACGAGGCCGAAAACGGCGAGGATGGAAAGAAAAAGAAGTGCTTCGGCAAGAAGGGAGCGGATCTGGTAATCCGCGTGCCCGCGGGAACGGTAGTCATCGACGATGCCAGCGGAAAGGTGATGAAGGATCTGGTGCACCACGGCGATTCCTTTGTGGCGGCAAAGGGCGGCAAGGGCGGCAAGGGGAATGTCAATTTTAAAAACTCCGTCCGTCAGGCGCCGAATTTTGCCGAGGCCGGCGGCCTTGCCCAGGAGCGGCAGATTACGCTGATTTTAAAGCTGATCGCCGATGTGGGGCTCGTGGGCTTTCCCAACGTGGGCAAATCCACGCTGCTTTCTGTCAGCACCAGCGCAGATCCCAAGATCGCCAACTATCACTTTACGACGATTACGCCCAATCTGGGCGTGGTTTCCATGTACGACCAGAGCTTTATCATGGCCGACATCCCGGGGCTGATCGAAGGCGCACACACGGGGGCCGGGCTGGGGCTGGATTTCTTAAAGCACATCGAGCGCACCCGGATGCTGATCCACGTCGTGGATGTCTCCGGAAGCGAGGGTCGCGATCCGAAGGAGGATTTCGATAAAATCAACCATGAGCTGGCATCCTACGGAAAAAAGCTGATGAACAAGCCGCAGATTGTGGCTGCCAATAAGATGGATATGGCTACGCAGGAGCAGTACGAAGCATTTAAGGCCTATGTCGAAGAAAAGGGCTATCAGGTATTTCCGCTGTCCGCGCCGATCAACGAAGGCGTCCGCCCTCTGATGAACGCAGCCCTGCAGGAGCTGCAACGCTTAAGCAAGCTGCCGCAGGAGGAGGATTCCTACGAGTATTTCGACTTCGAAGCCGAAGGAGAAGAGGCCGACTACAGGGAAATCTACATCGACAGGGATGGCCCGGTATTCGTATTGACGGGAAAGCAGCTTTTAAAAATCTTCAATTCTACCAACTTTAACGATATGGGTTCCATCCGGTATCTGTACAAATACATCGAAAACAAAGGGGCGGTAGATAAGCTGAAGGATATGGGACTTCAGGATGGCGATACCATCCGCATCATCGACTACGAATTTGAATATTACGACGAAGCGGCAGCAACGTCGGAGGAAGAGGAAGATGGCAATCGCAGGCAATAGCGCAGCGGCAGCCGCAATACAAAGCGCAAAAATCGGCGGAATCTCATGGGAGATTCCGCTTTTGTTTCATATCTTATAAATCCACTTTATAGGAGACCAGCTTTCCGATGTAGTTGATCTGCGCAAAGTTCTGGAATACGAAGATGTCCTGATTTTTGTTGTCGGGGGTGAGAAGGATCTGTTCTCCTACGAAGAACAGCCGGCGCAGCGTGGGGATTCGGCGGCCTTCCGGGTAGATGGCCAGGACATCGCGGTTTTTTAAGAGCTCTGTCTTGGTGGGCAGCACGTACAGATAGGCGTGGTTGGGAATGAGGGGAGCCATGCTGTCGTCGCACAGGAACATGTTGACCATCTGCCCGCCGGCATCGGCCCTGACGGGACCGCCGCTTTTCAGCGTGATTTCTTTGATCAGATCTTTGGCGGCAGAGGTGTTTTCGGCGCTGACGTAGCGCGAGGTCAGGTCCAGCGTCGCCAGCACATCCAGCGATTCGATGTGCTTTTTGAATTCGGTGGAAACGGGGCCGTTGTTATCGGTCTGGCACAGCGTTTGCAACATGATTTTATTCAGCGCGGAGGAAGCCAGCATGTATTCTTTTACCAGCTGCGGCGCTTTTTCCATGTAGCCCTGAAATACCAGCTGCGCCTGTTTTTTCGAGCCGCAGGCCTTGGCTAAAATCAGGGAGACTTCCTCTGAGGGAGGAGGCAGCTTTCCGTTTTTTAACTGGGATATGTACGAGGGTGTGATATTCAGATTCAGGTCGGAGCAGCGTTTGGAAATCTGGCGCAGCGACAGCTCGCTTTCCTCGACGATCTGAGTGAGCATTTCGGAATAGTTCATGGCGTTTCCTCCACGTGTTAAAGAATTGCTTAACGTCAATGAATCTACTATATCACCTTCTACAAGAAAATACAAGATATCGACAAAAATATCTTGTATTTTTGAATGCTTTGTGGTAAGATACGGCATCATACAAAACAACAGCGGCATGCGGCATACAGTCGCGGCGTTTCCTTTGGTAAAATCTTCATCCATTTCAGAAAAATTATGCGGGGCATACTATGACAGACCAGCGATGCTGCGGGGCATTGATGTCGTCAGTATGCGATCAGGAGGGATGAATATGAATCAATGGATTCGTTTTTTTAAGCAGCTCTGCACGGTGAGAGAGGCAGAGACGAGAGATATTTTGTTCCGGCCGCCCATGGCATACCGGTGGGAGGATATGGTGCAGGAGGCGCTGCTGGAAAATGAAAGGCAGCGCATCGAAAAGCGCAAAAAGAGGCTGCAGAGCCTGGGGCTCTGGTAGGCTTTAACAGAAGCCAAAAGCGCAGAGGCCCGGCAGAAACGCGGCCAGAAAAAACGCCCGGGAAATACAGCCGGAAGAAGCGGCATCGAGGGGAGAGCTTGTATGACTATGACGTTTGAACAGCAGATGGAGTTTACCAATGAACACAATACGTTTATGCGAAAAAACCGCATCCGCATCACCTCGGTGGATCTGCAGCGTTCCCGTGCAGAGGCTGTCGTTACTCGGGAGCTTTTAAATCTGGGCGGTTCGGTCCACGGGGGCGTGTATTTTACCATGGCGGATGCCTGCTGTGGCGCCTTGGCAAGGGCTGACGGCAGAAGCTACGTTACCACCGATACATCGCTGCGGTTTTTAAAAGCCGCTGACGCGGGCACGCTGCAAGCGGAAGCCTGCGTGCTGAAGAGAGGGCGTACCCTGTCGTTTTTCCGCGTCTGCATCCGGCAAAAGGAGAGCGAGGCGCTGCTGGCGGAGGGGGCATTTACTTTTTTCTGCACTTCGCAGGGAGAGAGGGAGTAAGCTATGAAGGAGCTGACAAAGCCCTATCCTCTGTACGAGGATTGCTGCTGTCTGTGGCGCGCATGCGGCACGCCAGACCACGTAATCCGGCACTGCCAGGCGGTATCGAGGACAGCGGTTCTCATCGCACAGGAGCTGAACCGCAACGGGTTTCGGCTGAACCTGCCGCTTTTGGCGGCAGCCGGCTGGCTGCACGACATGCTCCGGCTGCAGGAGGATCACGGCCTGCGGGCTGCCGAGCTTTTAAAATCGCTGGGCTATGAAGAGATAGCTGCTCTCATCGCAGTGCACATGAGCTACCAGAGAGATCCGCAAAGCGATGCCATTACAGAAACCGATCTCCTGTGCTTTGCCGACCGCGTGGTAAGGGAAGACCGCTTTGTAGGTCTTAAGCTGCGCATGGAATACATCATCGACAAAAGCATCCGCCTGTCCCATCCCGAAGCCGAGCCGAGAATCCGCAAAAGCTTTCAGCAGGCGGAGGAATTTCAGAAGAAAATCGAAGCGATCATCGGCAAGAGCATCCGGGAAATCGAGCACATCACCGATGAACTCGGCAAAACCGGCGAAAATCGCTGAAATATGGTCTGATTTGGACCTCTCGTTCATATGATAAAACGAAATCACAGGAACGGGAGGCTTTTTTATGTACGGAAAACGCAGGACGACAGGAAGGCGGGGACGGCGGCCCGGCGGATTTTCCAGCCGCATAGAAAAAAAGCTGCCTCTGCAGCTGGCTTGCTGCCTTCTGATTTTATCTGCCGCAGGAAGGGCAGAGCTTCTGCCGGAGGGGCCGATACAAGATGTCGTCTGCCGCTTAAAGGAATACGCGCAGACGGATTACGGCACGCAGCAGGCGGTGGAGACCTTTGGCCAGGGGTTATCGGCGGTGCTGAGTGCAGAGGGCAGCCCGCAGATGGTATGGCCCTGCAACGAAATCGAAAGCATGGCGCTGAGCGCGGACAGCGAAAGCAAATGCTACAGCTTTTCTTCGGACAGAGGCGAGCTGCAAGTGTATGCCAGCTGTGGTGGCACGGTAGAGGAAATCCTGGATGGGCGCATCGTCATATCGCACGGAAACGGCCTGCAGACCGTCTATGCCGGATGCACGTCGGTCTATGTGGAGCCGCTGCAAAAGGTGAGAAAGGGACAGCTCATCGCCTCGGTTGCCGCTGGCTCTAAACCGCAGCAGGAGCCGCAGCTGCGGTTTCAGATATTAAAGCAGCAACAGGCGGTGGATATCGGAGACTATCTGCATGCTGAAACTTAGCGCCTGGCTTCTGCCGGCGCTGTATATTACTTGGAAGCTTTCGCAGCTGCGCCTGTATCTGACCTGCCTTTTGTTTATCCTGCTGCACGAGCTGGCCCACGGCGCCGTAGTCGTCTGCCTTGGCGGCGGCATCCGCCAGCTGCGCCTGTCGCCTCTGGGGGCACAGCTGATACTGAAGGAACCTCTGCCACAGCAAATGCCTCTGTTTTTATTGCACCTGGCCGGCCCTCTGTGCAATGGCCTGCTGGCGCTGCTGTTTGCCTTTATCTTTTCGATCAACAGAGCCCCGATCTTCGCTTCCCTCTGCACGCTCAACTGCTGCCTGACGATTTTCAATCTCCTGCCGCTGTATCCGCTGGATGGCGGAAAACTCCTGCTGCTGCTTTTGGCACAAGTCTGGGGCTACGGGCGCTCCTTCCGCATTTTATATTTTTTTTCCTGCATATTTTCACTTTTCCTTTTCTTTTTGGGCATTTACTTGGTACAATATAATTCGGTGAATGGCTTCCTCTGTTTTATGGCCCTGCAGTGCTTTCTCCAGGCAAGAAACAACCGCAGGTACATGTTGTTCCGCATGGAAAAGAACAGGGGGCAGAAGCGCGACAGCCCCCGCATGCGGCGGCTTTCTCTCTGCCGCGACGACGAGTTGGCGCTACATCTTCTGGAGAGGGTACCCATGGGGCAGCGACGGGATTTTTCCGTTGTGGACCGCAACGGCAAGCTTCTGGGGCTGCTGCTGGAGGATGATCTCTGGTCCGGCCTGTACGGCCAGGGCTACGATGCCAGCGTGCGGCAGCTTCTAAACCACCGCAACACCCATCAAAGAAACGGAGAATTGGAATGAACGTAAACGAAACGCTGAACTCCCTGCTGCTGCGGGTGGAAAAGCCCGCCCGATACATTGGCGGAGAGCTGTACAGTGTAGTAAAAGACCCAAAGACAACGGCGACCCGCTTTGCCTTCGCCTTTCCAGACATGTACGAAATCGGCATGTCCTATCTGGGCTTGCAGATTTTGTACCACGTGGTCAATCGCGAGGAGGGCATGGCCTGCGAACGCGTGTTCGCGCCAGCGCCCGACATGGAGCAGGAAATGCGAAAGGCGGGGCTTCCTCTCTATACGCTGGAGAATAAAACCCCTTTGCGGGAAATGGATATCATAGGATTTACGCTGCAATACGAAATGTCGTATTCCAATATACTGAACATGCTGTCGCTTTCCCAGATCCCCTTGCGCGTAAAAGAGCGAGGCGAGGAATGGCCTCTGATTGCCGCAGGCGGCCCCTGCGCCTGCAATCCCGAGCCTCTGGCGGACTTTATCGACCTCTTTCTTTTAGGCGACGGGGAAGAATCGCTGCCGCAGCTTCTTAAGCTGCACGGACAGTGGAAAAGAGAGGGAGGCATGAAGAAAGAATTTCTGGAACGGGCCGCCAAGATGCCGGGGGTATACGTGCCGTCCTTTTACCAGCCGGTTTACGACGAGGCCGGAGCCCTCACAGAGATGAAAAAAATCAACTCCGCTGCACCGGAGCGCATCGAAAAGCGGATTACAGCGGATATGGACAGCGATGTCTTTCCGCAAAAGAGCATCGTGCCTCTGATTTCCGTGGTGCACGACCGGGCGGTGGTCGAAATCTTCCGCGGATGCAGCCGCGGATGTCGCTTCTGCCAGGCGGGCATGATCTACCGCCCCGTGCGGGAGCGTTCGCAGGAGCGCATTTTCGAAATCGCCCAGTCGCAGCTGTGCGCTACCGGATATGAAGAAATGTCCATCTTATCGCTTTCCAGCAGCGACTATTCAGGCATCGAGCCTTTAGTCAGCCGGCTGATGTGCCTGTGCCGGGAGCGCGATGCTTCGCTGTCGCTGCCGTCGCTGCGGCTGGATTCGTTTTCGTTTCGGGTGATGGAAGAGATTCAGGGCTATAAAAAGACGGGGCTGACGGTGGCTCCGGAGGCCGGAACCCAGCGCCTGCGCGATGTCATCAACAAAAACATCACCGATAACGACATTTACAGCGCCATGGAGCAGGCGATCTCCTTAGGCTGGACCAGCGTTAAGCTGTACTTTATGATCGGGCTTCCCACCGAAACTTATGAAGACCTGGATGGCATTGCAGAAATCGCCGCAAACATCGTGGAGCTTGCCAAAAAGGCCAATGGAGGCAAGCAGGGGCGCTTTCATGTTACGGTCAGCGTATCGAATTTCGTGCCCAAGCCCCATACGCCTTTCCAGTGGTGCGCGCAGAATACAAGAGAAGAATTTGAGGACAAGCATCGCTATCTAAAAGAAAAGCTACGGAAGGTAAAGGGCGTAAGCTTCCACTACCATGCCGCCGATACCAGCCACCTGGAAGCGGTATTTGCCCGGGGCGACAGGCGGCTTGGCGAAGTGCTTGCGCGCGCCTGCGAGCTGGGCTGCCACTTCGACGGCTGGCACGAGCACTTCCGCGCTTCGCTGTGGGAAGAAGCCTTTTCTAAGACCGGAATCGACGGCGATGCTTACGCCCTTCAGGCCAGGGATGAGGAATCCATTCTTCCCTGGGACATGTTGGACTACGGCGTTACGAAACAGTATCTGCAAAGCGAGTGGAGGAAGGCGCAAGCCGCCTGCGTTACCGACGACTGCCGCCACGGCTGTACCGGCTGCGGCATAAAGCGCCTTGCGGCCTGTGAAATGGAGGGAAGCCTGTGAACCGCTACGTATTGAAATTCAGAAAAGAAGGCTATATGCGCTACATTTCCCACCTGGATCTGCTGCGCCTGTTTAAGCGCTCCTTTAGCCGCATCGGCGTGCGGCTGAGGCATTCCGAGGGCTTCAACCCCCATCCGAAGATGAGCTTTGTGCAGCCGCTGTCCCTGGGATATATCAGCAAGGGGGAGTATTTGGAATTCGAAACCGTGCATCCGCAGGATGTGGCCTCGATGCAGGTGCGTTTGAACGCGGCGCTGCCCGAGGGGATTTCCGTGGTCGCCATCCGGACGGAAGCCGGAAAAAAGGCGCTTTCCGCCCGCGTGGCGTGCGCATCCTACACCGTGCAGTTCTTGGACGGGGATGGCGGCGAAGCGTTTGATGCCGGCCGCCTGTGCGCCGCAATCGACGGATTTTTGCAGCAGAAAGAGATCTTGCGCGAAAAAAAGCAGAAGACGGGAAAATTCGTAACGCAGGACATTCGGCCCATGATTTACGCCCTGCGGGAAAATTCGCAGGAAAACGGCAGCGTTTCGTTGACGATGGAGGTCAGCGCTGGCAGCAACTGCAATTTAAATCCCGAGGTGCTTCTGACAGAGCTGTTTTCTTATGCCGGCCTGAGCTATCCGCGGGAATCGCTTCGCATCTGCCGCGACGAAATGTATTTGCAGCCAGCGGATGGCAGTGTAAAAATTCCAATTATATAATTTGATGTAAATTATTGACTATCCCATATTTTTCCTGTATAATGATGGAAAACTATGGGAGGTTATGTGATGCAGAGAACTTTGTTTAAAAACAAGCGACTATGGAAAGTGACCGCAGGCATTTTTTTGCCTGCGGTTTTTCTGTTCTTTTCCTTTCTGGGAGGCGGAGATATCGCATGCGAAGAACCGCCTGTCCAAGTGGAAGGCGAGGGTTTGGCAGGGCTTTCGCAGGCTGTGGAAGAAGCGGAAGGTGGCACCGAAGATGCAGTCGTATTGGAGGAGGTGATCTATGTAGATGTGCGCGGCTGCGTAAACGCGCCGGGGGTGTACCGGCTTCCTGCGGGAAGCCGCGTATTCGAAGCGATTGCCTTGGCAGGCGGCATGAGCCCTTTGGCTGCGCCGGAGAGCGTTAATCAGGCAGCGCTGCTCTCTGACGAACAGCACATAACGGTATTGTCTGTGGAAGAATATGAGAAAGGTGAGCAGGCCGCCGGCGCAGCAGGGAAAGCTACAACCAGCGTTGCCTCTAACGTTGCCTCTGACGGCAAGGTCAATCTCAATGCGGCAGACAGCCCTCAACTGCAGTCGCTTTCTGGAATCGGGCCCTCCATGGCCCAGCGCATTATTGATTACCGGCAGGAGCACGGCGCTTTTCAGCGCGTCGAGGATCTTCAGAAAGTCCGCGGTATCGGAGCAAAAACCTTTGACAAGCTAAAGGATAACATCTGCATTTAATGGATTTTTTCTTCTCTTTTTTGTGCGTCTTCGTATAATTTTTACCACTTTGACGAACAATCCTCTTGAGGTGATGGATATGTTTAGTCAAAAACGACGTTTCTATGAAAAAAAATCATTTTATCTGGCGTTGATCGCCGCTTTAGTGGCTGCCGGCTCTTTCAGCCTGTGGATGGGCGGGGACTTCGGCGATGAGGAAGCTTCGGGCCTGTCTTCGCAGCCGCAGGACGAGACGCTGCTGCCGGGGATTCCCGACGATAGCCAGCGCCCTGCCACAGCGGATGCCGACGACACTCCTGTCTACGACAACCAGCCGGTCAGCGCTGCGCAGGATAACCGCCTGCCGGACACTGCCGCAGCGGATACCAGCGAGAGCGGAATGGATGCATCGCCTGGCTATCTGGTAGTGGAAGAGGATGGCTATATCCGCATTTATCAGATTGATTCCCTCGGAGGGATGAAGGTGCTTCGCACATCGGATATTTCCTTTGAGCTTTTGGGGCAGGAGGATCAGCTGATGTTCCAGCAGGGAATTCGTCTGGAGACCGAAGATCAGCTGATGGAACTCCTGCAGGATTTTGAAAGTTAGGAGCAGAGGCGATGAGGGATACATGGATCAAACAGAGACTGCGCTCCGCAGGAGTTGCGTTTCTCATGCTGCTTGCCGGCCTGCTCGGCGCCAGCATCGTCTGGTACTGCGCCATCCCCGACAACATCCAGGTGTTCAGCGACGAAACGCGGACGCTGGATCTGCCCATGAAGGATGTTACCATCAGCGTTCTTCCAGAAAAAGTGCTGATTCCCGGCGGGCAGTCCGTGGGCATCCGCATGGATGTGCAGGGAGTTCTCATCGTAGGGCTTGAAGAAATCCCGACAAGCGAAGGAAAGATCAACCCCGGCCTTGCCGCGGGGCTGCAGATCGGCGACAGCGTCGTTTCTGTGGACGGAAGGCAGGTGGCCGACGCTTCGGATGTGCAGGCAGCGCTCAACGACGGGCAGCAGAAGGATAAGGTAACGCTGCGCATTCAGAGAAAGGGAGAGGTGCTTTCCATCGACGTCAAGCCTGTGCAGTCGCAGGAGGATGGCAGCTATAAAATCGGTGTCTGGGTAAAAGAAAAGACCGCGGGGCTTGGCACGGTAACTTACTACGACCCGCAGGAGCAGATTATCGGGGCCCTGGGGCATGGAATTACGGAGAACAACACAGGAGAAATCCTGAAGGTTGCAGAGGGGCAGATGATGTTCAGCCGTGTGGAATCGGTGCTTCAGGGAAGGTCTGGAAAGCCCGGGGAGATCCGCGGGATCTTTTACGAGGCCGACGAACCCATGGGGGCGCTTCTGCACAACTCCCAGTACGGCATTTTCGGTACAGCCGGCCAGCCGCTCAGCAATCCGCTGTATCAGCAGCCGCTGAAGATCGGCTATCAGGACGAAATTCAAAAAGGCCCCGCATATATTTTGACAACAATCGACGGAAATACCTTAGAACAGTTTGAGATCGAAATTGAAAAGATCAACCACCAGTCCCGGCCAGGAACCAAGGGGATGATCATCCGCGTAACCGATGAACGCCTGCTGTCAAAAAGCGGCGGAATCGTACAGGGCATGAGCGGAAGCCCCATTTTGCAGAATGGAAAGATCGTTGGCGCAGTCACTCACGTTTTGGTGAACGACCCCCAGCGAGGCTATGGAATTTTTATCGAATGGATGCTCAAGGAAGCGGAACAGGCCAAAAAACCGGAGAATAAGGAGTGACAGATTTTGGTAATTCTCGATTTTTCTCGAATATGCTAGAGCGAAAAGTATGGCGAATTTTGGTATACTTTATTCGTAAAACAGCAGAAAAACCACGATATATTGTAGGTGACTGAAAGGAGAAGCAAAAATGGTAAAGATTAAAATCGGGATTGCGGACGATAATAAGGAGTTCTGTGACATACTTATGGAGTATTTTCGAACCCGTCCGGAAATCGAGGTTGCATTCGTTGCGCACAACGGCCTGGAGACTGTAGAGAAGTGCAAACAGGAACAGCCGGATATTCTGATTCTGGACATGATCATGCCCTATCTGGATGGGCTTGCCGTTTTGGAGGAGCTGAATAAAAAACAGAAGGATACTTCGCCGCGGACGATCATACTTTCCGCATTGGGTCAGGAATCCATTACACAGAAAGCGATCCACATGGGTGCTTCCTATTATCTGGTAAAGCCCTTTGACCTGGCCAGCCTGACGGAGCGGATTCATCAGCTGTCGGGCATGCGGCCAGAGCCAGAATCCGGCCGCTCCATGGAGCACGTTATCCGCAGCGACAGCACTGCTTCGGAATCGCTGGAAATGGCGATTACCAGGATTATCCACGAGGTTGGCGTTCCTGCTCACATCAAGGGGTATCAATACCTGCGCGATGCCATCGCCCTGGTCGTGGATAATATGGAACTTTTAGGCGCTGTCACCAAAGAGCTATATCCGGCCATCGCCCAGATGAACAAAACCACACCAAGCCGCGTAGAGCGGGCCATCCGCCACGCCATCGAAGTGGCCTGGAACCGGGGAAAGATCGAGACCATCAACAATCTCTTCGGCTATACCATACACAACGATAAGGGCAAGCCCACCAATTCGGAGTTCATCGCCATTATCGCAGACAAGCTCCGCCTGGAGCGCAAGGCGGGCTGAACTGCGCAGGGTCGCGCAAAACGGCCGTCCTTTGCTTGCACTGCACAGGCAAATGTGTTACGATATCCATAACACAGAAAGGACGGAACAAACACATGTTAGAACAAGGAAAGCTCGACCGCATCAACGCTCTTGCAAAAAAAGCAAAGCAGGAGGGCTTAAGCGGCGAAGAAAAGGCCGAGCAGGCACAGCTGCGGCAGGAATTTTTAGCGGATTTTCGGGACCGGTTTCGCCAGCAATTAGAGCAAATTGAGTTTGTAGAAGAAGAAAAAGAGAAGCTTTGAGCGAAATGACGGGCGGTGCAGGAGAAAGCGTCGAAACATTTTTATAGGCAACGCGAAAAATCGACGGCGGAGAATGACAGATTCTCCGCCGTTTGTGCTGTATAGTAAAGGAAAACAAAAGAAAAGGAGATTTTGCCATGAAGCAAACGAAACGAGTGCATGCAGCGAGGTACAGCATCCTGCTGCCCTGTGCCGCTGTCATTGTCACATGCCTTCTCTCCGGCTTCGGTTTTTCGCCAAACAGCCGAACCGTACAGGAGCTTTTAAAGCAGAGGAGCGACATCATACAGCTGGTGTGGTATTCTCAGCTGACGCCAAAGGAGGGCGAGGCTATGCTTCGCACCATCGAAACTCATCCGCTGCTGGCGCAGGATGTGGCGTGGCTGCGGGCAGCGGAGGAGGGGATGGATTTCGCCTATGTGCTGGACATGGAACTTCTGGAGCTGACCAAGACCTCGCGGAGCGTTTCTGGCATCTGCTATCAGGCGGACATCCGCTGGGAGATCGCCGAACGGGGAGGCCGCGTAACGGAGTATCAGAATTACAGCATCCGGCTGAAACAGCAGGCGGGAAAGCTGCTGTTAGCGGAATTTCAGCTCTCCGACCCATCGCAGGCAAACGCGCAAAACCCGCTGGAATTCTGAAAAAAATTGTTTATTCCTCCTTCAAAAATGGTATAATAATTTTGTATGGCGTAATTTAACATAGCATTTTTGAAAGGAGAGGCGGTCATGCGTAAGGTATACTTAGATTATTCCGCGACTACGCCCGTAAAACAAGAAGTATTAAACGAGATGATTCCGTATTTTACAGAGAAATTCGGAAATCCATCCAGCTTATATGAGATCGGAGCCGAGGCAAAAGAGGCCATTACCAAGGCGAGAGAGCAGGTGGCACAGCTGATCGGAGCAAAATCGCAAGAGGTGATTTTTACATCCTGCGGTTCCGAATCCGACAACTGGGCTCTGACATCGGCAGCGCACTGGAAGAAGGCAAAGGGAAACCACATCATCACGACGAAAATCGAACACCACGCCATTCTTCACACCTGCCAGGCGCTGGAAAAGGAAGGCTTTGAAGTCACCTATCTGAATGTAACGCCCGAGGGGCGCATCGACCTGAAGGAGCTGAAAGATGCCATCACCGACCGGACGATTCTGATCAGCATCATGATGGTCAACAACGAAATGGGGGCCATCCAGCCCATCAAAGAAGCGGCGGCCATGGCAAAGGAGCGCGGCATCCTCTTCCACACCGATGCGGTGCAGGCCGGCGGAAACGTTCCTATCGACGTGGAGGAACTGCAGGTGGACATGCTGTCGCTGTCAGCGCATAAAATCTACGGGCCCAAGGGGATCGGAGCGATGTACATCCGCAAGGGCGTAGCGCTTCCGCCGTTTCTTCACGGCGGGGCGCAGGAGATGAAGCGCAGGGCTGGAACGGAGAATGTTCCCTACATCGTCGGCTTCGGCAAGGCGGCGGAGATCGCGCGCCTGCAGCTTTCCGAGCACATGGAGCGGCTGTCCCGGCTGCGGGATTATTTTATCGCACAGGTGCAGGAGCGCATTCCCTACGTGGATGTCAACGGTGGAATGGAGCACCGCCATCCGGGCAATGCCAACCTGGCGTTTAACTTTATCGAGGGCGAGTCCCTGCTGCTTCTGCTGGACTATAACGGCATCAGCATATCTACAGGCTCGGCCTGCTCTTCCAAATCCTTAGAGCCCTCCCACGTGCTCAGCGCACTGGGCGTTCCCGTAGAGAAAATCCACGGCTCGCTGCGGTTTTCCATCGGCGATTTTACGACAAAAGAGGATTTGGACTATACGGTAGAATGTCTTGTAAAAATAGTAGAAAAGCTGCGGGCGCTGTCTCCTGTTTCCGCAGAGAAAGGTTGGAACTGATATGGCAATGTACAACGACAAGGTGATGGACCTGTTTATGAATCCGCACAACGTAGGCGAGATCGAAGATGCGGACGGCGTGGGCACCTACGGAAGCCCGGTCTGCGGCGATATGATGAAGATTTCCCTGAAGGTAAACGACGGCGTAATTACCGATGCCAAATTCAAGACCTTCGGATGCGGCTCCGCCATCGCTTCTTCTTCGATGGCAACGGAAATGATTATCGGAAAAACGCTTGAAGAAGCGCTGAAAATCACTAACAAAGACGTGCTGGAGGAGCTTGGCGGACTTCCAGGCCCTAAAATCCACTGTTCCGTGCTGTCGGAGCAGGCCATCAAGGCAGCGATCTACGATTATGCGCAGAAGCACAACCTGACGCTTGAGGGACTGAAGGATTACGACCCCAATGCGTCAGAGGAGGATCATCACGATGCGTTCGAAGACGGAGAAGACGAATAACAGGGTGCTCCTGGGGTTGAGCGGCGGCGTGGACAGCACGGCCGCCGCTTTGTTTCTGCAGGAGCAGGGCTATGCGGTAACAGGCTACTTTTTCGACGTGCGGGGAGGACAGGATGCGGCCCTGCAGCGGGCGCAGAAGACAGCAGATCAGCTGGGCATCCCGCTGGTTCATCGAACGGTGGCAGAGGCGTTCGAGGCGCAGGTGATTTCCGATTTCTGCGAAAGCTACCGATGCGCGAGAACTCCAAACCCCTGCATTGTCTGCAATCCGCAGATAAAATTCAAGACCATGCAGGAGGAGGCTGACCGCATCGGCGCAGCCTGGCTTGCCACGGGCCACTATGCGCGGACAGGCAGAGGAACGGCAGGTGCGGCAGAAGGCGCGAAAATAACGGAAGCTGCGAAAGCCATGGAAGTTGCAGAACGCGCAGAGGATGCGGCCCGGCTTTGCATGGCGCGCTGCCGCAGAAAAGACCAGTCCTACATGCTCTACCGGCTGCCCCAGGATATTCTGCAGCGGTTGCTTCTGCCGCTTGGAGAGGTGGCAGATAAAGAGCAGGTCCGAGACAGAGTCCGGCAATCCGGCATTTTCAACGCCGATGCGGCGGACAGCCAAGAGATATGCTTTATTCCCGATGGCGATTACATCTCCTATCTAAAAGAGCGGGGGATCTCTTCCTGCCCAGGGGATTTTATCGACTGCAAAACGGGCGAGGTGCTGGGAAAACACCGCGGCATTATCCATTATACGGTGGGACAGCGCAAGGGGCTTGGGATGACGTTTGGAAAGCCCATGTTTGTTACAAAACTTGACCATAAAAATAATACGGTAACTTTAGGCGACAACGAAGCGCTGTTTTCCACAAAAGTACAGATAACGGATGCCGTATTTTTCGGTGCGAAGGGGAAGGAAGCGGCATCAATGGCCGAAACCCTGTTGGAGCGGCCTCTGCTGGGAAAGGTCCGCTATGCGGCGCAACCCTCTCCCTGTGCGCTGACGCAGATCACATCTGAAAAAATGGAAATTGTTTTCCAAAATCCGCAGCGTGCCATGACGCCGGGACAGTCCGTGGTTTTATACGACGGGGAAATTCTGGTGGGTGGCGGTTTTATTACCGCAGATTCCACGACATAAAACCTGCGAATTGATCCATCCTAATGATTAGGAAAATATGCTTTTGCGTTTGGCAGCGGAGATGTCATCCGCTGTTAGAAAAACGGCCTTCGGGCAGAGGCGCGAAAGCGAGTTCCCAATTTATAACAAGAAAGGATGGATCAATTATGCGTAACAGAGGAATGAACTGTGCCATCGGCCTGGGCCTTGCGGGAGCTGCTATCGGGATGTATCTGTACAATAACAGCAAGCCGCAGTATCAGCGAAAGATGGAACGAGGGCTGCACCACACAGTGGATGAGCTTTCCGATATGGTCAGCGATTTAGGCGACCGCCTGCGCGAGACGATGTAGCGACAGCAAAAAGAAGAACGGCAGCAGGATAGCGAAGATGCCGCAGTCCGGAGGAAATTCGATCCGGGCTGCGGTATTTTAATGCAGGGAAAGTCTCGCATATAAATAGAAAATACTGGAGATACTTTAAGCAAGGGATGCTGAGAAAGGAGAGGACATGACAAAAAAGAAAAAACCGCAGCGCTCAGCACAGGCGCTGTCTGTGCAGAAACAGCGCTGCATGCACGCGGAGGTTTCTGTATCGGATGCAGCGGCAGCGCTGGCAAAGGCTCTCTTTCTTCGGGCCCATTGCCGCTGGGATGAGAGGAAATACCGCCAGGAGCAGGTAGAAGATGCCCTGCAGGAAATCTATCAAAAATCGCTGTCAGAAATCAAAAAAATAGATGAATTTTTAAAAATGAAGCCGTTAAATGAAGCTTTAGTGCTGGTTTTTAGCGAAAATGAAGCGATTCAGCTGCAAAATCTCTTTTCTCTGCGCTTTCGTGGTATCACCGCAGAAACCGTATTCCGCAGAGCCTTTCACTCCTCTGTGGCAGGAGATTACATCCGCGGTGTCTTTCTTCCGGCCATTTATCGGCGGATCTGCGCGTGTGGCTATTCTTTAAGCGTTATGGATTGCCTGAGCGAAGAAGAGATGGAGGTGCCGCCGGAATTTGATCTGGCAAACCGCCTGGCTCTGGCTTTATCGCAGCAGGAAGAACCGGTATGCGCTGCTGTGAAGGCAATTGTCTGCGAAGCTGATTCTAAAGTAGCGCTGTCAAAAGAAATAATCCAGGGCATTATCCGCAGCGGCCATCAGCCCTCCATCGCGCTGCTAAAGCAGCGGTTTTTATCCGAAGAGACGCCGCAGAAGCTTCGCCTCAGCATTTTGGAGGCAGCCGACGAGGGGAGCATCGAAACGCTTGTGCAGTTTATGGAACTCATCGCTTCGGAAGGGCTGTACCGCCTGGGGTTTGTCGCCAGCGCCCTAAGCGGATTTCTTGGCATTCACTGCGATGGACTGCCGCCGGATGCGAGGCTGACTTGTCTGAGACTTTCGCTGAATGCTCTGGCAAAACCAGAGCGATGCGGGGACTGCATGCAAAGCGAAAATATACTGACAGCCTACTTTGCCCTCTGGTCGAAGGCGGTGCGCGATATCAGCGGTGTGCCTGCGGTGCTGAAAGCGCTGCTGCAATCGCCGGAAAAGGAAAAAAAGCTGCTCTGCCTCTATTTTATCAACGATGTGATGTACGACCGGCTGCCCTTTGCGATGGCCGTGCCGCTCTTTGCTTCGAAAGACTTGGAGCTTTTGGCATGGCTGCTTCCCAATCTTTTGCCGCACGGCCTGTCGGAATACGGGCTGTTTCAGGCAGCGGAGCTTCCCGCAAAGCCGCAGAAAGACCCGCGACTTCCGGCATCCGAGGCGATGCGGAGGCAGCAGTTTGCGATTTTAAATGAAGCGGTTGTGCGCATAGGGAACGGAGAACGGCATTTTCCCGGCAGCCTGTTTCCCTGGCTCGACCGCGTTTTATCAGCGGCACCGTTGATCAACTGCATGATGAACCTGGCGCTTTACGATTTGAATGCCGATATGGTTTCGGCGCTGGGCAAGCTGTTTGTGCTGTTTGGGGCAGAGCAGAGAGGGAAGTATTATGCGTATCTGACCGATCCAGGGCGCAGGCCGGAAGACCGCCGCTTTCTTTTGCAGCATTTAACAGATAGAAGCCCTGCCAATAAAGAGATTATCCTCAGAAAGCTGTCCGGCTGTCATCTGAGCGAGGATGAGATTCCGCTGCTTCTTGCACAGCTGTCCGGCAAGCGCGAATCCCTTCGCCGGCACATCGTCTGCCTTTTATCCGCCCAGCCGCAGCCGCTGCTGTCCCATTCGCTTTCGAAGCTCCTTTCCGGCACCTGTGAAGAACAGCTGCAGGCGGCGCTGACATTGATGTTTCAGCTGAAGCACAGCTGTCCGCCGCTGTATCAAGCGCACCTTCCGCAGGTACAGGCGCTGGCAGAGCGCCGTCTGAGCCTAAAGACGCAGCTGTTGTTGCAGCCGTTGCTTTTCGTTCCAAAATCTCCGACAGCTGCCCGGAATGCCGCTCTTTTCGAAAAAGAGCCGGTTTTCGAAAAACGGTCGATTTTACCTTGACAGATTTGCGGATTTTGCAGTATAATAGCTCAAGATATTTTACCCGATGGTGGGTAGGCAACCCCTGCCTTTTTCAGAAGCTGACAACAGAATAGGCCGGCAACGACGGGGAAGAGTAGGTCGGACATGCTTCGAACAAGAGAGAAGGGGATGGTGGAAGCCCTTCCGAAGCGCCGAACGAAGCCACCTCCGAGCCGACAGACCAAGAGATTTCGCAGTGTAACAGGGCCGCAGGCCTTTTGCGCCGACGGCAGCTGCGAAGAATTAGGGTGGTACCGCGGGCAGAGCCTCGTCCCTATGGGATGGGGCTTTTTTGTGTATCGGAGCCTGCATCCGATGCGCATCCCGGCCCGGGTGGACAGATTTTTATAAGCATATGCGATTTGCTGCACAGCTGCATTTTTAGTTGCTTTTTTCAGAACACATGCAGATGTGCGGCGATGCGCCTGGATTTATCTTAAAATGAAGAATACAGACACGGAGGATAACAGAGTATGAAACACATTGGACTAAACGAACTGAGGGAAATGTTCAAAACCTTCTATCAGTCAAAGGAGCATTACGCCAGAGGGAGCTTTCCGCTGATTCCCCACAAGGATAAGAGCCTTTTGCTTATCAATTCTGGCATGGCTCCCATGAAGCCGTACTTTGCCGGCATCGAGACGCCGCCCAGCCAGCGGATGACCACCTGCCAGAAGTGCATCCGCACCGGCGACATCGACAACGTGGGCATTACCTCGCGCCACGGTACGTTTTTTGAAATGCTGGGAAGCTTTTCCTTCGGCGATTACTTCAAAGAGCAGTCGCTGATTTGGGGCTGGGAATTTATTACGGAGCATCTGCAAATGCCTGCAGACAGGGTGTGGGCTACCATTTACGAGGACGACGACGAAGCCTTCCGCATCTGGCGCGATGTCATCGGCCTTCCGGAGGAGCACATCGTCCGCCTGGGTAAGGAGGATAATTTCTGGGAGATCGGCATCGGTCCCTGCGGCCCCTGTTCGGAAATCTACTTCGACCGCGGGGAGGAATACGGCTGCGGCAAGCCCGACTGCAAGCCGGGCTGCGACTGCGACAGGTATCTGGAATTCTGGAACCACGTGTTTACCCAGTTCAGCCGCGACGAGGAGGGCAACTATACGCCGCTTGCCCATCCCAACATCGACACGGGCATGGGGCTGGAACGCCTGGCCTGCATTATGCAGGGCGTGGATTCCATCTTCGATATCGACACGATCCGCTATATACTGGACGAAGTCGTCCGCATTTCCGGCGTGGAATACCGCCTGGGCGAAGCGAAAACCGACGTGTCGATTCGGATTATCACCGACCATATCCGCTCGGTTACCTTTATGGTAAGCGACGGCATCCTGCCCGGAAACGAAGGCCGCGGCTACGTCCTGCGCCGGCTTCTGCGCCGGGCGGCCCGCCACGGAAAGCTTCTTGGCATCCAGGGGCCGTTCCTTGCGGATTTATCCGCAAAGGTCATCGAGACATCTTCCGGTGCCTATCCGGAGCTTTCCGAGAAGGCGGATTACATCCATAAGATCCTGATGGCAGAGGAAGCGAAATTCAGCGCTACCATCGACCAGGGCAGCGCCATCATCGCCAAATATATCGACCAGCTGAAAAAAGACGGCGGAACGCAGCTGTCCGGCGAGCAGGCGTTCAAGCTTTACGATACCTTCGGCTTTCCCATGGAACTGACGGAGGAAATCGCAGCAGAGGAAGGCTTTACCATCGACGCAGAGGGCTTTGCTGCGCTGATGAAGCAGCAAAAGGATATGGCCCGGGCCGCAGGAAAGGCCGAAGCTTCCTCCGGATGGGCTGACGGAGCTGCCCTGTACGGCGACTATCCGCAGACGCAGTTTGTCGGATACGAATCTCTCAGCTGCCAGGCCCGCGTGCTGGGCATTTTCAGCGACGGCACGCAGCGTTCCAAAGCAGAACAGGGGCAGGAAATCCAGTTGATTTTAGACCGGACCGCCTTCTATGGCGAAGGCGGCGGGCAGACCGGCGATGTGGGAACCATAACAACAGGGCAGGTCTCGCTTCAGGTCGAGGCGGTCAGCAAATTCCGCGGCGTGTTTATCCACAAGGCCAGGGTGGAGCAGGGCTCTATTTGCACAGGAGATGAAGTAAGCTGCGAGGTTTGTCCCTATTATCGCAACGGCGTTGCCAGAAACCACACGGCAACCCATCTTCTGCAGGCAGCGCTGAAGCGCGTTTTGGGCGATCACATAAAGCAGGCGGGCTCTTCCGTTGCTGAAGATCTTCTGCGCTTTGATTTTACCCATTTCGAGGCCGTATCGAAGGAGGATCTGGCCCGCGTCGAGGCAGAGGTTAACGGAAAAATTTTAGAGTTTACGCCCGTTGCCTGCCAGGAAATGACGCTTTCCGAAGCGCAGAAAACAGGGGCCGTTGCCCTTTTCGAGGAAAAGTATGGCGACAGCGTGCGCGTGGTTTCCATCGGCGATTACAGCATGGAATTCTGCGGAGGAACCCACGTAGCCAACGCCGGCCAGATCGGCGCGTTTAAAATCCTGTCGGAAAGCGGTGTGGCATCCGGCATTCGCCGCATTGAAGCCATTACCGGTCGCGCACTTTTCAGCCATCTGCACGAGGCAGAAGCGACAATTGCCCGGACTGCGGAAGTTTTAAAGGCCAATCCATCCAACCTGCTGCAAAAGGCAGAGGCTGTCGCAGAGGAGGCAAAGGCCCTGCGCAGAGAAGTGGAACAGCTGAAGCTGAAAGCCATGGGCTCTGGCGTAGACGACATGCTGGCGTCTGCAAAGAGCATCAACGGTGTCCGCCTTTTGACAAAGCAGTTCGACGACATGCAGATTGCTGATCTGCGCAGGCTGTCCGACGAAATCAAAGCAAAAGAGAAAAACGTTGCGATGGTATTTGCCGCTGTCAACGGCGAAAAGATCACATTGATGGTTTCTCTCACAGATGATTTGCAGGAGCGCGGATACCATGCAGGAGCAATGATAAAGAAAATCGCAGCGGCAGCCGGCGGCGGCGGCGGCGGAAAAGCCGACATGGCCCAGGCTGGGGCCAAGGACAAAAGCAAGCTTTCCGAGGCCTTTGCGGTAGCGGAAACCCTGCTTTAGGGTTGTGTTACAACATTATTAAATCTGAGTAAATCCCTTGTGCCGAACTTCTTTCCTTTGGTATAATGTTTACACCCGGTGAGGGCAAGCCGAACGCAGTGAGGCGAAGCCAGAGCCGCGATAAGTAGGTAAATATGCAGGGGAAAGAGGTGAGAAGATGGAAAACCGGCAAACCATATTGTTTAACAGTTTGGATAAAAACGACCAACAGACCACTGAAGATATACTGAGGACGGTGTACAATGCGCTCGAAGAACGTGGATACAATGCAATCGATCAAATGGTCGGCTACATTTTATCCGGCGATCCTTCTTATATCACAGGACATAATAACGCCAGAAACCTGATTCGCCGCATTGAACGCGACGATTTGGTAGAAGAGCTGCTGCGGGCGTTTTTAAAGAAATAATACATCAGCGGACACAATCATTCAGCTATTGTGTCCGCTTTTTGCGTAAAAGGCCACTTACTAACTATACAATAATTATATTCTGTAAACTAAATCGAGCTTTTTCGATTCCTTTCAGCTTGCAAACGGCGGCTGAAACATCGCATTTCGATGCTGTTTCACAGAACAAAAGAGAAAGGGAACCATATGAGATTTATTTCGCTGGATGTTGGCGACCGCACGATTGGCGTTGCCGTAACTGATCCGCTTTTAATGACGGCGCAGGGCCTTACTACCATCGAACGCATCGGCCGCAGAAAAGACGCGGATCGGGTAATCGCCTTGGTTCGGGAATACCAGTGCAGCAGGGTTGTCATCGGTCTTCCGCGCATGCTGAACGGCACAGACAGCCCGCAGACGCAGAAAGTGAGGGAATTTCAGGAGCTTTTAAGCAATAAAATGCGCAGCGAAAGAATGGGAGATATTGAAATCGTCTATCAGGATGAGCGCTTTACGACAAAGATAGCGGAGACTGTTCTCATCGAAGCCGATGTGCGCAGAAAGGACCGGAAAAAGGTTATTGATAAGCAGGCAGCTGTTCTTATTTTACAGAGCTATCTGGACTGGTACCACAATCAGGAGAAAGCTCCGCCGGCCGGAGAGAAGCAGGAGACAAGCAAAGGAGATACTGCGGATGCACAATAAAAGAGCTGTGATTTTCGATATGGATGGCGTGATCTTCGATTCGGAACAGCTGGTGATCGACAGCTGGCGGAAGGTGGCTTCTCTGCGCAAGATCGAGGGCATTGAAGAGACCTGCCGGCGCTGCCTCGGAACGAATTCGACCATGACCCGCTCCATTTTTTTGGAACGCTACGGCCCGCAATTTCCCTATGACGACTGCCAGAGGGAGTTGACTGCCTTATTTCGCCAGGCGGTGGAAGAGGGGCGGCTTGGCATCAAGCCCGGGCTCCTTGCGCTTTTGGATTATCTGAAAGAGAAGGGGTATCTGATCGGGCTCGCCTCATCCACCAATCGAAGCAACGTGGAATGGGAGCTTTCCGTTGCTGGCCTCCTCTCCAGGTTCGACCATCTGACCTGTGGGGATATGCTGAAAAAGAGCAAGCCGGAGCCGGATATTTATCTGATGGCCTGTCAGGCTCTAAACGTTTTACCTGCAAACAGCTTTGCCATCGAGGATTCCTATAACGGTGTTCGCTCCGCAAGCCGTGCCGGATTGCACACGATTATGGTTCCCGATCTGGTGGCGCCGGATCAGGAAATGGAGGCTTTGGCTGCTGTCATTTTGCCGTCTCTAAACGAAGTTATCGCTTATTTGGAAGAGCAGTCCCTGAAATCACGGGGGAAGGAGGCTCTATGTACGATTTAATTATCACAAATGTAAGAATCCTGGATGGAACATCCGCGCCATGGTTTCGGGGCGGCGTCGCTATAAAGGATGGGAAAATCCAAAAGGTAGGCGCTGTTTCAGGGCTTTTAGCAAAGGAAACCGTGGATGGAAACGACTGCTATCTGTCGCCGGGCTTTATTGATATCCACTCTCACAGCGATACGACCCTTCCGCAGTATTTGCAGGCAGAAAGCCGCATTTTGCAGGGAGTGACGACGGAAATCGGCGGGGACTGCGGCCTTTCTGTAGCGCCGGTCAGCCGCGATCCGGAAAAGAAGCGGCAGCTGCGGGATTACGTGGGCGATTTGCCTTATGACTGGGAAACCGTCGGCGAATATCTCGATCAACTGGAACAGCAGCATCCCAGCGTCAATTTCGGAACCGCCGTAGGCCACGGAACCATCCGGCTTGCCGCTATGGGTTTCGCGGCGCGCAAGGCTACAGAGCAGGAGCTTTCGGCCATGAAGCAGATCCTGCGCCAATCGCTGGCAGACGGAGCCTTCTGCATGTCCAGCGGCCTGATTTATCCGCCCGGCTGCTATTCCGATGTGGATGAGCTTGCGGAGCTGTCGAAGGAGCTGGTTCCCTTTGGCGCCTTTTACGAAACGCATATGCGCGACGAAGGCGACGGCGTTGTGGAGGCGCTTTCCGAAGCCCTTGAAATCGCCCGCTGGTCGGGAGCCCCGCTGCAGGTGGCGCATCACAAGATAACGAGAAAAAGCGGATGGCACATCCACTGCAAAACGACGATTGCCATGATTCAGCAGGCCCGCGCCCAAGGGCTGGATGTTACGGCAGACCAGTATCCATACCGGGCATCTTCCACCACGCTGGACAGCAACGTACCGCTGTGGGCTTTCGAGGGCGGGGTAGAAGCGCTGATGAAGCGGCTTCAGACTCCGGAAATCCGCCAGAGGATGAAGGAAGAAAGCAACGCCAGCCACGTGGGGCGCTGGGGCGACATCTACGTATCTTATGCTGCCAGCGAGAAAAACCAGGGCATCGTCGGCAAGTCCATCGAGGAAATCGCCGCTCTGCGCGGTGTCGATGCCGCGGATGCCTGCTTTGACCTGATTTTAGAAGAAAAGGGCAGGGTAAACGAGGTCAACTACGGCATGTGCGAAGAAGATATCGAGTACATTATGTCGCAGCCTTTTACGATGATCGGTTCCGATGGAAATGCCGTATCTCTGCAATATCCCGGACAGCCGCATCCCCGCTGGTACGGCACGTTCCCGAGGGTGTTGTCCAAGTATTGCAGGGAGCGCCAGCTGTTTTCTCTGGAAACCGCCGTGTACAAGATGACCGGGCTTCCGGCAGCACGCCTTGGCCTGCAAAACCGCGGACTGATTCGCGAAGGCATGTGGGCAGACCTGGTGCTGTTCGATTTTAATGCCATCTGCGATACCCCCAGCTTTCATCAGCCAAAGCAAGCCTGCCAGGGGATTCACAGGGTGTATGTAAACGGCACATTGACGGCGCAGGATGGCGTACATACCAGTGCAAGGGCCGGGCACGTTTTGCGAAAGGGAGGAAAAGACGAATGACATTGCAAAACAACATTGAACTCAGCGAAGGCAAAAAAGCGATTTTATCGGAACTGCAATCCATGAAAGGGAAGGTAGGCTTCTATTATAAGAATATCGTTACGGGTGAAACGCTCGGATTTAACGAAAAAGAAGCATTTCTTCCAGCCAGCGTTGTTAAGCTGCCGCTGCTGATGGGAATGCTGCTGCTGCGCTCCCGCAAAGAGACGGATTTCAGCGAGATGGTTCATATCCGTCAGGACCAGAAAATCCCTGGCTGCGGAGCGGTGCAACATATGACAGGGGATGTGGATTTAGATGTGGAAACGCTGTACAAGCTGATGATTACCATCAGCGATAATACGGCGACCAACGCGCTGTTCCGGCACTACGGCGCAGAACGCATAAGCGAGGTATTTCACGAGCTGGGCATGCAGGGAACGCAGTTTAACCGGGAATACTACGATTTTGAAAAGGAAAACCAGGGCATTCAGAATTACTTCGTTCCGGAGGAAATCGGTATTCTGCTGGAAAAGATGTATCATAAAACGCTGATCAACAAGGAATCTTCCGAGCTTTTGGAGCACATCCTGCTGGAACAGCAGATCAACCACAAAATCCCTGGTAAGCTTCCCATGGGGTTCCCCGTCGCTCACAAAACAGGCGAAGAAGAAGACAAGAGCCACGATGTAGGCGTCGTCTATGCAAAACAGCCCTTTGTCGTCTGCTTTGCCTCCAACGACATTGATATTGCCATGTTCGAAGACTTTATCCGTCGCGCCTCTTACATATTGACGCAGGAAGCCAACCAAGAATAAGCAAAGAAAACAGATCACCGGCAGATTGCCTGCCGGTGGTTTTTATTTTTTGCGTATTTTTACTTTGGAATATGTAATCTGCTGAACTGCGCAACTTTTTAGAGCAAACACTGCGCAGCTATGTGAAAATCCCATAGAAAGGGGGTGAAGTCGATAGTTATAACTATTCCTAAAATGTATGTTTTGGGAATAGTTATTAAAATGCGAAAGAAAACTGGTCGATTTCGCTGATTTCAGCCGTCAGCCGATTCTATTATGTACACTTGCCATTTTTTATAAAATTAATCAATTCTTCCACATCATCAAAATCATCGTACTCGCCGCATATTCCTTGACGATGATAAACAATCCCGTTTGTTTCATTTCTTTCGAGGCAGCCCATCAGGGCTTCCAATCCATACTGCTTGGCAAATAACGTAAATACGTATGGCTTTATATTTGATAAAAGCCCTTTGTGGCAGTCGCTTTCGCACTGGAAGCAACTGGATATTCCTTTCGCCATAGAACATTTTCGATTTTCGCACCATTCCTTATCAGGGCATTTTTCAGAATGGCAGCCATCGCAGTGGTCATTTTCGGAACACAGGCAACAGGCCAACCCACATCTTGCAATTCCAAGCTCTCTTTTCATTCAATTTTCTCCTGTAAATTCACATTGATTTCTATAATTGCGACAAGGTATCTGAACCAAGGCCGAATCTCGTTGAAATTTCAACGGTTAAAAAAGCGAGGCTCTATTTTTCGATTTAAGCGACTTTTTTTGATGAAGTGGATATCCAGTACCTTAAAAATATTCGGGAATTAGAAGCACCTGGCCCGGATGGATGCTGTTGGCGGAGATATCGTTGCAGCGGCAGATTTCGTAGACCATGCGCCGGGTGTCGATATCGTCTGGCCCGTATCTGCGGGCGATATCCCAGAGCGTATCGCCGGGCTGCACGCGGACTTCTGCATATTCCGATGCGGACAGACTGACGACCCGATCCATGCCGAACACGGAGCTGGTAATCAAAAGTATAATAACCATAACGATGCTGGCAAAGGTGATAAATCTAAATCTGTTTTTTATGCGGTAGCGTTTTCTTCTGTATTCCATCGCTGTACCCTCCTATCCAAACATTTGTTCGTCCTGATGTTCCTATCATAACAGAATATATGTTCGTTGTAAAGGGGAAAATAAAACATTTGTTCTTTTTATAAAAACAAATGTTCTCCATATTTTAAAAGCGATTAAAAACGCTTGCCGCTTTTGAAGGCGCGTCGCTGCGGAAAGCCCGAAGCGGTAGAAAGACAATAACGCCGGCCCTACTGCCGGTTGGTGATCTTTGCGATGTTTTTTAAGGCGATGGAAAGCGTACCGTTGGGATTGTTGATAAATTCCACGTACTGTTCGTTATCGAAATAATCCACAGGGATGGAAATTTCAATGCCGGTATCTGTGCGGATGCGGTGGTTCTTCCCCGCTTTCTGCGCATAGGAACGGTCTACAGGAACAGCGGCATCCAGTCCCGCTTCGCGGATCTGGTGGCGAAACTCGCTTTGCATAACCTGCGACTGGGCAAAAATTTCCTGTCCCATGTCCATCGGCGAAAGAAGCTCCGAAGTCTCTGCGTTTTCGGCGATATAGGATTTGGCGCGGGATACGGCCACCGTGCTGTTGGCGCCGTGTTCTTCCGCTACTTTGGTTGCGATTTTATTCACTAATTTTACCGTTTCCCTCGAAGAAATCTGCCAGCTGCACTGCAAAACGCGCTCAGGAAGAACATATGTTTCTTCTCCATCGACCACGCGTTTTTTATCGGCAAAGACGATAGACTGATCGGACAGGCGAACGAAAGCAAAGGAGCCCAGCTTCTGCGAGGGGTTGGGCAAAATGGCATAGTGGCGCAGAATCTCATTGCTGATACCATCGCCGCCGCTGATTACCTGATGGGTATATCCCACTTTATTTTCAAAGCATAAAAACCCGGTGTACTGTTCTTCGTCGCTTTGGATTTCCACCGCGATCACGTCGATAGGATGAATCGCTTCCGCACGCTCCAGCTGATCGTAAAGCAGCGTAGCCGTTTCGGAGGACAGGCTGATAAAGTCGATCTCCCCTTTTACGTACCGGGCAAGCATCTGCGAAAAGCGGCTGTTTTCCAGAAATTTGCCGTGATGGCGGCCGGCATCTTTCAGAGAATGTTCTACGTGTTTGACTGCAAATTCCTGTATGGCATCCTCGGTGAGATCCAGCTCCTTTTGCGACAGCACAGAAGTACCGGAATGAAAATTTAAAATGTGAAGGATCGCTCTATTGATAATAACGCTCATATGTCTCCCTTTTCCGCAGCGGCCGAGCCCTGTACAGGGCCCGTTCCGCCGCACTTTTTATTGTTCGTCTTCCCTGGAAAACCGTTCGTACATGTCGTCGCACAGCGCCATCAGCGCCTTGCGCTTCCAAAAGAAGAGTACGAACAGAAGAGCGGCGGCAGCAACGGCAACCAGCGCACCGCTGTAAGAGCCTACGCGGGTCATGTTTCCGATGAGAATCGAAAGGGCCAGCGCCGGCGTTCTTCCCACGAGAGATAAGATTAAAAATGGAACCAGACGGATTTCCGATACGCCTGCGGCAAAGCAGATAAAATCCTTGGGAAAGCCGGGCATCAGATACAGCAAAAAGATAATCAGATAGGCCCGCTTGCTGTTCAGCCGTCGGACGAAGGTTTGTACGCGCTCTTGACCGAAGAGCAGAACCATGGCGTCGTGCCCTAAAACCCGCGCGATGGTAAAGGAAATCACCGTACCGAGGCCGATGCCCAGAAGCGATAAAAAGAGCCCTGGAAAAAAGTGATACATGTAACCGGCCGCAAGCTGCAGCGCCTGCCCGGGAATCACCGGAATCATAATCTGCAGAATCTGAAGCCCTACATAGATAAAGCCCCCTGCCATTTTGTAGCGGTCTAAAAAAGTGTTCAGCGCTTCGATGTTCCGAAACTGAGAAAGCAGCTGCGGGCAGCGCTGTATCAAGAGAATCGGAATGGCGATTAAAAGCAACAGAAGCAGCAGAAGTTTTGCGATAGAAATTGCGGTTGTCCATTGATTGGATTTCGTTTGTTTCATAAATAATCCCCTTCCCTTTCAGCCGTCTCTTCGGCCGTCTCAGCTGGTACTTCAGCCGTCGGTTGCCCCGGCCGGTCAGCGAGGCCGCTGCCGGAAGTCCGGCGGCACTGCAGCGCTCCCCTCTGCGCTACAGTGCGATCAGCTTTTTATCGTACAGCGCCTGCAAGGCTTTGATCACGCCGAACTTGGAATGCTCGTAGGTCAGGCCGCCCTGAAAATACACCACGTAAGGCGGACGGATGGGCGCATCTGCCGAAAGCTCGATGGAAGAACCCTGGACGAAAGCGCCTGCCGCCATGATGACGGGGTCGCCATAGCCCGGCATATCCCAGGGAACCGGCGTAACGTGAGAATCCACAGGCGCCGCCGCCTGGATGCCCTCGCAGAAGGCGACGACTGCCTCCGGGCTTCCTAATTTTACCGCTTCGATGATATCGCTGCGCTTGTCCTGCGCCTTTGGAAGGACGTCGAAGCCCAGGCGTTCAAAGACTTTAGCGCAGAGAATCGCTCCCTTGACCGCACCGTTGACCGTTTTGGGTGCGATAAACAGGCCCTGAAACATCGTCCGCGTCTGTCCGAAGGTCAGGCCGCATTCGCCGCCGATGCCAGGCGAAGTCATGCGATAGGAAATGCGTTCTACCAGATCGGCCCTGCCAGCGATGTAGCCACCGGTCAGAGCCAGACCGCCGCCGGGGTTTTTAATCAGCGAACCGGCCACCACATCGACCCCCACCTCTGTCGGTTCTTTGGTATCTAAGAATTCACCGTAGCAGTTGTCCACCATGCAGATAATATCCGGGTTGACGCTGTGCACGCAGGCGGCCCAGGTTTCGATTTCGTCGATGGTAATGGCCTTGCGCCAGCCGTAGCCGGTGGCTCTCTGCACGGTCATCACGCGGGTGGCCGGCGTAATCGCCGCCTTGACCGCCGCAAGGTCGATGGAACCATCGGCAAGAAGCTCTACCTGGTCGTAGCTTACACCGAATTCCATAAGAGAGCCGCGCCCCTGCTCGCGCAGGCCGATGACCTCTTCCAGCGTATCGTAGGGCTTGCCCGTGCAGTAGATCAGCTGATCGCCCGGACGCAAAATGCCTGTTAAAGTAAGGGTTAATGCGTGAGTTCCATTTACAATAATCGGCCTGACCAGGGCTGCTTCTGTGTGGAACAGCTCCGCGTACACTTTTTCAAGCGCTTCGCGGCCCGGGTCGTCGTAGCCGTAGCCCGTGTGCCACTGGAAGTGCATATCGCTGATGCGGTGCTTCTGAAATGCGTTCAATACTTTATACTGATTAAACGCCATGATGTCGTCCAATTCTTCAAAAATGCCCGAAACTTCTTTTTCTGCGCTGTCGATGGCATCCAGTACCTTGCTGCTGATATTCATGGATTGCAGCAGCGAATACGTATTTTTCTGCATGGTTAGTATTACTCCTTTTCTTCCTGCAAATACTCTTTCATATCCTCACCCCATTCAAAACCGCGGATCAGCTCACGCTTGGTATTGAGCTTGTGGGCAGCATACAGCTGGGTGGTAGTTACATTATCGTGGTCTAAAAGAACCTGTACATCGTAGATGTCGTTTCCCCGGCCAATCAGCGAGGTCGCTGCCGTGGCTCGCAGCTTGTGAGGGCTGTAGCCTGCCCTACGGCTGGTATTCATACAAATCGAAGTGTACTTTTTTACCAGCTCCCGGATTTGCCGCTCTGTCATGCGCTTTCCCTGAAGGGATAAAAACAGCGCATCGCGGTTGTCTTCCGAAAGCGATTCGCTTTCGGGGCGTTCCAGCTTCAGGTAATCCTGCAGCGCCTTCAGCGCTGTCTGGTTTAAGGGCATGGAGGATTCCTTGCCGCGCTTGCGGTAGATCGTAAATTCCCCGCGGGAAAAGTGAAAGGAGCTGAGGTTCAGCTGCTGCAGCTCCGACAGCCGCAGGCCATAGGTAACGAAGTATAAGAGGATGCACTTATCCCTGTACTTTGTCTTTTCCCAGTAGGTCCGCTCGTGCTTCGTCAGCCCTTCGCCCGTGGTTACCGCATCCAGCATGCGCATGACCTCGTCATCCTGCAGCGCTTTGATCTGCCGTTCGCCCGGCTTTGGCAGGCGGATGGGGTCGAAGCCGTCGGTGATGTTCTTTTCCACCACCCCGGCGCGGTACAGGTACTTAAACAGCACGGAGACAGAGGAGCGCTTGCGTGCCAGGGATTTGTTGGCGTTTTCGTAGACGTAAACCGTGCCGTCGGCTTCCTTTTTATAGCGGCGGCAGTAGTCGATAAACAGATTGACATCAGCGGCGTCGATCTTCCGAAATTCCGCTTCTTTGATCTCCTTTGGCACTGTTGCCTGCGTCAGCTCCGTTTCGTCGATCAGATACTGGCAGAAAAAGCGGATGTCCCGCAGATAGCCCAGCCGCGACATGGGCAGCAGGTTTCCCCGCAGGTAGGCAAAATAACCGCGCAGCCATCCGGGCAGCTCTCCTTGGATTTCCTCGCACTGCTCGACAATCTGGTTTTCCTTCCACACCACGTTGTCGGGCTTGTCGCTTTTATTGTGGATGTGAATCTCCCGCCTGTGTTCTGCGTTCACCGTTGCAACTCTCCTTCCAAAAATGCGGCGATGGGCCCTGACTGCTCTGCTGCGGGAATTCCCTCGGACAGCGAAAACCAGCGCATGGATTCGTAGCGCCGCAGCCACGTCATCTGCCGCTTGGCATAGTGGCGGGTATTTTTCTTGATGAGCTCCACCGCCTGTTTTCGGCTGTACTCCCCGCGCAGACAGCCGATGATTTCTTTATAGCCGATGCCCTTCATGGAAATGTGCTCCGCGCAGAGCCCCATGTCAAGAAGCGACTGCACCTCTTCGCAAAGCCCCTGCTCCATCAGAAGATCCACGCGGCGGTTGATCCTGTCGTAAAGCTCCTGCCGCGGACGGCAAAGGCCGACCAGGATATAGTCGAAATCCTTTGCCGGCTGAAAGGATTCGGAAAATTCCCTCACCCGCTCCTGTCCCTGGTGCAGGATTTCCAGCGCACGGATCAGCTTCTTTTCGTTGTTCTCGTGGATGCGTTCTGCTGCCTTTGGATCTTTCTGCGCAAGCATGCGATGCAGCGCCTGGCTTCCCTGCTGCTGTGAAAGCCTTAGCAATTCGCTGCGGTATTGGCTGTCGCAGGGCGAAGCGGAAAAGTCCATGTCGTAGATCAGAGCATTGATGTAGAGGCCAGTGCCTCCGGAGATGACCGGAAGCCTGCCACGTGCGGCCACATCCGCAATGGCGGCTTTCGCCATGCGCTGATATTGCGCTGCCGAAAAGGGCTGCGCCGGATCGACCACTCCGATCAAGTGGTGTACGGCGCGGGCCTGCTCTGCTGCCGTAGGCTTGGCGCTTCCGATATTCATATATTGATAAATCTGCATGGAATCTGCCGAAACGATCTCGCCGTGAAACCGGCATGCGATTTCGATGGCGCATTCCGTCTTTCCCACAGCCGTCGGTCCGGCTATGATTACTGCTTTTTTCTGTTTCATACGCGTTTGAACATCTTTTCGATTTCATATTTGGAAAATTTAATAAACGTGGGCCTGCCGTGGGGACAGGAAAAGGGATTTTCCGTCTCCGAAAGCTGTGAAAGCAGGCTTTTGATTTCTTCCGGCGAAAGCGCGTCGTTGGCCTTTACCGCCTGCTTGCAGGAGCGCACGATGATTTTGTCGATGCGCGCCTGATCCTTTGCCTGAAAGCCTTCTTCGATATTGTCGAAGAAATAGTCCAGAAAGTCGCCGGCTTCCTGCTGGCTCATCATCAGGGGAATCTCCCGGATTACATAGGAACGGCTGCCGAATTCCTCTGCGGAAAAGCCGAAGCCCCGCAGGCAGGAAAGCCACTGGGAAGCTAATTCCGCTACAGCGGGCGTTACTTCCTTTACGATGGGAAGCATCAAAAGCTGCGCGGGCTTTTCCTCCGCCCGGTACTGCGCCAGCAGCTGTTCGTAAAACACCCGCTCGTGAGCAGCGTGCTGGTCGATCAGATAAAAAAACTCCCCATCGGATGCCGTGATATAGGTGCGAAACAGCGCGCCGCTGATCTGCAGCTG
>CATJIF010000136.1 GCA_949740445.1 uncultured Peptostreptococcaceae bacterium | reverse complement strand
TCTATTTTAAGGTGTTTCGCATAGCTTTTCGCAATCATAAAGCCGCTCCGGGCATCCTTTATTTGCAGTCTTTACTTCCAGCGTATGTTCTTCACATTTTCGCTGCTGAATCCTTAAAATCAGCTTTCTGAATTCCTCTTCCAACATAAGCATGCCTCTTTTCAGATAATAAGAACATAACAAAAAAGTGAATAAATGAAATCTTTTCTTATGTTCCTATGATGTTGTTATGTTTCTTTTTATGTTGTTGTTACATTTTTATTATGTTTCTATCATTTTGTTATGTTCCTTCTCATTCCAGCCCCTTCACCATACTCACCAGCGGATGGTCGATCAGCTTCTGTAGCTGCTCCCGGTCGGCGCAGACTGCCAGGCCGCCGAAGCTCAGTCCCTGCCGCCGCACGTACTCCGCCGCCTGCTGGTAATGTTCCGGCCGGTCGTCCATCATCTCCAAAAACGCTGTCTGCTGCGCAAGATAATCCAACATGCGTAAAAATTGCTCTTTCGCAAATGCTTCGCTCTCCGCCGTTTTTTCTTCGTCTTCTCTGGAAAACACCCGCACCGTAGGAACATTCGTTTTTTCGTAATTAAATGTATAAACATCATAATAGCCGAAGCTTCCGGAAAACGCAGAGGAATATCCTGTTGTATCATTTCGCAGGTCATCTGTAATCACCAGGTTCCAACAGACCGGACTGCCGGTTTCTTCTTTTAGGCGCTGCAATTCCTCAAAACTCAGCAGATGCGTAAAGGAAACATAGGCCTCCGCCGTCTCTCCCGGCCGCATTGCTTCAATTTTCTTTTTTACCTGCTCTTCTTCCCAGCGGTTCCACTCGCTTTCCTGCCAGCTGTTCACCCTGCCTTCTGTCGTATAATTGGCGAAGCTGTTCATAGAAGACCGTTCTGCAAGCTCCGGGTTGTAAAAGACGATGTCGCCCCGCCGAATCGTGCCGTTTAAGCTGCCGGTTTTCAGGCTCGAAGGAACTACGCTTTGATGCAGGCGAAAATCATATACGCCATAGCCCCGCCGAAAAACGCTTCCATCATCAAAGCGGCGCAGCGGGCAGCGCAGTTCGGTATAGGTTCCCATATCCGAACCCAGCTGTGGGCTGTAGCTGCCTTCTTCACTGCCTGTATCCCAGAACACTTTCCCCGCCGGATCGTAGTACAGCATATCTACAATAGGCGATAATCCGTAACAGATGAATAAGGTCAGGCTCAGTACAATCGCCGTAATGACTGCCCCGGCTTTTAAAAACGCCCGGCGGATTGCCCGCTGTACGATTTTCGTAAACGCCTCCGCATCGTGCCTGTCCGGAGCCAGCGGCAGACCCTCGCGCTCGAACCCCGATTCTGCACTGAATTCTCTCTCGATTTCGCTGTACAGCAGATCGTTCAGCTGCTGCTGCTTTTCCAGCTCTTCTTCCACGAGCGCTCGCTCCTGCGGCGCAGCGCTGCCGTCTTTATATTTCCGAACCAGTTCACTCCATTCCATCTCTTGTCCCCCGATCTTTCTCCGCCGTCACCTGTATGTTTTGTTTTTCCGCCTGCATTCTTTGCCTTCTACACTTCTTGCGTCTTTTCATCCATGGTTTCCTGTAAAAATTCGCGCAGCTGGGCTCTGGCCCGAAAGGCGATGATTCGCACATTTCCCGCCGAAAGCCCCAAAATTGCTCCGATCTCTTTCTGCGAAAGTCCGCCGAAATACTGCATAACAATTATCTGCCGCGCCACCGGTGCAAGCTGCCAGATGCCGCGATGCAGCCTCTGGTATTCCTCCTTTTTCAGCAGCAGGGCAAGCGGCGTCTGCGCGGTTGCGCCTTCCTGCGCTTTCTTTGGCAAAGTGCGGCCACGAGCTTTGCCGGCCTGCCCCTTCCGGGCCTGGCCGGCAAACGAAGTCTCTTCGAACGGTACTCCTTCCCCGAAAAGCCCCGCATACATCAACGGCTGCTCCCACTTCCTCCGGCGCATCTCATTAAAGCACAGGTTGCGCCCTACCCGGTACAGCCACGCCCGGAAATTTGTATGCGCAGGTGAAAGTGAAAGCATCGCTTTTAAAAATACTTCTTGCAGCAAATCCTCTGCCAGCTCCCGGTCTGCGCACAGCGAATACAGATACAGCGACAGCTCGCCGGCATATCTCTGATAGAGTTGACATAAAAGCTGCTGTTCCATATCCGCCCTCCCGTTTGACTTTTCTTGCAGGCTTTCTGTATATATAACACAGAAATCGGTCGCATGTTACACGGTTGTATACATTTTTCCGATTAAAATAGAAACCGGCAGCCGCATTTCTTTATGTGCAGCTGCCGTCGCTTATTCGTCGCGCTTAATTGCATCTAAAAAATCTTCAAAGTCTTCGTAATCGCTCTGCACGAAGTCAAACAGCACGGGTTCTTTAAACTCGAATTTTGCAGTGGGGATTAACAGCATTCCCAACGGGCTCTTCTGCAGCCGGCGCTCCGCCTCCCAAATGGCCGGCAGCGTGTACGCTGCCACGATCATCTGCCCGAAATCCGTAAGAAAGAACAGGCTTTGAATATCGTCGTTCAGCCGAAATACCCGCCGGTTGACATGCTCGTTATTGCGGTGAAACAAAACGAACAGCTTTCCGTTTTCGTGCATGCTCTCCACAGCCGCTCCCAGCACCTGTTCTAAACTGCGCTGCGATTCTTCCGGTGGCGACAACACTTCAAATACCGTTACATACTCTGTCCGCGATAGCATCATCGCAACCTCCTGCATGCTTACAGTAAATGAGGAAAGGCGCCTGGCCGCCGTCACTCGCTTGTTATTTGTAAAAATCTCCGTAATTACCAGTCGGTACTGATTGATTCGATCTACCTCTACCAGCGATTCGCTGAGGTAAGAAATCGAACCATCGGCGTTAATAAACTCCTCCACCATATTTCTGCAAAGCGTGGCACAGTGGGGCTCCGACACATCTTGCACGCGCCCCGAGTCGATGGATTTGAAATCACAGATATAAGAAAGCCCTTTTTTATCCTTGCCGAAAGAGCGCATCAGAAAGTAATGGACCAGCTCGTGGTCGCTTTGCAGCTCTACGCACATCTTTTCCGATACCGCGCTCAGCAGGGCGCTATCGGCAGCAACCGGCTCGCGCAGAAGAAACTCATACTCGCTTTTCGGTTCTGGAAGGGGAACGCCAAGCAGCTGCGAATCCCTGCAAAAATCCTGTATCAGGTATTTGGCCTCTCTCTGCGTCAGCGAGTTTTTTCTGCCTCCCAGGCTGCCGAACATGGATTCTTCTATGGAAAGTACCTCTGCGCTGTCATCGCCGATGTAACTTTTATAATCGTCGATGCCGTATTCCTCTGCATCGAAATAAAAGAACTGATGCAGATTGAGGGGCATGCCCTCCGCAAGCAATTCCCAATGCAGATGCAGTCCCACGACGCCCATCAGGCGCGTATCCGTAACGTATGCTGAAATAAACCGGCGGTCCTGATGATTGGAAATCTGGCTTCCGCCCTTGATAACGGTAAAATTGCTGCGATTCAACGAGGCTCCTCCTTGATTGCAAAAATGCGGTCTTTCTTTATTGTACTCAAAACAACAGAAAAATATATTTCAAATCATCGGGCGGCTGCGCCTTTCCTCGATTTCTTTTCTCTGCTTCTTTCGTCAAACGCCGGTTTTCCTCATTGCTCCAGAGCGCTCCGAAACTGCCGCCGGAACAGCGTTGCCGTTACGCTGACTGCAATCAGATCCGTTACCGGCTCTGCCAGGAATACAGCGAATACTTTTTTCTGCACCGGAAAGAACTGCGGAAAGAGAAAAATCAGCGGAATCAGCAGGATGATTTTCCGCAGTATCGCCAGAAATGCCGACGTCTTTGCATTGCCCAGCGCCACAAAGGTCTGCTGGCACGCAATCTGTACACCGAAAATCACCATGCCGCCCATGTAGACGCGAAGCGCCCACTCCACCATGAAAATGATCTCCTGGTCGCTGGTAAATGCCTTCCCGATCAAAGCCGGCGCCACCATGCAGACCGACCACATGCAGACGGAATACGTCAGGCAGCATTTCAGCAACAGGCGGAACGTCTGCCGCACGCGCTGTGCGTTTTTCGCCCCGAAATTGTAGCTGAGAATCGGCTGCGCCCCCTGCGTCAACCCCGAAAGCGGCATCATGGCAAACTGCATCACCGACGAGAGCACCGTCATGGTACCGACGGCGATATCGCCGCCGTATTTGAGAAGCGAGCCGTTAAAGCAAAGGATAATCAGGCTTTCCGTCGCCTGCATAACAAACGGGGCAAAGCCCAGCGCCACGCAGGGCCCGAGCAGCGTTCCTTCGATTTTCATATTCTTTGCACGGATGCGCAGGAGAGTCGTCTTGCCTGTTAAAAACCGTACAACCCAGATCGCCGACACTGCCTGCGACAGGATGGTAGCCAAGGCTGCCCCTGCTACGCCCATGCCCAGTCCGAAGATAAAAATCGGGTCCAATATAATATTGATAATAGCACCGATGAGTACGGTTTTCATCGAAATTTTTGTAAATCCCTGCGTGGTAATAAAGGGATTTAAGCCCATGGAAAGCTGTACAAATACGGTTCCTATCAGGTATATCCGGAAATAGGACTGCGCGTACTCATAAGTCGCAGCGCTGGCCCCAAACAGATACAGAAGCGGCTGCCTGCCGAAAAAGAAGCAGACGCTTAAAACCATAGAAATGATTAAAAGCGCTGATGTGGCGTTACCTAAAATCCGCTCTGCCGTAGAACGGTCGCCCCGCCCCATAAAAATGGCCGCCCGTGCTGCTCCGCCGGCACTGATCAGCATAGAAAACGCCGATATAATGATAATGAGCGGGAAACACACGCCAAGCGATGTCAGCGCCGTTCCGCCCACGCCGGGAATGTGGCCGATATACACGCGGTCGACGATATTGTACAGCGCGTTGATCAGCTGCGCCGTAATCGTCGGCACTGCCAGCTGAAACAGGAGCGGACGGATGGGCATATTCCCCATCTTCTCCTCCTGCGTCATGGACATCTCCGACACGGCTTCCCGCTGCTTTTGTTCTTTCGTTTGCTCCTTCACCCAACTGCCTCCGTTCTAAACTATATGTTCTGCTCTTCTGCACCAGCGATTTCCCGCCGCCTATTTCGCTCGTGTCGCCCCATCGCCTGCATGAATTTTAACAGCCGCAGGGCTGCCGGCCGCAGCGCCTGCCCTTTTTTCCAGGCAGCGACAATGGTAATCTCCGGCGACAGCTCCGTGGGGATCTCCACCATGGCATCCCTTTCCTCCACGCATTCGCGCATGAGAAATGTCGAAGCAACTGCCTGCGCTGTCAGCTCTTTAATCATGCTGATCTGACTTGTGGAAAGCACGACATCCGGCGTAAGCCCTTCGTTTGCAAACGCCTGCTCAATCAGCTGGTTTAAGTACAATCCTTTATCGAACAGTACCAGCGGTTCGCAGGCCAGCTCCTGCAAACACAGAGGCGCAAAGCCCTCCTCGCGCAGATACCTGCGCGCCAGGGGATGCTGCTTTCCCACGTAAAACGCATACTGCGTGTGCATCAGAGCATACTGTTCGAAGCCGATGTTGTACTGGCTTTCGCCGATCATCAGCACCATATCCACCTGATCTTCTACCATCATGCGTTTCAGCTCGTCTGTGCCTGCTTCTATAATTTTTAACTCTGCATCGGGATAGCTCCGCTTAAATTCACTGAGAATCGGCGGCACTAAAAACCGTCCGATCATGGGAGGCGCCCCCAGGCGCACGCCGTTTTTTCCACGGCTGATGGTCTTCGTATCTTCTGCTGCCCTCTGCAGGGCGGCCATCGGCTGAAGGATCTGACTGTAAAAAAAGCGCCCTTCTTCCGTCAACTCCATCCGCTGTTTCATCCGGTGAAACAGCGCTGTCTCCAGCTCCGCTTCCAAATCGTGGATCGCGGTGGTGATCGTCGGCTGCGAAATGTGCAGCTTCCGGGCCGCAGCATTCACACCGCCCGCTTCGGCTACTTCGATAAAGTAACGCAATTGCGTCAATCGCATATTCGTCCTCCCCAATGCCCGCGAACATCAAAGCACCAGCCGCACGATTGCCGGTTACAGCCCCAGGCCCTTGCTGATATTGACCAGAAAATCCTGGGCGTTGGTAACGATGCTCTTTGCCAGCAGGCTTCCGCGGTCGCCCAGCTTATTAACGGCAAATTCGGAAATATCTACGCTGTAAAAATAAACCGGCCGCACGGTCTTATCCTCTAACACCCGAAAGGCAGGCGTCATATTTCCCGTGGCGATGGAATGCAGCATGGAAGCCATGCAGATGACTGTCGTCGCCTTCTTTACGCAGGCCCGCATGGCATCTTGCCCTTCGTACACATTGCCGCAGACCTCCGGCATTGGCCCGTCGTCGCGAATCGAACCTGTCAAAACCACGGGCACACCGTTTTTGATGCAGTTGTACATAATGCCGCTGTCGATTCCTTCGCCCTCGATAAAAGCAGCGATAGAACCGTAGCTGCGCACGCGGTTCAGCGTATCAATGTGGTTGTAATGCCCGCCGCTTACGGAGCGCTGGGTGCGGATGTCCTGCCCCAGGGCCGTCCCGCGGTATGCGCCTTCCAAATCGTGCGTAGCCAATGCGTTGCCCGCTAAAACCGCATCGACATAACCGTTTCTTACCAGTTTGGAAAAGGCTTCCTTTGCATCGGCATCGAAGGAACAGGCAGGCCCCATCACCCACACGACATACCCCTTTTCGCGCTCGTGGCGCAGCAGCTGGTATAAAAATTCATAATCCATAGAAAATGCCGTTTCGCGAGAGCGTCTCTGCCGGAAGACAAAGGTATCTCCACCGTCGCCCGCTCCTTCCGAAAAGCCGCCAGCGTGGACAAAGATGCCTTCCTGCCCGTTTTCCGTGCGGCCGCAGAACACCCGGTCGCCCCGCTTCAGATTGCGAAACTCCCTGACTGCAATGTTGCCATCCTCCCAGACAGCGACGCAGTCCATGCGGCTTTCTTCTGCCAGCACCCACGTTCCGTTCACTTTAAAATATTCTGGAAATATCGTGGTCGCATGATAGCCCTCCGGAGCAACGCAGTCTTTTTCTGCTTCTCGCCACACGGCGTTGGGGGCCTCTGCAAATTCCGCCTTCGAAAAGTCCGGCGCCTGGTATTTAGTCAACTGAAACTTCATAGTTTGCTCAATCCTTTATGCTCTATTGATTCCCTCAAGGGGCAATCTACTCGATGAAATTATTATATTATCATTACTCCGCTGCTCTGTCAGCGCCTTTTTCTTCTTTTTTTCGCAGCCGTACCACGCGGTCGCGCCCGGTTAAATCCTGCAAAATCTCTGCGGTAAATCCACAGCTTTGGCTCAGCCCGCAGACTTCCACTCCCTGCTCGCAGCCGATTTCCAGCAGCATTACGCCCTGCGGCTTTAAAAACCAACTGGCTTTTTCCAATATCCTGCGGTAAAAATCTAGGCCTGTTTCTCCGCCATCTAAGGCTATGCGGGGCTCGTGGTCTTTGACTTCGCGCTGCAGTGTCGGAATCACCGAACTCGGTATGTAGGGGGGATTTGCCGCAATCAAATCAAATTGCTTCTTCCCCACTTGTTTTTTTACATTGACTGGAAAGGGCTCCCACAGGTCTCCCTCTACAAAAATGATATCTTTTATCTGATACGCCTGCGCGTTTTTTTTCGCTACATTCAGCGCCGCTTTACTGATGTCCGAAGCCGTTACCTTCAGCTTTGGCATGTGATAGCTGAGGCTGACGGCAATCGCGCCGCTGCCCGTACACAGGTCGAGCACTTCAAACCCGCCAAAGGGTTTTTTCATCGCTTTCAGCTCGCTGAGCGCTGTCTCTGCCAGAAGCTCGGTATCCTGCCTGGGAATCAGCACCGACTCGTTTACAAAAAAGCGCAGCCCCATAAATTCCTGGTCGCCTGTAATATACTGTATCGGCACGCCAGATGCGCGCCGGTCAATCAACACAAAATACTCTTCACACAGATCATCTGATAATTCCTGCGCGATGTGAGTGAAAAAATAGCTGCGCTCCACGCGAAGCAGATACATCATCAAAAGCTCGGCATCCAGCTTCGGGTCCAGACAGCCTTCCATCTGAAAACGATTCGTCGCAATGGCTAAAATTTCCTTCAATCGCAGTCCCATTCTGCTCTCTCCTTACTGTTTACTCCTTCTGCCTCTTCCGGTTATACGTTCTTTTTGGCAAGCTCCGCCTCTTTCAGATCCGGTCGCTGCGTTACATTGCCCTGCGGGTCGATATCCGCAATGACAAGCTCTGGCGTCCAGTCTTCTACAAGGCAGGCTTTCAAGGCGACAATAGCAACTTCAAGCTGCTCCATATCGGGGCAGCGCGTCGTCAATTTCTGCAAAGCGATGCCCGGAAGCGACAGAACTTTTACAATGGCAGAGTCGCTTCTTCCCGCCCACTGCAAAAGCTCGTAAGAGATGCCGGCAATCAGCGGGATCAATGCCAGGCGCGATGCAATGCGCAGAAGCAGGTTCGGCCATCCCAAAAGCGAAAACAAAAGCAGGCTGATGACCATGACGAACATCATAAAGCTGGTGCCGCACCGAGGGTGCAGCGTTTCGAACGTCTGCGCGTTTTCCGGCGTCAGTGCAAGCCCGTTTTCGTAGCAGTGGATGCTCTTGTGCTCCGCCCCGTGGTATTGGAATACGCGTCGGATTTCCGGCATTCTGGAAATCGCAGCCACATAGCCTACAAACAGGCAGATGCGCAAAACGCCTTCAATGAGATTCAGCAGAATTTCATTTTCCGTTATGTGCCGGCAGGCGCTGACTAAAAACGTCGGCAAAACGATAAAGATACCGACGGTAAACAAAACGGCAACGACCACCGACATGTAGAGCATTGCCGTCAGCGCTCCCTTTTCGCCAAAATGCTTTTCCAGAAATAACGTCAGCCGGTCCGTTTCTTCCGGCTTTGCCTCGCTCTCCTCTTCGAAGCTCTCCAACACTTCCGCTGAATACATCAAAATGCTGCATCCGGTTACCATGGAGGAGACAAAGGAAATCACACCGCGTAAAATGGGGATTTTTTTCCACGCACCCGGTTTTTTCAGTGGCTCCACCCGGATGCGCATTCCGCCCTTCGGGTTTCGGATTACCGTTGCGATGCGGTCTTTGCCCCGCATCATAATGCCCTCCATCACTGCCTGTCCGCCAATTTTAGTAGGGCTGGCATTCTTTATAAAAATTTTACTTAGATCCATCTCTCTCCTCCAACCCGATTTTCTTCAGCACCTGAATAAAATCTTCGTTCGTGCGCGTATGCGCCATCTGGTCGATCATCCGCTCCGTTACTTCCTGCGTTCCGATATTGGCCATGGCCCTGCGCATAATCCATACCGCCTCTAACTCCTCCTGGGTCATCAGCAGGTCTTCGCGGCGGGTTCCCGATTTATTCAAATTGATCGCCGGGAAAATCCGCTTCTCCGACAGCTTCCTGTCCAGATGGAGCTCCATATTTCCGGTGCCTTTAAATTCCTCAAAGATCATATCATCCATGCGGCTGCCGGTTTCTACAAGCGCTGTCGCCAGAATGGTAATGGACCCCCCCTGCTCCATATTTCTGGCAGCACCAAAAAATTTCTTCGGTTTGTGCAAGGCTCCCGGGTCCAGTCCTCCGGAAAGCGTCCGTCCGGAAGGCGGAACGACTAAGTTGTAAGCGCGGGCCAGCCGCGTAATGCTGTCCAGCAAAATGACGACATCCCGTCCGTGCTCTACCAAGCGCTGCGCCCTGGCAACTACCATCTCCGCTACCTTTACGTGATTTTGCGGCTGCTCGTCAAATGTAGAATAGATGACTTCGCCCCGGATGGAACGCTGCATGTCGGTCACTTCTTCCGGACGTTCGTCCACCAGCAAAACAATCAATTCGATCTCCGGATATTTTTTCTCGATGCTGGCAGCGACCCGCTTTAAAAGCACGGTTTTTCCCGCCTTGGGCGGCGCTACAATCAGGCCGCGCTGGCCGCGGCCCAGCGGTGCTACCAGGTCGATTAAGCGCATGGATAAATCCCGCGTTCCATCTTCTAATGTTAAACGTTCATTGGGAAAAATCGGCGTCAGATCATCGAAATCCGGCCGGCGCATGGATACTCCTGGCTCGTCGCCGTTGACTGTTTTTACGTATAATAAAGCACCGAACTTCTCACCCTCGTTGGGCCGACGTGTAATTCCGAGTATTTTATCGCCTTTTTTTAAGTTAAATCGTCTGATTTGGGAAGGAGACACGTAGACATCGCGCTCGCTGGTTAGAAAATTATGAAAGCGCAGAAAACCAAATCCGCCTTCGGCGATATCCAGGATTCCCTCTACCTCCGGACGGTCTTCCTGCCTTTGCTCGTGGCGCTGCTCTGCCCGGATTTCCTGCTGCTCTGTACGGTGCGGCTGTGCTTTAGAGACCTGTGGTTCTGATTGCTGTACCACAGAGCCCTCTGCGCACACCTCCGGCTGCGGCTCTGTCAGCAATTCTCTGCTCTGTCGTGCTTCATCCGGCTTTTCCGCATATTTTTCTGCATTTACGCGCACTTCTTTTTCGGAAGGCACTGGTTCTGTCGACCGTCGGGAATGGCTCTGCCTCTCCGCCTGCGGCTTTCGTCCCGACTGACGGCTGCCGCCTTCCTGTGGCTTTTCCTGCACGGATTTTTCCTGTGCGGGTTTTGCTTGTTCGGATGCTTCCTGCACCTGCGGTTTTGGCACTGCCTTTCGGCCTTCGTCGTGCGTGCGCTTTGCCCCTTGCCTCCGGCCCGAACGTGCCGCCTGCATCTCCGGGCTCTTTGGCGCGCTGCGCGGTTGTTTCTGTTTAGGCGGCGGTATCTGCGCCTCTGCTTCCGCCGTTTCCTGCACGGGTTGTGCGGCGGACTGTCCTTCCGCTTCTTCCTGCGCTGTATTCTGAAGCAAAAGCTCCAAAAGCTCTGCTTTTTTCAGCTTTTCATATCCGCTCAGCTTTAGCTGCATTGCAAGCTCCCGAAGCTCTGCTACTTTTTTCGATTTTAAAGTCTTTTCATCCATGTATTACCTCTTGCTTTTCCGAAAACACACACACGTCGCCTTCTGCCAAGCGCGCTTTTCTCCTTCTGTCAACTGCTGTGCAGAAGTGACAGCCATCAGTTGGCGCTTTCCTGCGCGCCGTCACCCTCTCCACCGGCAATCGCCCCATCGCTTGTAGTTTCCGGCTCGATGGAATAGATCTCCTTTAACATTTCTCCGATTTCCTCTGCCTTTGGATACACGTAGTAAGGTGCCTCCGGATCGGGCGTATTGGGCATCATATATGTGGCGATACTTCCTCCCTCCATGCCGATGGCCTTGGTCACAATTTTTCCCACCATTTCGAGAGTAATATCCGACTCCACATTAGCAAAAATCGTCTCGGCTGTCTTTAGCAGGTTGGAATTCAACGCCTGCTTAAATGCCGATTTCATAAATTCCTGCTGCGCTTTTACGCGGCCTAAATCTCCTTCGACATATCCCTTGCGGTAGCGTAAAAACTGCATGGCGTGATCGCCATCCAGCACCTGCTGGCCCGCCGGGATGTCGATATACAGAGGCGGTTTATCCGTGGGGTCGCTGTATTTCATGTGAAATTCGATGTTCATTGGCACGCCACCGATCGCATCTACCACATTTTTTACCCCTTCGTATTCAATCACTGCATAATAATGCAGCGGCATTCCCAAAAGCACATCGCTGACCGCCTGCGCCGTGTTGATCGCGGAGCCCCGATAGGCGGCATTGATTTTCTTCTCCGCCGCTCCGTTATATCCCGGGCGCTGATAGAATGTATCCCGCGGTATGGAAATCAAATCCACATGCTGTGCATCCATATCAAAACTTGCGACCATGATGGTGTCGGTCAGGCCGTCGTTGACTCCTAAAAGCAGGAAATTGACGCGGGCCTTATCCTGAAACGCCTCGAAAAACGGGCTGTCACGTCCTACGATGTAATTTAAGCTGTCCATCAGATTTTCTTCCGGCTGGAAGGGTTGGATATCGCCCACTGTCCGAAACAGCATGCGCACAGGCGTCATAATCAGCATCATCACAATAAATGCAATGATAAAATATTTTAAAAAATCAAAAATGGTGTTGTTCTTCATATCTGTATTTTTCCCCGTATTCCCTTTGACTTTTGCTTTTACGTGCACCAGAAGCTACCCCTGTGCTTCTAAAATGCGCTATTCTTTATTTTATCGCTTTTTTACAAAAAAAGAAAGAGGCTGTTTGAAATACATCCTCTTTCTTTTCTAAAATTTTTTCGTTTTCTGATAAAATATAGTAAATTTACGATTGCGCCCGTATCAGACGCCATCCTGCACACCGCCTCCGGCGGTTTCCTGCGGGCTGCCTTCAGGGCCTGCCGCTGGCTCTGGTATGCCGTTGTATATCTGATCTAACATTTCTGTCGTCCCCTCTTTATCGGCGAAGTAAAAGGACAGCCGCGTCGAATCTTTTTTTGTCGCTGCCGTTCTGGCTTCGCCGGGCAGCTTCCACACCGACATATCCTCTGCGCTCATCCCCATCGCTTTGGGTGCCAGCTTTGCCGCTACGCCCCAGGACAGGTCGCTGTCTACATTGTTCAGCACGCTTCCGGCTACCTTCAAGATGTTGGAATCCAGCGCCTGCTGAAATGCTGCCTTCATAAATTCCTGCTGCGTTCGGATGCGCCCCTCGTCGCCATCGGGATAGCCCTTATATCCCCGTACATTAGTCTTTCGAAAGCGGAGAAATTCCACCACGTTATCCTTATCCAGCACCTGTTCGCCTGCCGGAATGTTGATATACAGCGGCGGCTTATCCGTGGGATCGCTGTAGCGCATGTGAAACGGCACATTGAACGTAACACCGCCCATAGAGTCTACGATATTGGCTACGCCTTTATAATCCACGGCCATATAGTAGTGCAGCGGCATTCCATTGAGTACCTCGCTGACCGCCTGCGCCATTTTCTTCATACCGTCTTCTTTTTCCGTATTGTAAATGCTGTTGATCTTCTGTGCCGCCGAGCTGTAGAAATTGCTGCGCTCGTAGTAGGTATCCCGCGGAATGGAAATCAGATCCAGATGTTTTTCTTTTACATTGAAACTAGCGACCATAATCGTATCCGCCAGATTGTCGTTCATCCCTAAAAGCAGGACATTGACGCGGTTATCTGTGCCGAATTCCTCTTCCAGCTCCTCTACTGGCGGTTGGAATTCTACATCGTTAATCGTTTCTGTGCCGGAAAACATGCGTTGCGACAGCAGCATGGAGCCGCCTAAAAGCCCGCTGAATACCAGCAGGAATGTAAGGCCAAAGCACTGCAGCACCGTCATCCCTTTTTGTCTCTTTTTTTCTCCTTCCGACTGTTTCTTTCTTCTCATTTCGAACTCCCCTTTTGTTTGTACTCTTCAACAGTCAGCTCCCTCGGGCTTGTCCATTTCTTATCCGTATCGGGAACATTCAAAGCGTGGGCCTTGCTTTTTTGCACATATTCTCAGTGCGCCTTTTTATCAATAAATTCCGGTTTCAGCTTAGAATAAACGATCTTCTGTTCGCTGTACAGCCCGTAGTATCCGGACAATGTGTAGGCCACAGCGATGCAAAGAACGAACAAGCCCAGCTGTTCCCCTCCAAACAGCTCATACGCCAAAAGAATCGAACTCATGGGGCAGTTGGTAACGCCGCAGAATACAGCGGTCATTCCCAACGCTGCACCAAAGCTTGCAGGCAATCGCAAAACTCCTCCTGCCACGCATCCGAAAGTTGCTCCGGTAAAAAATACTGGAACGATCTCTCCTCCCTTAAAGCCGGCTCCCAGCGTAATGGCTGTAAATAGAATTTTCAGTGCAAACGCTCCACTTGAGGCCTCCCCTTGCAGCGCCCGTTCGATAACCTCCATCCCCGCGCCATTATAATCCCGGCTCTGTACAAAGAGCGTAAGCAGTATTACAAAAAAACCACCTGCTGCAGCCCTCTGCACCGGATCTGGCAAATATTTGGCATATAACTTCGGGGTTTTATGAATTACGTAGCAAAAAATCGCTGAAAGCAGCGCGCAGAGAACGCCCATAGCCAGCGCTTTGGCAATCGACAGCGCGTCAATCTGCGGAATTTCCGGCAGCGCAAAAAACGTGGCTTCGCCGCCGATTTGCTCCGCCGTCAGTTTTGCAATCACCGCTCCCAGGGTGCAAGGAACAATCGCCGCATAATACATTACGCCAACACTGACGACCTCCATGGCGAAAACAGCAGCTGTAATCGGCGTTCCAAACAGGGCAGAAAAGCCAGCCGCCATGCCGCACATGGTAATAATGCGCTCATCTTTATCATCTAGCCCCATGACCCGACCGATCTTGCTGGAAATCGAGCCTCCTAGCTGCAGGGCTGCACCTTCCCTGCCGGAAGAACCCCCGGTAAGATGCGTCAGCACTGTCGCAATAAAAATCAGTGGTGCCGTCCGCAGATACATCGGTTCGTTCTCGCGCACCGCAGTCAGTACAAAATTCGTTCCCCTGTCTTTTTCCATATGGCAGAACTGATACATAAAAATAATGACAACGCCTGCCGCAGGCATGCAATAAAGCAGCCAGGGATGGTCTGTACGCAGGGCTGTCGCCCGTTCGATTGCCATGTGGAACACCGCACCGACAACGCCTACGGAAATTCCTATCACACAGGAAAATACCATTAAC
>CATJIF010000135.1 GCA_949740445.1 uncultured Peptostreptococcaceae bacterium | reverse complement strand
TGGCAACATCCGGCGCACAGCAGAAAAATATCAAGGAACGATGGAAACCGCGCAGGAAAACGGATGCTTTCGCCTGAGCGTTTTGCTCTGTACAGACTGCTGAGAAGGGATAATAACGCTCAGCAACACCAATCAGGAAAGGCAATGGGATACGGGGAATGTTGCCAGATGCGAAGGGAAAGCTGCCGTTTGCGCAGAAGGGCTTTTTCTTCAGGGAGTTGTGCGATATAGTGAAGCATACCATATCGCAATTTTTCCCGATGGCCGAAACACCTTGTTGGTAGGAAAGGGCTCATCGGGAGGATTTCAGGAGGGATGAGAAATGTCGATGAAGATAAAGCTGGGATATGTCAACCCGCTGGGCATGAACACAGGAGCGAAGAGGCTGTTTGCATCCGCACAAATGCGGCAGCGGCAAAGCGATAAACGCAGCACTAGGAAAAGCGAGCGCAGCGATCAACAGGGCAGCAAGGATGATATAAAAAGATTGCAGGTACAGCGGCAATCATTGCAGAATCAGATCCTATTATTGCAGAGCACATCCGATAGTATGCAGAACAATGGGGAAGCCATCGAGATGCTGCATCGGAAGCTGGCGGAAGTTTCTACACAATTATCGTCGGCGCAGGTTGGCGAGCCATTGGAATCAGCGCAGCAGGCTGCGTCTTTGAAGTTGGTCCAGACCGCCAGGCAGCAGACATCCGCCCGGCCGGCAGAACTCGTTCAGCTGCCGGAATCACAGGCATCGGTTCCGCCGGCGAAGCTTCGGGCGGACGATGCCGTTCATAAAGCGCAAGGGCCTGACCGCTGGCAGATAAAAAGGCGCTTTGACAGATTTGAGCGGGAGAGCAGGGTTGCGATCTGGACATTCAGACAAAAATAACGTGTTTTTCGCAGCAGCTATACATCAGGAGAAATAAAAAGTGTTCGGTATAGAAGATGAAAATAGAAGGAGATTAGAAGAACTGGCCGGCAGAATTCCCAGAGGTGTGCCCCAGGGCTGGCAGGAGTTTTCCTTTGCTGTAGGCGGGCTTTTGTATATTGGTTTTTCAGAGACATATACAGAAAAACTGATCTGCATCTCCTCGCAGAGCCAGAGCCTTATCGACTGCGAAACAGGCGCAAAAGCATATTGCGATGAAAATTACGACGAACACAATCTGATCGCCTGCGCGCAGGAGCTTGGGGATGAAATCGTGTCGATTGCGGGAATTGGCGGCGGTGGGCTGCGGCTGTGTTCGGAAGCGGGTGATTTTCTTGAGCGAATTGCGCCATACTGGCCGCAGGAACAGGTGGTATTCATGCCAAAATATGCATCCTGGTACAGTAAACCGGAACAGTGCAGCGTTATTTTCGAGGATTATGAAATCCGCGCCTGTGGGTTCAGCCGGTGCGGAAGGTATATGGCAGCATGCAGCGCCAGCGATCTGAAAATTTTCCGAAAGCTATCGCTGCCTTCGGAATAAAGAACCAGGGAAGAGGCATCCGGCTTTTTCGTCCGCCCACCTCTTCCCGATGTACTGAGATTTTATTGTTTTTGCTGAATGGCGTTTTCCACGGCTTTCTTTATCACGGTACTTGAGTTTGTTGCACCGGATACGGCATCGACGTTGATCCTCTGCTCATCCACTATTTTGCCAGGGATGGTTTCTGCGGACCTGCCGCGCTCGTGCCTGTGTTCCAGGAGGTTAATATCCGTGATGTTTCCGTTTTGTACAATGGCTTCCACTTTAGCGTATATAAAATTCACGTCACAGTCTCCGATGTAAACTCCGTCGGGAATATCGGAAATATTTACGTCATCAAACGTGATTTCCTCTACGGCTCGTTTATAGTCTGCCACACTTTTTAAGTAAACAGCGCCTCTGATTAAGCAGGTAAGGAAAAGAAGCAGGGCGATCAGTAAAATGATTTTCTTTTGGGATCGTTTTATTGCAAATACCTCTCAATCCTTGTGAACGCCTGCTTTGGCGGCATTTTGCATCTGCTGTGCCGCCGCATACGGCTTTTTCCTGGCTTCAATCGAACGATACAGCATATGAAAACCGGACTCTAAAAACTGGCTCTTCGACAGGCCCATTGCATTTTTTATATAGTCCTCTTCCTTGGCGGCAAGTTGAATAAGGCCCGACAGCATACCCCAAAACTGAAAAATGGCAGGCATAATTTTCAAATCACTGCGCAAATCTCCCTGCTCCATCCCGGAGATTAAAAAATCTTTGATTTTTTCGTTGATTTCTTCGCCAACCCGACAGGTTTCTCTTTCTTTTGGCAGCGAATCCCAGCTTTCAAAATCAATGTTGATTTTATCCAACACCATTTTGAAATAAAAAGGATATTCCTCCTGATACCGAACCAATCCACGGCAGATACAATCGTATCTCATTTTTGTCGTTTCTTGCTGCTCCAAGGCGGAAGCGATGTAACCGCAGAGCTTTTGCATGCTGTTGAGCACCAGAAGACCCGCGATCTCTTCTTTGTTTTCGAAATACATATACTTCCCTTGCTGATTTTGCCAGAGGAGAGTATAATATCCCTATCTAAGAATACATTTTTTGATGCAGGTATAAAGGCCTGTAAAAAGATTTCCGCTTATCGAGCCAATAAAGAGCCCGAAAAAATGGAAGAAGAAAAGCAGCGCTGAAAAAGCTGCCGGGGTAGAAAAAAAGCGGAAAAGGAGAAGCGGCAGGGAGGAAAACACGTGATAGGAACCATCGTAAATACAGGTACGATTTTAGCAGGCAGCTGCCTGGGATGCCTCATTAAAAAGGGAATTAAAGAAGAATATCAGGACGCGCTGTACACGGCCATGGGGCTTGCGGCGGCGGGGCTTGGCATCAACGCCGTGGTGCAGAACATGCCGAAGAGCCAGTTTCCCGTCCTGTTTATCATCAGCCTGGCTGCGGGCAGTCTTATCGGCACAATGCTTGACCTCAACGGAAAATTTCAGCGGCTGACCACCCGGTTTGGGGCCAGCCAGCTGGCAAAAGGGCTTTCCACAGCCATTCTCCTGTTCTGCATCGGAACACTGTCCATTTTGGGGCCCATGCAGAGCGCCCTTTACGGCGACAATACCTATCTGTTTACCAACGCTACGCTGGATTTTGTAACCTCGATGGTGCTGGCTTCTACCTACGGCATAGGCATCGCTATCGCTGCGGTGGTTCTCTTTTGCTGGCAGGGCAGCATTTACCTGGGAACCGGCTTTTTAGCGGATTTCCTGACCGCAGACCTGCTGACGGAAATCTCCATCGTGGGCGGTTTTCTCATCGCCAGCTCCGGGCTTTCGATTCTGAACATCAAAGACTGCAAAACGCTGAACATGCTGCCGGCGCTGTTGATCCCGCCGCTGTGGTTTCTGCTGTGGCCCTGGGGAATCCAGCTGCTGCCAGCGGCTTGAAATGCGGCTGCCCTGAGATTTCACGCTGGCCGGAAGGCCGCATAAGCTTTGTGAAAACAACAATAAAACGGCTGAAATTTCATAAAAAACAAAGGACAAGCTGTGATAAAATAAAAAACAAAGATACTTTAATCGGCGATTTCAAAAGAAAAGCGATCATTGGTCTGTCTGCCTTTCAGGAAAAGAGAAGGCTTTTGGCAAAGAGAACAGGCGGAGCGCAGGGGAGTGCAAGGAAAGAGGAGGAAATGCCCATGGCTTTTAGTTACGAAGATGTAAAGCAGGCGTACGAGCGGATTGAAGGGCTCGTGTGCAAAACACCGCTGGAAGAATCGTTTTATCTCGGAGACGGCACGCGGCGGTATTTTTTTAAGCTGGAATCCTTTCAGAAGGTAAAGAGCTTTAAAATCCGCGGGGCGCTGAACAAGATGCTCAGCCTGTCGCAGCAGGAAAAAGACCGCGGCGCGGCTACGATTTCCTCCGGAAACCACGGCTGCTCGGTCAGCTATGCTGCTGCGCTTCTGGGAATTCAAAACACAAAGGTCATCGTGCCGCAGACTGCGCCGAAAAGCAAGGTCGATAGAATCCGCTACTTCGGCGCTGAGGTGATGCAGCTGGGCAGGGATTACGACGAAGCGCACGCGCTGGGAATGGCTTACATCGAGGAACACGGCCTCACTTATATCGACCCCTACTACGACGACCCTAAAATCTACGGCGGCCAGGGAACCATCGCCATCGAAATATTAGAGCAAAATCCGGATATCGACACTATTGTTGTACCCATCGGCGGCGGCGGACTGATTACCGGAATCGCCGTGGCGGCAAAGGCGATTAAGCCGGACATACGAATCGTCGGCGTGCAGACAGAGGCCTGCCCGGCCATGATACGCTCTTATGCAGACGGCGTATTTTATGAGGAATATCCCACTACGGGCGAAACCGTCTGCGATGCGCTGGTGGGCGGTGTGGGCAAGCTGTCCTACGAGCTCTTGAAGGACTATGCCGACGACTTGATCGCGGTTAAGGAAGAAACCATCCGCAGGGCAGTGCGGCACATGATTATGGAAGAAAAATTTGTCGTGGAAGGCGCCTCCGCAACCACAGTAGCGGCGGTGATGGAGAACCGGGAACGCATCGGCGGCAAAAACATCGCGCTGGTAATGAGCGGCGGAAACATCGACGGGCAGCTGATTGCGCAGCTGTTACAGTAGCGAAGACCGAATCCGCTTCGCAGGCAGAAAACCAATTTGCATCAGAAACGGCACACCGGCGGGGAAGGTCGGCGATACACAAAACAGCACGCAAGAGCAACGGCGGGCAGCACAGGAAGGAGAAAGGCATGGACAGCACAATTCGGACTACTATTTTATCGGCCATCGAACACAGCGAAGCAGAGCTTCGCAGCATTCGGGACTTTCTCTACGAAAACCCCGAGGTGGGCGGCGAGGAAGAAAAGGCAGGCGCGCTTTTAATAAAGACGCTGAAATCACACGGCTTTGAGGTTTGTGAGGATTTTCACGGCATTGCCCACGCCTTCCGTGCCGTATGCGACAGCGGAAAGCCCGGCCCGGCCATCGGACTGGCTGCTGAATACGATGCCCTTCCAGGCATCGGGCACGGATGCGGCCACAATATCATCGCAACGGCAGCCCTGGGAGCGGCCTTCGGCCTGCAGGCGGTGCTGCCCGAAATCGGCGGAAAGGTTATCGTTTACGGCACGCCGGGAGAAGAATGCCTCTGCACTAAAGTGCAGCTGAGCGAGGAGGGGGCGTTTGACGAAGCGGATGTGATGATGATGATGCACCCCAACATTGTCAACCTGTCCAGCGACGGCACCATGGCCATCGACTCCTGGCAGGTGGAATTTGACGGGCGCTCTTCCCATGCGGGAACCCAGCCGGAAGACGGCATCAACGCGCTGGATGCAGCAGTGCACTTTTACAGCCTGATCGGCTTCGAAAAGCAGTATCTGAAAGACACCAATATCTACGGCGTCTTTGCAGACGGCGGCGAAAAGTGCAGCGTTATCCCGGCCCATGCCGCCGTAAAGTATCTGGTACGGGCAAAAGATGTCAAGACCATCCGAAAGATCCGGCAGATGTTTGAGCGCTGCGCTGAGGCTGCGGCAAAGGCCGTGGGCGCGACCTGGCGCATCTGGCGCAACGAACCGGCCAATGCCGATATGCGGACAAACCAGGCGGTTTCCGATGTGTTCAACCGCTTCTATGCGGAGCTGGGCGGCGGAGAGATGCCCCACGTTTTTTCGGGCGGTTCCACGGACATGGCGGATGTCAGCTACCGCGTTCCTGCGATTCACCCATGGGTCGGCATGGACTGTCCGCAGTATCAGCTGCACTCAAAAGAATTTGCCGACCTGACGATTACGGAGGCGGGCGACCGGGCCCTTCGGCTGGGCGCTTCCGCCCTGGCGCTGACCGGGGCGGAGCTTCTGACCTCGCCACAGCTGATGGCAGAGGTTAAGGCGGAATTTGCGGCGCTGCAGGCAGAGGTTGCCGCAGAGATGGCGGCGGAAGGATAGGGTATAACATAAGTAAATAGAAATAAAAAACACCCCGCCTCTTCACTTGTTCCGTAAAGAAGCGGGGCATATTTAATATTCTATGTTCTTTTATGTTGGGGTTCTCACCCAATCTGCGCCTTTAACAGGCGGAGTTCGCTTTCCATAATATTGAGGCGAACTTTGATTAACTCTCTTTCCGCTTTTACGCCCAGGGCTTCGGTCAGCTTCCGGTCGAGGTCGAGATGTCCTTCGGCTATTAACTGAATATTGCGGTTCAGTTCGTTTTCCACGGTCAGCTGCAGCAGCTTTAATTGCTGCTCTCTTTTTTTATCGTTGTCCTTCAGAACAATCACATCTTTTTTCAGATCGTTCACATCCGTTCTGATTTCCGATACTTCTTCGGATATCCGACCAATCTTCTGATCCATTGATTGCAGCTGATCCAAAATCATTCTCGTTTCTTCTGTCATGGCAGTTCCTCCTTTGTCTATACCAACGCAAGTCAGCCGGGATGTCATTTTACTTTTTTTGCTGATGTCTGAAAACTGCTGACAAAAGTGCCGGATATCTGTGTTTCGACTGCGCTTGCTATCTCTTATGAACATATCATACCATCTCTGAAAGGAAAATGCCACCGATTTTTCCCAAAGGATTGCTGCGCTTGATACCGCTGTGATAAAATTAAAATAATGAAGAATATCCGCGGCGCGGAGGTTCTGGCAAAGGTTTGAGGTTTTTATTAAGGAGGGGATTTTTTGAAGCTTACAATTCTTGTGGACAATCAGACTTATCATCCCGACTGCTGTGCAGAGTGGGGGCTTGCGCTGTTTGCAGAAAGCGGCGACAGGAAAATACTGTTCGATACAGGTGCATCCGATATGTTTGCCGGCAATGCGAAGAAGGTAGGCGTGGATTTGGCCGAAGCGGAGGCGCTGATCATCAGCCACGGGCATTACGACCACACTGGCGGAATTGAGGCTTTTATCCAGGCAAATCAGACAGCTCCGATTTACGTACATAAAGAAGCCTTCGATGAATTTTACGGTATGACTAGTGAGGAAATCGACGATTACAACTGCGGGATTTTATGGAGCGATGCGCTGAAAGAAATGCTGAAGCCGCGGCTGCGTCTGACAGAGCAGGGGGTGCAAATCGCAGAACACATGTACCTTCTCAGCAACATTCCGGCCAACCGGCGCTGGGCTCCGGCGGAGCAGTTTTTCCGCAAGGGGAAGAATTCCAGTAAATTGGAGGAAGACTCCATGGACCACGAACAGGTTTTGGTCATTGAAGAAGGAGAGAAGCTCTTTCTGCTGTCGGGGTGCAGCCACAAAGGCGTGATTCCCATTTTAGAGCACGTGAAAAGGGAATTTCCGGACAAGAAGATTTCGGCGCTGGTAGCCGGCATGCACCTGCACGCTCTCGATGAAGCCGGACGAAAGGACATCATGGACGAGCTGAAAAAATTCCGGCTGGAATATATCCTGCCGCTGCACTGCACGGGCAGGATGGCCACCATGGATCTGAAGCTCTGCTTCCCGGAAACCTGCGTTCTGGCATCCACAGGGCAGACGCTGATACTGGAGTAAACCGCAGATGCCAGAATCAATGCCGCTGTCTTAAACAACGCATGTTTTAGTGTACAAAGGCTTACAGTAAATATAGATTGCAACTTACAACATCTGCCGCTCTTCCAAAGAGCGGTTTTTTAATCCTTCTGCAGTGGCTTTCATAACAACGAGTTCTTTTTCGTCCATTGAATTCAGCATTACATCCATAGATTTTCGGCAGCTGTCCTCACCCGGGTGTCCTTCCGCATAGAAAAACTGGTCTACGGAAATGTCGAATATGGTAACGAGCTGGAAGGTGATAGCCAAGTCCAAGCCATGAAAGTAAAATCTTCTTTCATATTAGTCCATTCTCATATCATCCTGTATCATTGTACATTTCGGCTTAAAATATTAGAATGCAATTTCATTTTACTATTTGGAGTGTTTTATTTCGTGTTGTTTTTAATGTTGACAATTTTAATAAACAAAAGTATAATATGTTTACAGAAAGGAGGAATCTATGGACTATGGAAAAATGAAACTTGATGAAATCAAAAAAGGGTACAGGTATGACAAAGATCAGGATGCTTATGTCTGTAATCATTGTGGGCAAGTGTTTAATGTGGGTCAGGTGTTTCAAATTGACGGGAGTTTTTTTATGGCTGAGCCTGCGGTAATAAAACATATCAGCCAGAGACACAGCAGCAATCTAACACAGCTACTATATTCAGAGTCAAAGTATAATACTTTAACCCAAAACCAAAGAGAGCTACTTGCTATGTTCTATTCCAAACTATCTGATAAGGATATGGCGAAAAAACTAAATGTGACAGAGGCCACAATTCGCAGGCAACGCTTTACATTCCGTGAAAAGGCAAAGCAAGCTAAATTTTATTTGGCTATGTATGAGTTGGTGTTTGAGGACGAACCGCTCTCTGCCGAACAAATTATACCTATTCATAACAATGCAATTTATGTTGATGATCGCTATCTCATCACAGAGGAAGAAAAGCAACATATTGTTGAAACCTTTTTTTCCAGCACCCATCCACTTGTTCTTAAATCTTTTTCGCCAAAGGAAAAGAAAAAGGTTGTTATTCTTGGGAAAATTGCAGAGCAATTTGAATACGGGAAAAAATATAGCGAGTGTGAAGTGAATGAAATTCTCAAGCCAATTTATGACGATTATATGACTGTTCGGCGTTACCTCATAATGTATGGATTTATGGAGCGCACCAGAGATGGCCGACAATATTGGCTAACAAATTGAGAGGAGGAAGAAATGAAACCGATTATTGACCATATTCAGATTACAGTAAAGGATATGAATGTTGCTGAGCCATTTTACGACAAACTTATG